>JAPPOT010000599.1 GCA_028817855.1 Myxococcales bacterium
GCGTGAGCTGGAGCCGTGGACCGAACGCGCGCAGGTACTAGTAGAGATCGAAGGAGGAGAACCAGGTCACGCGCGCACCGGTCGGCACGTGATCGAGCACGTTCCACGCCTTCACCTCCTTGCGCTGAAGCGCCTCGCGCCGGGGCTGCTTCGCCACCATCGCCCGATCGGCGGCCGTGGCGCAGCCGACCAACAGCGCGAACGCGAGCGCTCCCCCAGCCCAGGCAGGCACGCGCTCGCGCACCTGCGGGGCGGCCAGCCCGCGCGCAAGCCCCACCGCCGTCGCCATGGCGACGAGCCCCACGGGCGCGCCGGCCCCGATCACGGCAGCGGCCGCAACCGCCACCGAGAGACCGACGCGAAGCGGGCGTGCCTGCTCCAGCCAGTGGATCAGCATCGGAATGCCGAGCAGCACGACCGGAAGGAAGAAGCGCAGGCGGATCTGGAGCTTGGCGAACTTCGCGTTGGCAGTCCCGGAGAACGGACCGGCGACGATCACCGCGAGCATCAGCAGCCCTCCGATGCACAGCAAGAGCCGCCGCCGCCCAACCGGATCCTTCCACGCCCCTGGCCAGAGCGCGGCCAACAGCGACAGCCCGTAGCCCGCGACCACGCCGTAGGCCACCACCGGCGGCCACTTCAGCAGCTGCTTGAGTGCCCTGTCGCGGCCCGCGTCATCCAGCTTCTCGTTCCACTGGAAGAGCAGCGTCGTGCGCTCGCGCGCCGCCGCATCCAGCGGCCCCTCGAAGAAGAGGATGTCAGCCGGAAAGAGCGGGTTGCCGGTGATGATCCAGTTGCGCAGGTACCAGACGAAGCCGCCCGCGACGCAGGCGAGGCCGAGCGTCAGCAGCGCGCTCGGAATGCGGGCCAGCGCAACGCGTCGATCCCACAGCAACCACAGGAAGGTCACCACCGCGATCGGCGCGTAGGTCACCTTGCAGCCGATGGCGAGGCCCATGAGCACACCGACATAGAGCAGCCGGCCCCGCGAGATGGTCGTGGCGTCCGTGGCATCGGTCGCCGCGCGCGCCGGCGCGCACGCCAACGCGATGGCACTCGCAGCCAGTGCGGCCGCCCCCAGATCCACCGCCGCGAAGGACCCCGCCTGCCCGTCGAAGGGCTTGCTCACGAGCAGCACGAGCACCGCCGCCAGCGCGCCGTACACGCTGCTCCCCAGGTTGCGCGCCAGCTGGAAAGCCGCGAGCGCAGCCAGGACGAACCAGAAGACTCCCGCAAGCGCGGCGTAGCTCAGGTAGGAGCTCGGGAGCAGGAACCACGCCGCGAAGAGCTCCCCGTTGCCCGGGTAATAGGCGTGATAGTTGTAGGGAGAGAGGCCGAGGTCACCACGCTGGATCCAGTGCGCTGGCATCGGCCCGTGGTAGCTGTAGTCGTCCCAGTGATAGCGGAAGGTGTGCACCAGGTGCCCCACCCCCAAGTCCGTGGCCAGCAGCACGCACAGCGCCGCGAGCGCGCCGACCACCGCCAGCTCGTGGGGCCGCAGGGGCTCGCTCTGGATGCGCTCGACCTGATCGCGCCGGCGCCACGCAAGCCCACCCAGGCCCACCGCGAGGAGCACCACCGTCGCGGTCGCCGCGTTCGCGTTCAGCGCCCCGACCGCGCCGAGGGCCTTCAGGGGAAGCAGCACGACCACGGGCAGGCCGGCCGCCACGAGCAGCGCCCGCTCGCCGGCGGTCGCTCGTGGCACGAGGAGGCGCGCCATGAACCACGATGCGAGGAAAGCAAAGACGTTGCTCCCTATGAAGAGCAGGTGGTCCATCGGATCGACGGCGCGCAGCCTATCACAATTGGCATCGACGAGAGCATGATGCGAGCGGTCGACCAGCTAGCGTCGACGCCCCTTCTTCTTTCGGGGCTTCCCCCACTTCTTGTCCCTGAGCCACAGGTGGTAGTGGGCCACGTCGCGCACGTGCCGGAACCCGATGCGATGCAGCGTCGAGGTCAAGCGCGGCGTCCGGGCGGCCTTCTTCCGAAGCACCACCATGTCCGCGTGGTAGATGCGCAGGTTGTACAGCAACACGCTGCGATTGCTCCGGCTGAGCTGGGGCGTATACGACTCCAACCGGCGGCGCGTCCAGAACCGGGCGCGCCTCTCTTGCACGCTCTGGGACCAGAACTTCGGCTTGGTCATCAGCACGTAAGGATGGTCCTCCAGCATCGGCAGCGCGAGCGCGACGCGGGCGGGCGCCACCACGATGGCCGGGTGCTGAACCGTCTCCCGCACCGCGAGCGCGGCCTCGTACGCCGAACGCTTGACCTTGAGCCCCGGGATCGTCTCCGCCTTCGTTGCGGCCAGGACGCTCCGTTCCGGTAGCTGGGTGAGGGCCGCGTACACCACGCCGATCGAGAGCAGCATCGGCAGTGCTCGCTTCCGCAAGCCACCCACGGTCGGCCACAGGCTCGTGGCACAGAGGGCGAAGGCCGCCGGGAAGGGCAGGAACCACAGCACCCGCGAGTAGGTCGCCCGGCCCGTCACCGTGCGCTTCACGAAGTCCACGAAGATCGGGTTGAGCAGAAAGAGCACGCCGACCAGACCGAAGACCAGCACGTAGCGCCGCGCCAGGGGCGTGCGCGCCAGGGGCCACGCGAGCAGCAGGCAGCCCGCGTAGAAGAGCACGAGCTCCGGGGTCCCGAAGGAGTTGTAAAAGACGTTGTGAACGTCGTGCACGGCACCGGCATCGAAAGCGCTACGCGCACTCTCCACGCCTGCGCCCTGCGGCTCCAGCGCGGGCTGCGCCTCCAGCGCGTCCTGCTCACCGGCCTCGTCGGCCAGTCCCGCTCGCTCGCGCATCCTGGAGGCCTCCGACATGAGGCCGAGAACCCAGACCGCGCAGGCCGCGGGATAGACCATCGTGCCCGCGCCCGCGGCCAGGCCCTTGAGAGCACGCCGGGTCGGCTCGAAGGGCACGCACAGCGCGCCCGCGGCCACCACCGGCGCGAGCCACAGCCCTGTCGAGCTGAGCCCGATCCCGCAGATCTGCGCGCCGAGCAGGCGCAGGAAGCGCACGGGCGTCGGGGCGCTCGCGAGCTCGATCGCGTAGGCGGCGATCAGCGGAACGCACACCGACGCCAGAACGGCCTTGCCCTGGAAGAGGCGCGCGAAGGCCTGCATGGCCACGCTGCGCTCGTTGGTTCCGTCGAGAAGGAAGAGCGCGACCACCGCCGCGGTCATCGGCAACCAACGGCGCGAGTCCAACACCTGGAAGAGCCGCGCCCATGCGAGCGGCAGCAGAAAGCCAGCGAACATGCACATGCCCAGGTGGATGACGTGGAGCACGGGAATCCCGGTGATCTGCCCCAGGGTCCCGCCCAGCAGCTCGAAGGAGTGCACGCGGTAGAACACCGCCGGCAGCGCATCCTCCCCGTGCAGGAAGTCGGTCTGGAACAGCGGGGCCGCCGGCTGATCCACCAGCGCCACCCCCAGGCCCACGTAGAGCACGTCGTCGGTGTTGGGGAGCACCATCGCGCCGGCAGCCCACGCCCCCAGCACGGCGAGTCCCAGCAGACCCGCGCCCTCTGCCATGCCGAACGACGACGCCGATGGCAGGCCACCGGCGGGGCGCCGCAGGACCGATACGCTCGAGAGCACGGCAAAGGCGGCGATCGCCGCCCACAGCAGCTCTTGGCTCACCTGCGCGCGAAACGCCCAGAAGATGCCCGCGACGGCCGCCAGCGCGAGCGACCGTGCAGCCCACTGCGCGCCGCCGTCCGATGGCGCCACGGACTCTGGCGCCGATGCGGCGCCGGCGGGACGCCGCGCACGACGCCACACCCACACCCCGCAGCCGAGCGCGGCGCAGCCGAAGACCAGCATGGCGACGGCCCAGAGCTGGTGGCCATTGCCACCCGCCAGCACCACGCCGTGACAGCACACCGTCCACAGGGCGAAGACGGCGATGGTGATGTCGAGAAGGCCCCCCAGGAGCCAGTGCGGGAAGCGGTGCATGGCGTTGCGGTTCTTCCGCGAGAGGCCCCGCGGTGGGGGATAGCCCAGCGGTCCTGGCGGTGCAAGAGAGGCCGCGCGGGCGGGGCTCGGCCGCGACCTGCCGCGCACGCGCACGCGCGCGAGCCTATCCGGCCGGGCGGTAGGTGACGCGCTTGAAGAGCCACAGCGTGAGTCGATCGGGCAGCGCAAGCAGGCCGTGCTCGGCGACCCAGTAGGCGACGTTCTCGGGCTGAAAGAAGCGACGGTGAAAGAGCCATCGGCGCTGGAGCTCGATCGTGTAGCGCAGGCTCTCCTTCAGATGGGTCGTCTTCCCTTGCGTCCCGCTGATCCGGTACTTGAGGGTCATCTCCGGCAGGTTGGCGATGGGGAAGCGCGCGGCCATGCGCAGCCACAGGTCGTAGTCCTGGCAGCGCGGATAGCGGACGTCGTACACACCGACCTCGTCGAGGGCGCTGCGGCGGATCATGACGGTGGGCTGGGCGATGGGGTTGTAGCGGGTGATGACCTTGCGGATCGCCTCCGCGCTCTGGGGGTAGACGCGCTGGCCGACGACGCGCGACCCCTCGTCGATGATCAGGGTGTTGCCGCCCACCAGGGCATGGTCGGGGTGGGCCTCGAGGAAGGCCACCTGTCGGGCGATACGCTCGGGCATGCAGACGTCGTCGCTGTCGAGCACGGCGAAGTAGGCGGCGTCGTCGCTGGCCTCGCGGAAGGCGCGGTTGCGGGTCTCCACGATCCCGCTGTTGTGCGCGTTGCGGAAGGCGCGCACGCGCGCGTCCTGGCTCGCGTAGCGCTCCAGGATGGACCAGGTCGAGTCGCTCGAGCCGTCGTCCACCACCACGAGCTCCAGGTTCGAATAGGTCTGCGCCAGCACGCTGTCGAGGGCCTCCTCCAGGTAGCGCTCAGCGTCGTGGGCGGGCATGACCACGGCAACAAGGGGCTCGCGTGACATCTCGGTGATGCTAGTGCCCCCAAGGGGCCATTTCGAGCCAAACGTGCCCTGTGTCGCCGGCTGGCGCCCCGTGCTAGGGTCCCGCCAGATTTTCGCTTGGGCCTCGGATCATGAAAGTTTTTGTTACTGGCGGAGCTGGCTTCATCGGCTCCAATCTCCTGCAGTTGCTGGTCCCGCGCTATCCGGACCACCACTTCGTCAACGTCGACAAGCTGACGTACGCGGCCAATCCCGCGAGCCTGTCGAACCTCGAAGCGCTCGGCAACTACGCGCTCGAGGTGGTCGACATCGCCGACCGAGAGGCGGTCGAGGCCCTCTACGCCAAGCACGAGCCCACGCTTGTGATTCACCTGGCGGCCGAGAGCCACGTCGACAAGAGCATCCTGGGGCCGGAGGTCTTCATCCAGACCAACGTGCTCGGGACCTTCAACCTGCTCGAGGGCTTCAAGAAGCACTCGATGGCGAAGGACGGCGCGCTCTTCCACCACGTCTCGACCGACGAGGTCTACGGCTCGCTGGGCGATACCGGGCTCTTCACGGAGCAGACCCGCTACGACCCCTCGAGCCCCTACTCCGCCTCGAAGGCCAGCAGCGACCACCTCGTGCGCGCCTACGGCCGCACCTATGACCTGCCCTTCAAGCTGACCAACTGCTCCAACAACTACGGGCCGCGCCAGTTCCCGGAGAAGCTGATCCCGCTGATGATCCTCAACGCAGTCGAGCGCAAGCCGCTGCCGATCTACGGCGAGGGCCTCAACGTCCGCGACTGGCTCTACGTGACCGATCACTGCGAAGCCATCTGGGCGGTGATCGAGCGCGGCACGCTCGGCGAGACCTACAACATCGGTGGCAACAGCGAGAAGCGCAACGTGGACGTGGTCCACGCCCTGATCGACATCGTCGCGGACGAGACCGGCGCACCGCTCGACGAGCTGAAGGGCCTGATCACCTACGTGCAGGACCGCCCTGGCCACGACCACCGCTACGCCATCGACGCGACGCGTATCGCCGAGGAGTGCGACTGGCGCGCGAGCGAGACCTTCGAGTCCGGCATGCGCAAGACCGTCAAGTGGTACCTGGACAACACCCAGTGGGTGGAGCAGGTGCGCTCCGGCGAGTACCTGAAGTGGATCGAGGACAACTACGGCGACCGGCTGGCCGCGCGCTAGGGTGAGAGAAGTAGGGATCGGGGAATTGCCATGATCGAGAAGGGCATCATTCTCGCGGGCGGCAGCGGCACGCGCCTGCACCCGCTGACACGGGGCGTCAGCAAGCAGCTGCTGCCGGTCTACGACAAGCCGCTCATCTACTATCCGCTCACCACGCTGATGCTGGCCGGCATCCGCGACATCCTGGTGATCACGACGCCGGAGGACAGCGCCCTCTTCCAGCGCGTGCTGGGCGATGGCAGCGGCTGGGGGATCAAGCTGAGCTACGCCGTCCAGCCCAAGCCCGAGGGCCTGGCCCAGGCCTTCCTGGTCGGCGAGGAGTTCGTGGCCGGCGACCCCTGCGCCCTGATTCTGGGCGACAACATGTTCTACGGCCACGGCCTGCCGGACTCGCTGCAGGAAGCCGCTCAGCAGAAGACCGGCGCCACCGTCTTCGCCTACTACGTGAGCAACCCGGAGGCCTTCGGGGTGGTCGAGTTCGACGGCGACGGCAAGGCGGTCGGGATCGAGGAGAAGCCGAAGCAGCCGCGCTCCAACTACGCGGTCACGGGGCTCTATTTCTACGACGACAGCGTGGTGTCGCGGGCCAAGGCGCTGAAGCCCTCCCCGCGCGGCGAGCTCGAGATCACCGACCTCAACCGCCTCTACCTCGACGAGAGCGCGCTCAATGTGCAGGTGATGGGTCGCGGCACGGCCTGGCTCGACACCGGCACGCCCGACGGCCTGATGCAGGCCGCGAGTTTCGTCCAGACGATCCAGTCCCGCCAGGGCCTGCGCATCGCCTGCCCGGAGGAGATCGCCTACCGCCTGGGCTGGATCGACAAGCAGACCATGCTCGCCGAGGCGGAGAAACTAGCAAAGACCGAGTACGGTCAATACCTAATGCGCATCGCTGGAGAATAGGGTCAGAGA
>JAPPOT010000808.1 GCA_028817855.1 Myxococcales bacterium
CCCTCGCGCGCGAGCAGCAGCAGCACGACCTCCGTGTCGCTGCGCGAGCGGAAGGAGCAGCCCGCGGCCTCGAGCTCGGCGCGCAGCTCGGCGAAGTTGTAGACCTCCCCGTTGAAGACCAGCGCGCAGCCGCTCTGGGGGTCGATCATCGGCTGGTGCCCGTCCGGGCTGAGGTCGATGATCGACAGGCGCCGGTGGCCGAGCACGACCGGTCCGCCGTCGGCGCCCGGCTCGGACTTCCACAGGCCCTGGTCGTCGGGGCCGCGGTGGGCCTGGGCCCGGTTCATGGCCTCGACGGCGGCGGACGGATCACCCGCTGTCGGTCTCCCCACGACCCCTGCGATTCCGCACATCGCTCGCTCTCCGCCTCCTGCGAGGCGCGCTGACTCTGTACGAAAAGATCCGGCGGCGCAACGCTATTGCGCGGGAGCCGGCTCGCGCTCCTCGGGCTCCGGTTCGGGTTCGTGCGCGGCGCGCAGTCGCTCGCGGCGTGCGGCGCGCCGCTCCGCCTGGCGTTGTCTGGGCAAGTTGGTGGCGGCACCCACCAGGGAGCCGGCCATGAAGTACTGCGGCAAGGTGCCGGTCGAATTGAGCAGGTTGTCGAAGGTCACGACCGCGATGATGACCGCAAAGCCGGCCAGGGCAGCGGCGTCGTCCTTGCGGCACTGATCCGCGCGCAAGTAGGACAGGAAGACCGGGAAGAGGTACAGGCCCCACAGGCAGGCGAGGCCGACCAGCCCCCGTTTGCCGAAGACCAGCAGCCACTCGGGGTCGACCGTCTGCTTCTCACGTGTGATGGGGTCGAAGATGTTGTAGCGACCGTCCCCGCCCCAGCCTGCCAGCGGCTTCTGGACGAGCTTTCCGAGCAGCGCGTCTTCCTGCTCGAAGCGATCCTCGAGGGACTTCGCGCGCATCGGGTCCACGTTCTCCGCGACCCAGTCCAGGATGTCTTCGATCGGGATCATCCCGCCCGTGCGTAGCGCCGGGTAGATGATCACGAACATGGCGAGCAGGACGGCGAAGCGGAGCTGGTTCTTGAAGCCGGTCAGGATCATGATCGGCACCACCACCGCCGCGAGCAGGGTCGCGCCCGTGCTCTTCCAGAGCACCAGGATGATCGAGAGGTAAATCACCCACCAGCCGCAGGAGACATTCCAGACCTTCTGCTTGGCCTTGTAGAGCGCAGTGGCTGCCAGCAGCGTCATCAGCATGAAGCGCGAGGCGTTGAGGCCGTGGGTCATGAAGACCATCGGACGGTAGCCGTCGGAGCGGATGGTCTGGGCGAAGTTGTGCTGGTGGTAGCCGTAGATCCAGCGGTGCAGCTGGGGGCTGAGGCGGAGCTCGATCATGGCGAAGAAGGAGTAGATCACTCCGGCCATCACCATGATGCGCATGAAGTCGTTCAGGTCACGGCGCGAGGTCAGCAGGGCGCGCCCGACGAAGAACGGGAAGAAGATTCTCGGGATGTCTCGCACGGCCTGCGAGAAGATGTCGAACAGCGGCAGGGGCTTGCCCATCGGATAGGCGTTGGGGACCTGATCGCCGTTGTTGATCACCGTGAAGACGTTCATGCACAGCGCGATCACGAAGAGCAGGTCCACGCCGCGCAGCGCCCCGGCGCGTGCAAGCTTGGCCCGGGCCCAGATCATCGCCCCCGCGAATGTGCCCAGCGCCGGGATCGAGACCTTGTCGAAGGGGGGCAGCAGGGGCGGGTCCAGCTCGAGCTTCTCGGGCAAGAACATCGCGCAGCCGATCAGTCCCAGCGCGGCTGCCTCGTAGGGGCGCTTGCCGCGAAAGAGTGACAACGCCACCAAGCCCCCGGCGATGAGGACGAGAGTGGCGAAGAAATTCGGTCTGCCGCCGTAGATCATGGGCTGCGCACAGGGCGTTCATGATACACCGCTCGCCCCTCGTCCAATCGAGCTTTGTGCTACAGTCCGCCACCCGCAGGGGGTCAGATGTCGAAGTCCGAGGGTCCGGCACCGTTGATCGAGGAGCCCGTCTTGCTGGTCGGCACGACCCGCTCGGGCACGACGCTGCTCTCCCTGATGCTCGACCACCACCCCGCCATCAGCTTCGCCGGGGAATTCGAGTGGGTCTGGGACTTCATGCCTGGGGTCGCGGCGCCGCCCCTCGAGGACTACTACGCCTGGCTGCGGACGAATCGGCACTTTCTGCACCACGGGCTGGAGATCGACCGCTCGCTCGACTTTGCCGGGCAGGCGCGGCGCTTCCTGGCGGACATGCGCGTGCAGAAGGATCCCGGCCTGGTCTCGAGCCGGGTCGGGGTGCAGGTGCATCGCCACTACACCCTCGCCAATCAGGTGTGGCCGCGGGCACGCTTCATCCACATCGTGCGTGACGGCCGCGACGTGGCCGCCTCCTGGATCAAGTTCGGCTGGCTCGGCAACGCCTACGTCGCCGCCCAGCGCTGGAACGCGGCCCTGATCGAGTGGGACCACGCGAAGAAAGACATCGAGGAGGAGCGCCGCATCGAGCTGCGCTTCGAGGATCTGATCGCCGATCCCACGGGACAGCTCGCGCGGCTGACGGAGTTCCTCGGAGTCGACTACGACGAGGCGATGCTGCGCTACCACGAGGACACGACCTATTCGCCGGTGGACTCCGGGCAGGGTGGCAAGTGGCGCAAGTCCCTGACGCCGCGGGATCTCGCCCTCTTCGAGCGCTTCTCCGGGCACCAGCTGGAGCGCCATGGCTACGCGCTCAGTGGCGCGCCCACCTATGACGACAAGCCCTGGTCGCCCGCGCTGCTCGAGCTCGACGACCGCGTGCGCCACAACCGCGCGCGCATTCGCAACCTGGGTCCGGGGCTGTGGCTGGCGGAGCACCTGTCGCGCCGGCTGCGCTCGCGCACGCTGCGCGATGCCGTGGCCACGCGCGTCAACGCGCTCGAGAACGCCAGGATCCAGTAGCGCCGATGGCCTCCGACGACTCCAGCGTCCCCAAGGCGGAGGCGCCGAACGAGGACTCCGGGGCGCCGCCAGCGGTCGCGTCGGAGCCCCCCACGCCGCAGAAGCTGGAGAAGAAGGCAGCGCGTTCCTCCATGTGGACCGCGGCGGGCTTTGGGCTCGCCCAGGTCTTGCGGCTCGGGAGCAACGTGGTGCTCTCGCGCGTGCTGCCCCCGACGGCCTTCGGGCTGATGGCCATGGTCAACGTCGTGATGACGTTCCTGCAGCAGTTCTCGGACATGGGCATCCGGCCCTCCATCGTTCGTAGCTCGCGGGGCAAGGATCCGGACTTCCTGAACACCGCGTGGACTGTGCAGGTCCTGCGAGGCAGCAGCTTGTGGGGGATCGCGATACTCGCCGCATGGCCGCTCTCCCTGTTCTACAAGCAGCCGATTCTGGTCTACCTGTTGCCGATCGTCGGCTTCACGGCCCTGTGTCACGGGTTGATGTCGACCTCCATGGCGACGCTCAACCGCGAGCTGTCGATGGGACGACTGACGATCCTCGAGCTGAGCACCCAGACGCTGGGCATCGTGGTGATGATCAACTGGGCGCTGAACCTGCCCAGCGTGTGGGCATTGGCAGTTGGCCCTGTCATCGGCGCTTGGACTGCCGTCACGCTGTCTCACACGATGCTGCCCGGCATCCGCAACCGCCTTCGCTGGGAGCCGGAGGCTCGGAAGGAGCTGTTCGGCTTTGGTCGCTGGCTGTTCTTGAGCACCGGCCTGGCGTTCCTGATGGCGCAGGGCGATCGGCTCATCCTCAGCGCCACTGTGCCGGTGGGCGTGCTGGGTGTGTACTCGGCGGCGGTTCAGATCTCCGCAGTGGCGACCGGGTTGCTCGGGCAGGTCTCGATGAAGGTGCTGATGCCGCTCTACTCGCGGCTCAACGAGCAGGGGTCCCAGGAGCTGCGCCGCGGCGTCTTTCGCGCACGCCTCGTGATGATGGCGGCGCTGTTTCCGGTGCCGGCCCTGCTCGTGCCGTTTGGCGACATCATGGTGCGGATCCTGCTCGGCAAGGAGTTCCACGATGCAGGCTGGATGCTGCAGCTGCTCGCGATCGGCGCGGTGGTCGACGCCCTGATCGTCAGCATCTGGCCGGTGATCCTCGCTCTGGGGGATTCCTTCCGCTACATGGTGCAGGTGATCGGCCGCACCGTGATCGTCACGGCGGCCATGGTGATCGGCCTGTACCTGGGTGACCTCAAGGGCCTGATCCTGGGTCTCGCAGCCGGACGCCTGGCGGGCTACCCGATCCTGATCTGGGCGGTGCGTCCCACCAGGACCTGGTTCCCGCTGCTCGACCTGGCCGGGCTGGTCTACGCCGCGGTGCTGGTCTGGATCGGACAGCAGCTGCTTGGCGTGGTGGAGCCCTTCTTGCTGCCCTTCGTCGCGAAGTAGACCCTAGCGCTCGTCGATCCAGCCCGCGTCGGGCGGGTCCTGGTAGGGGTGCAGCTCGTTGGGCTCGGTGGTCCAGGAGGGATCGGCGGGCGGGCCCACGCACACGAAGCACGGGACCTCGGTGTAGGCGACGTTGCCGGTGGCCACCAGGCCGCCGAGCTCGCCGTGCTGAAAGAGCGAGTTCTGGGCGTGGTAGAAGGTGTTGTCCATGAACCAGACGTCGCCCACCTCGTCGCCGGGCATGGTGCCGATCATGAGCCCGGTCTCGATCAGGGTGTTGCCGGACGCGTAGACCAGGTCCGAGATGCCGTGCACGCGGTAGCTGTGCTTGATCACGTTGTGGAGCTCGTTGTCCATGGTGACCGAGCGCACGACGTGCACCAGGCGCACGGTGGCCTCGATGCCCGGGTCGGAGCTGAAGCGGTTGCCGGCGATGATGATGTCGTGGCTCTGCTCGCCACGGCTGTTGCCGCAGTAGAAGTCGTACTGGCCCGCGTAGACCGTGCTGTTGACGATGGCGATGCGGTTGCCGCGCGCCTGCACGCCGGTGCCGTTCTCGGTGTCGATGTAGACGCCGTCGATCAGCACGTCCTCGACGATCCACTCCGGGCGCACCATACTTGCGCTCCCGTCCCAGCCGTCGGTCATGAAGATCTCCTGGTAGCGGCCGCCGAGCAGGGCGACGCGCGCGACCTCGCGCTGGATGGTGACCACGCCCAGGCTCGCGCCGTCCTCCATCGTGACCTCGATGTCGCTGGCGGCGATGCGCAGCTCGCCCGGGCCTGCGGTCGGGATCGGGGCGGTGACGACGACGCGTGTACCCGGCGTGCCCGCGGCCATGCTGAACTCGGCGGCGCTCATGACCTCTACCTCGTCGGTGATGGTCGGCTCCATCGGCCAGCTGATCTCGAAGGGCACGTTCCCGAGGTCGTAGTGGGACGTGCCCAGGGGGCGGGGCCAGTCCTCGTCTCCAACGGGGGCAGCGCCACCACCATCTCCGTCGCCATCCCCGTTGCCGTTGCCGTCGCCGTCGCCGCCGGGCGCGGGGCCGACGCTGTCGCCGTCACCATCGCCTGCGCTTCCCGCGCTGCCATCATCGGCGGGCCGTGTGTCGTCGGTCGGCTGCCCAGACTCGTCGACCGTCGCGCCATCGTCGGGCTCGCCGCTCGAGTCGCCGTCGCTATCGTCATCGTCGCCGCTGCAGGCTGCCAGGCAGGTGAGCAGCACGAAGGTGGTTAGCCGAAAGAGTCTCATGAAAAATCCTCTCGTGACGGACAAGGCTGATGATGGTTCAGGGACCGCAAGCCCGCAAGCGCCGGGCAGGTACTCCGGAGGCGCGGGGGTGAGCTTTCCCTACAACGCCATTGGGTCACATCCGTTACGCGGATGTCGCCAGCCGGGCGTCACCTGCCGAGCAGGCGCGACAGCTTGCGCTTCACGCCGCCCCCGCCGCCGTGCTCGTCGTGCAGCTGCCCGCGCAGGAAGACCTTGCCGGTCGGGCCCCCGGCCGGGAGGCTCGCGACGGCCTTCGCGTGCGCGTAGACGTCCATCGGATCGTCGCCCGTCTCACTCATGCTCGTCCGCACGATGCCGGGCAACAGCTCGTTGACCAGCACGTCGGGATAGGTGCTCGAGTCGATCTCCGCCGCGATCGCCTTGGTGAGGGCGTGGACCGCGGCCTTCGAGACCGAGTAGCCGGACGCGCGATCGATCGGCCCCTTCCAGGCGAAGGACCCCAGGTTGACGATGCGGCCGCTGCGGCGCTCGAGCATGCCGGGTAGGGCGGCCCGGCAGCAGCGCGCCATGCCCAGCACGTTCACCTCGAGCACCTTGGCCCACTCGTCGACGTCGACATCGAGGAAGCGCACGCGCGGGTAGATGGCGGCGTTGTTGATCAGGATGTCGACCCTGCCGTGGCGCTCGATGGCCTCGGCAAACAGGCGGTCCACGTCCGCCTGCTTCGCGACGTCTCCCACGACGGTGTGCATGCGCTCCTGGCCGTGCTCCGCGGCGGTCTTCTCGAGGGACTCGGCGGTGCGTCCCATCCCGACGACCTGGGCGCCGTCGCGGCAGAACCCGGCCGCAAGTCCCCGGCCGATGCCGGAGCCGGCCCCAGTGATCACGACGACCTTGTCCGAGAATGTCATGGCTCCCCCTACTTGTTCTGGGCGGCGAGTCGCCCGTCCTTGACGAGCTGTGTTGCGACGATCTGGGCGGCCAGCTTCTGGCCCTCCGAGTTCCAGTGGTCATCGCCGCCGTGATAGTAGAGCGCGCTGGCGTCGCGCTCGCGGAAGGTGTCGAAGAGGTCGACGAACGCGATGCCATTGCGCGTCGCGATGCCGGTCAGCGTGTCGGTCAGGTTGCGCCGCCGGTAGTCGGGGAAGCGCGCCGTCTCCACCTTGCCGTGGTCTGTGTCCTCGGCCACGTCCACCGGATGCGGGATGAAGAGCAGCGTGAGCCCCACGCCGTGCTTCTTGGCGACGCTCTGCGCGCGCTTGAGCACGCCCTCCATCAGCCCGGCCTTGTACCTGGAGGAGTCGGCGTTGGGGGTCAGGCTGGAGTCGGCGTTGTAGCGATCCACCTGGGTGTTCGTGATCACGTCGTTTCCATCGACGACCAGGCTCTTGTACTCGGCCTGCGCCTCCGCGAGCCATTCGTCCATCAGCGCGACCCGCGGGTCGGAGTGCTGCTTCCCCGCGCCCTCGCGGAGCTGACTCGGCGGGCTCTGCGTGGCCCGGCGGATGGCGCGCTTGAGTATCGACTCGCTGTGGTTGAGCTGGAGCTTGGTGCGGATCCTGGGCGAGAGCTGGAAGTCATTCGGCTTCAGGTTTCCCTGTGCGTCAAGGCGGTACATCTTGTTGCGCATCAGGTCGCCGAAGTCGTTGCCGGCGAAGACCGCCAGCACCACGTGCGCCGGCTCGTGAACGGGCAGCTCGTCCTCCATGCGCAAGACGAGCTGGTCGGGCCCGAAGGACGCAGTGCCCGCGTTGATGACCTCGACCTCGGAGCCCAGCTTCTTCGCCAGCTCCGCCTCAAGCACCTCGGTGAAGGTCTCTTCCTGGGGCGTGTAGAAGGCGTGGATGAAGGAGTCGCCGTAGACGAGCACGCGCTGGGCGGCGCCCTTCTCCAACAGCTCGTCGCCGCGGAAGCCGTCGCTGTTGATGCGGTAGAGGATGGTGTGGCCGCCGTTGACCGGCGGATGCGTCCACTCGGCCCAGGCGCCCGGTCGCAGTCGGAAGAGATAGCGCTCGTGGTGCTCGTAGGGCGGTCGGTAGCGGTGGCTGAGCACTAGGTTCAGGCCGAGCTCCGCCACCAGCAGCATGAACAGGCCCGAGCAGGTCGCCAGCACGATCCGCGTGTTCCACGCCTTCGGCAACAGCGCGCAGGCCGCGATCAGCACGCCCGCGGCCGCGATCCCCATCTGGGCCTTACCGAAGCCGGGCTCGCCCCCGTACATCGGATGATCGGAGACCGCGTAGCCGACGAAGAGCGCGCCCAGGACCAGCGTGACGATACGCACCGGCCGTGCGCTGCTCTGTGATGAACCGGTCGACATGGTGCTGCCCTCGCGGCCTGCCGCTATGTGGCTGAAATGCGCGGGCAACGTCAAGGGCTCAATCGTTGGAAGTCGCGCTCGACCGCCTCGGTGACTTCTTGTACATGTGTCTGGCCGAGCAGAGCCGATGAGCGCCACCTCCTATTTGATTGACGACGCCGGGAACGAGCCCTGGGATGTCGTGGTTATCGGCACCGGCATGGGCGGGGCGACGGCGGGCCACGAGCTGGCGCGCCGGGGGCGTCGCGTGCTCTTCCTCGAGAAGGGACCCTTCCTCTTCGGCGATACGGAGCGGGGGCCCGGCAAGGTGCTCGTCAACGAGGACGACCGCCCCGAGGCGCGGCGGGCCCGCGGCCGCTGGCCGTTGCCGCTGCAGGGCAAGACCAGCTTCGGCGAGGTGGAGTTCTTCGCGCCGCTGGGCACCGGCACGGGCGGGACCTCGAGCCTCTACGCCGCGCAGCTCGAGCGCTTCCTGCCCTCCGACTTCGAGCCGCGCCAGCACCACCCGGACGAGACCGACGCCAGCCTGCCGGAGGCCTGGCCGATTCGCTACGAGGAGCTCACGCCCTACTACGAGCGCGCCGAGCGCCTCTACCGCGTGTCGGGTACGCCCGACCCCCTCCACGGTTGTGGCGGCGAGTCGCTGCGCGAGCCGCCGGCGCTGAGCCCGCGCGATCAGGACCTCTTCGACTCCTTCGCGCAGCTCGGCCTGCACCCCTACCGCGCGCACGTGGGCTACGAGTTCGTCCCCGGATGCGGCGAGTGCGGAGGCGCGCTCTGTCCGAAGCGCTGCAAGAGCGACTCCGGCAACGTGGCGCTGATGCCCGCGCTGACCGAGCACGGCGCCAAGCTGATGGTCGACTGCGAGGTGCTCGCGCTCGAGGCCGGTGACAGCCGCGTCGAGCAGGTGCGCTTTCGGCGCGGTGGCGAGGAGCGGACCGTGCGTGCGCATGTCGTGGTGCTCGCGGCCGGCGCCTACATGACCCCGCTGCTGCTGCTCAACTCGACCTCGGAGCAGTGGCCGGATGGCGTGGCCAACCGCAGCGGGCTGGTCGGCCGCAACCTGATGCTGCACTCGGGCGACTTCATCGCCGTCCGCCCGCGCAGCAACGCCTCCATGGTCGGTCCCAAGAAGGCGCTCGCGCTCAACGACTTCTACGTCAGCGACGGCAAGAAGCTCGGCACCTTCCAGTCCGTGGGTGTCACGGTCGAGCCCGGGTCGGTGATGTACTACCTGCGCAACCAGCTCGCCATGTTGCCCAGGCTGTGGCTGCGCTTGCTCAGCCCGCTGCTGAAGATCGCAGCCTACCTGGGGGCCTACTACTTCCGCAGCGCGGCCGTGCTGGCCACGATCGTCGAGGACCTGCCCTACGCGGACAACCGGATCATCCCCGATCCGTCCGCCAAGAACGGCATGCGCTTCGAGTATCGCTACACGGACGATCTGCGCGCGCGCAACGGCCTGCTGCGCGCGAAGCTCAAGCGCGCGCTCGGACCGAACCATCGCGTCTTCGTGCTCGGCACGGACAACAACATCAACTACGGCCACGTCTGCGGCACGTGCCGCTTCGGTGACGATCCGGCGACCAGCGTGCTCGACCGCGACAACCGCGCCCACGACGTGGAGAACCTCTACGTGGTCGATGCCTCGTTCTTCCCCTCGAGCGGCGGCACCAACCCGAGCCTGACGATCGCGGCCAACGCGATCCGGGTCGGCGAGGTGATCGACGGGCGGCTCGGCGAGCGGCTCGAGGCACCGCAGTCGCGCGAGAGCCTTCCCGTCGTCGGCTGAGCTACTTCTTCTTAGCCGCCTTGGCGGCGTCGCGTGCGCGGATCTCGTCCATCGCGCGCATGAACTCGCGGTCCTCGTCGTCCCAGGCGGGGATCTTCTCCGCGCGTCCATCGCCAGGCTTGAGGCGGTAGCGCTGGGTGACCTCGTCGATCGGCTCGGTCTCCGGCGTCGCGTGGTAGAGGTGGGCGTAGACCTCGTAGCTCTTGCCGTCGGACGTGTAGTGGTACTGGCGGTAGCCCTCCAGGTCGTGCACCTGGGGATCGCGCTCGAGCGCGATCTTCTCGCCCAGGCCCTCGCTCAGCTCGCGCTCCAGGTCCTCGACGCTGGCGTTCGGCTCCGGGCCCTCGTGGGGCTGCCGGGAGATCGCCACCTCCACCGGTAGCTGCTGCCCCTCGCGCTTGGTGAGCGGGTAGTGGCCGTTCGCGGCGTGGAAGCGCTCGATCAGCTGGGCGAAGTCCTTCAGCTGCTTGAGGCGGATGCGGTCTGCGATCCGCTGGTACTCCAGCTCCCGCTCGGAGCGGTGTTTCTTCTCGCATCCCGCGCTCGTGAGCACGAGGCTGGCCACGAGCAGCACGCCCGGCAGCAGGCGAAGCAGGTGCATCAGCGCGCTCTCCGCCGCCGGCCCATGCGCGCCCTGCGAGCGGCCGCGCGGTCGGCGCCGGCCTGGGCGGCGGTGGTCTTGTCGCCGTCGGGCGAGATGAACTGTGCCAGCGAGCTGATCGTCGGGTACTGGAAGAGGTCGGTCATCGCCAGGTCGTGACCCAGCTCGCGTAGCTTGTTGAGCACCTGCACGACCAGCACCGAGTGCCCGCCCAGGTCGAAGAAGCTGTCCTTGGTGCCGACCCGCTGCACCTTCAGCACGTCGCACCAGATGGCGGCGATCTTGCCCTCGAGCTCGTTGGAGGGCTCGACGAAGGGCCCGCTGGCGAGCTCGGCGCCGCTGTCGGGCACGGGCAAGGCCTTGCGGTCGACCTTGGCGTTCGGCGTCAGTGGCATGGCGTCGAGCACGACGTACGCGGTTGGGATCATGAACTCGGTGAGCGTGCCCTTGAGGCCGTCGCGCAGCGTGCCCACGTCGATCTGCTTGCCCTTGGTCGGCACCAGGTAGGCCACCAGGCGCTTGTCACCCGGTGTGTCCTCGCGCACCAGCACGACCGCCTCGCCGACCTCCCCGGCCTTCGACAGGGCGGTCTCGATCTCGCCCAGCTCGATGCGGAAGCCGCGGAACTTCACCTGGTTGTCACCGCGACCGAGGAACTCGAGCACGCCGTCGTTGCGGAAGCGGGCCAGGTCGCCCGTCCAGTACATGCGCGCCCCGTCGTCCTGGAAGGGGTCGTCCACGAAGCGCTCCGCGGTCAGCTCCTCGCGCGCGTGGTAGCCGCGCACGACGCCCTCACCGCCGATGTAGAGGTGGCCCACCACGCCGGGCGGGACCGGCTGACGGTTGCCGTCGAGCACGTAGAGTTGCGTGTTCGCGATCGGCCGGCCGATCGGGATCTCGCCGTCCTGGGGCTCGACCGGCTGGGTCGAGGACCAGATGGTGGTCTCGGTCGGGCCGTACATGTTGGTGATCTTCGACTTCGGGTTCAGCTCCCGCAGGTCGCTGGCCAGCCGGCGCGGGAAGGCCTCGCCGCCGATCATGAGGTTGTCGACCGTGGCCAGGGCCGCCTTGGCCTCCGGATCGGTCAGCAGCATCGAGCACATCGAGGGCGTGCACTGCAGGTGGGTGATGCCGTGGCTGCGGATCAGGCCCTGGATCGAGTAGGGCGCGTCGCTGTCGCCGCCGCCGGCGCTGATGTCCAGCTCCTGGCAGGCCGCGCGCAGCTTGTCGAGGTGCGGCAGGCTGTCGAGCACCTTGTCGGTGTCGATGCCGAAGTCGATCAGGCAGGCGATGCTGTTGACGCCGATGCGTGCCAGGTTGGCGATGAAGGGCTTGCAGCTCTCGGGCGTGCCGAACAGGCCGCTGGTCTCGAAGTAGCGCTGGAAGGAGTGCTCGGCGAGCGTCTCCCGATCGGCATCGGTGAGGTTGTTCATGTCGATGCCGAGCTCCTTGGCGAAGCCGGCGAAGAGCTGCTGGGAGCCCCGCAGGTAGTTCTTGAGCGGCTCGTGCACCGTGGGCTTGACCGAGTCGGCGTCGTCGGTGACGTAGGTGTGCAGCATGAGCGAGACGTAGCCGGGGCCCTCGTGTCCGGCCTTCTTGCGCGCCGCCCGGTAGGCGTCGAGCTTGGTCTCCAGCTCCTCGATGGTCTGACCCAGCAGGTGCGTGAGCACGTTGAGGCCGAGCTCGCCGGCCTTGACGAAGCCGGGCAGGCCGCCACCGCAGGTGAGCCAGATCGGGAGATCGTCCTGCACCGGCCGCGGCAGGGTCTTGAACGTGTAGTCCTTGCCGACGCCGTTGCTGCGCGTGGCCTCGCCGCCCTTCCAGAGCTTTTGGATCAGGGAGATGCCGTCGTAGGTGACCTGCTGGCGCTGGGCGTAGCTGTCGGGGGCGAGCACGAAGTCGTCCGGCTGCCAGCCGGTCGTGAAGGCCACGCCGGCGCGGCCGTCGGAGAGGTTGTCGACCAGCTGCAGCTCCTCGGCCACGCGCACGCTGTCGTGCAGCGGCAGCACGATGCTGCCGGAGCGGATCTGGATGTTCTCCGTCACCATCGCCAGGGCGCCGCTGGCCACGGCCGGCGACGGGTAGAGCCCGCCGAAGGTGTCGAAGTGGCGCTCTGGGCTCCACACGCCCTTGAAGCCGTGCTGGTCGCCGAACTTGGCGCCCTCGATGAAGAGCCGGTAACGCTCGCGCCCCGGCTTGCTGCCCGCCCCTTCGTCGCTGGCGAAGTAGAAGATGTCGAAGTCCATCTGGCGGACGTCGGCGGGTTGCTTCATCGCCTCCGCCTTCTCCGGGTCCTCCTCGCGCTGGCGCGCGGTGGAGAAGAGGACGATCTTGAAGCCGCGGCAGAGGGTCCACAGCAGCTCGAGCACGGAGATGTCGAAGCTCAGGCTGGTGACCGCGAGCCAGGAGCCGGGGTCGGTCTCCAGCGGGTCGTCCATGCCGACGAAGAAGTTCACCACGTTGTGGTGCTCGACCATCACGCCCTTGGGCTTGCCGGTGGAGCCCGAGGTGTAGATCACGTAGGCCAGGTGCGCGGGCTCGACCTTGGTATCCGGGTTGACCGTCGGTCGCGACTTCAGCTCGTCGGTGAGATCCTCGAAGCGCAGGATCGTGGCGCTCGGCGCCTCCAGCTCACCGCCGACGCCGCCCGCGGTCAGCACCAGCGGCGCCCCCGAGTCCACCGCCATGTGGGTGACGCGGTCCATCGGGTAGGTGGGGTCCATCGGCACGTAGGCGCCGCCGGCCTTGAGCACCGCCAGCACGCTCACCACCAGCTCGACGCTGCGCTCCATCCACAGACCGACCATGGCGTCGGGGCCGACGCCGCGCTCGATCAGCAGGTGGGCGAGCTGGTTGGCGCGCTCGTTGAGCTCCTTGTAGGTCAGCGCCTCGCTGCAGAAGGCCAGGGCGGGCGCGTCGGGCGTCTTTTCGACCTGCTGCTCCACGAGCTTGTGGATGCAGAGGTTGGGGAAGTCGCACTCGGTGGCGTTCCAGTCGACCAGGATCTCCTGGCGCTCGTCGTCGCTCAGCAGCACCAGCTCCGAGAGCTTGGTGCTGGGGTCGACCAGCGCGCTCAGCGCGCGGCGGTAGGCCGACAGCAGGCGCGTGGCGGTCTCCGACTCGAACAGGTCGGCGTCGTACTCGAGGCGCAGCTCGATGCCGTCGGCGTCGGCGGCAGCGGTCAGCACCAGGTCGCACTCCGCGCCGTGGGGGCCGGGATCGGTGTCGGCGCCGGCGCCGGCCAGGGCGAAGTCGAGCCCCTCGGTGCGGAACATGAGCCGGTAGAGCGCTTCCTGGCCGGCGGCGTCGGCGGCGAGCTGGTCGGCGGGGTAGCCCGCGTGGTCGGCCACCGCCTGCAGCTGGCGCAACACGCTGCGCGACAGCTCGGCGGTGCTCGGGTCGCCCTCGAAGTCGAGCTCGAGCGGCAGCGGGTTGGCGTCGCGATCGCCCGTGGCGCCCGCCACGACCCCGACCAGCACGGCGGGCGAGCCGCTGTAGCGTGCGCCCAGGGCGCAGAAGGCGCTCAGCAGCACGGCGCCGGGGGAGGTCTCCAGGCGCTCAGCGGCGGCCGCGAGCTCCGACACGCCGGACTCGTCGATCCAGTCGCTGGTGCTCTCGCGATAGTACGAGGGCGCGGGCATGCGCGGGTTGTCGAGCGGCAACTCGGTCGGTGACTTCTCCCCGGACAGCCAGGCCTTCCAGAATGCCTGCTGTTCCTCCGGACTTTTCTGCGCGTTCGCGGACATTTTGCGTCGCTCCTGTCAGCGGCCGTCCCCCCCGCCCGCGTCTGCGCGCGGGCCCCGGAACGGCGGGCTGCTTCAGTCGTTGCGAGACAGGACGTAATTCCCGATCACCAGGGCGTCCAGCTGGGCGAAGAGGAAGGTGTCGATCGCCTCCTCCGGTGTGCACACGATGGGCTGGCCCTTCACGTTGAACGAGGTGTTGAGCAGCATCGAGATCCCGGTGCGCTCGCCGAAGGCCTTGAGCATCGCGTAGAAGGGCGCGTTGCCCTCCTCGGTGACGGTCTGGACGCGGGCCGAGCCGTCCACGTGGGTGATGGCGTGGAGCTTGTTGCGCCACTTGGCCCGCACCTGCATCACGTAGAGCATGTGCTCGTAGGTGGCCTCGTCGCCCTTCTTGAGCTCGAAGTACTCGGCGGCCTCCTCGGAGATGACCGCCGGCGCGAAGGGCCGGAAGCCCTCGCGCTTCTTGATCTTCATGTTGACCCGGTTGCGCATGTCCTCGGGCCGCGGGTCGGCCAGGATCGAGCGCGCGCCCAGGGCGCGGGGGCCGAACTCCATGCGGCCGCGGAACCAGGAGAGGATCTCGCCCTTGTCCAGGCGCTCGGCCGCGTCGGCGATGGCGCCCTCGAAGCTGTCGTGGAGCTTGACCTGGTACTCGGCGCTGCGCGCGTCCACCGCGGCCTTGATCTGGCCGTCATCGAAGCCCGGTCCCCACAGGGGCGGGTCGATGCGCTTCTGCGGCGTCTTCGGCTGCTCGCGGCGCTGGACGTAGAGCGCGGCACCCAGCGCCGAGCCGTCGTCGCCCGAGGCCGGCTGCACGAAGATGCCCTTGAACAGCCCGCTGCGCTTGATCACGCCGTTGGCGGTGCAGTTGAGCGCGACGCCGCCCGCCATGCACAGGTTCTCGAGGCCGGTCTCGCGGCGGTAGTGCTTGAGCACGTGGAGCTGGGTCTGCTGCAGCGCGGCCTGCAGGGCGGCCGACAGATCCTTGAAGCGGTCGTCCATGCCCTCGGCGCCCTGGGCGCGGCGCGGCCCGAAGCGCTCCTCCAGCCAGCTCAGCACGCCGGCATGGGTCTCCTTGGCCAGCACGGTCTTGTTCTCGGCGAAGAGCGGAATCGCGTAGGTGCCGTCGTCCTTGAGCTTGATCAGGGACATCACCTCGTTGAAGTACTTGCGCCGGTTGCCGAAGGGCGCGAGCCCCATGATCTTGTATTCATCCATGTTCATCTCGAAGCCGGTGTACATGGTGAATGCGCTGTAGAGCTGGCCGAGGGAGTGCATGGCCGGCACCTTGGCGAGGATCTCCAGGCCCTCGGGAGTGCCCGACAGCACGGTCATGCTGTCGACCTCGCCCATGCCGTCGCTGACCAGCACCAGCGAGCTCTCGTAGCCGCTCTGGTAGAAAGCGCTCGCGGCGTGGGCCACGTGGTGCTGGACCGGCACGAACTTCGACTTCCAGTCCACGTCGGGGAAGTGCTCCCCGAAGAGCTTGATCTGGAGCGAGGGGTCGTAGACCTCGTCGAACTGGTCGCGGTTGTACTCCTGGCCCTGGAAGAACTCCTTGTAGGGCGCGTAGTCGAAGCCGTGGGCGACGAAGTCCACGTCCGCGGGGCTGATGTGGCCGGCCGCCAGGGCCGCCTTGATCGAGCGCACCGGGAAGTCGCCGGTTGCCTTCTCGCGCGTGAAGCGCTCCTCGGAGGCGGCGAAGACCACCTCGGCGCCATCGAGCAACACCGCGGCCGAGTCGAAGCCCTGGGCGACGCGATACTCGTGGGGCTGAAGATCGGGGAAGCGCGCCTTCTTGAAGCGCACGCTGTTGTCGAGTCCGCTGATCCCGAGGATTTTCATGTCAAAAGCTCCAAAGTCATGCCTGGTCCGTCGGTGGCCGCTGCAGCCGCCACAGGGTGTCGTCGACGACCTTCCACACGTCCATCGCGCCCTGGCAGATCAGGGGGAAGGTCAGGGAGAGCTCGCCGCCCTCCACCTTGATGCGGGGAAGCCGCGCAGGGTCCGCGCCCTGCACAATCGCGCCGTGTTGCGCGATGAAGACGCTGGTGTAGCCCGTCTCGGTGAGCGCCCGGGCCGTCTCCGGGGTCTCGTCGGGGCGCATGCCAAAGGGGTAGGCGAAGGACTCGACCGGCGCGTCCATGTGCTGGTCGAGCAGCTCCTTGGAGCGCTCGCCCTCCTCGCGCGCCTCGGCCAGCGGCATCTCGCCGAGCGACCGGTGGGTGTGGGCGTGGGAGCCCACGGTCAGCCCCGACGCGGGCAGGGCCTCCACCTCGTCCCAGGTCAGGTAGCGCTCCGGGTTGCCCTGGGCGGTGTAGTCCTCGCCGACCAGCGCGGTCGTGATGTAGGCGACGCCCGGCACGCCGTAGCGCTTCATCAGCGGGGCGGCGTGCTCGGCCACGCTCAGCAGGCCGTCGTCCATCGTCACCAGCACCGAGCCGTCCTTGAGCAGCCGCTCGCCGCGCACGAAGGCCATCACGTCGTCGAGCGAGACGGCGAGATCGTGCTCGGCGATGTAGCGCAGGTGGTCCTCGAACACGTCCGGCCGCACGTAGTAGGGGTCGCGGGTCGCTTCCCCGAAGCCGTGATAGGTCAGCACACGCACCTCGGGCGCGCTGTGACCGTTGCCACCCGAGCGCAGATTGCGCGTGGCCCAGCCGGTCGCCATGACCGCGTTGCGCGCGGCCTTCTTCGCCAGCCAGCGCTTCCAGGAAACGCTCATGCTTCACCTCCGGCGCCGAGCACGCGCGCCTGGGCGACACGCAACAGGAACTGGGGATTGCCGACCAGGTAGCGGCGCGCCTTGTGGGGCTGTCGCATCAGCAGGTGCGCCCACTCGTAGCCGACCTTGCGCATCCAGGCCGGGGCGCGCGTGAGGTCGCCCGACCAGTAGTCGAAGAGCCCGCCGATGCCCATGCACAGGGGCACGCGTAGCTCGCTCTTCCAGCGGTCGATCCACTGCTCCTGCTTCGGGTTGCCCATCGCGACCAGCAGCATGTCGGCGTTCGAGGCGTTGATCGTCTCGACCACCTCGGCCTGGTCCATGCCGTCCAGGTAGCCGTGGTGGTGGCCCACCTGCTCCCAGCCGCTGAAGGTGCGCTCCGCGTAGGCCGCCGCCCGCCCGATGCGCTCCTCGGTGTTGCCGAGCAGGTAGTAGCGGTAGCCGCGGTGGGCGCGGGTGGCGAACAGCAGCGGGACGAGGTCGGTGCCATTGACGTTGTCGCGGATCCTCTGGCCGTGCAGCGCACGGACCGCCCAGCGTACCCCCGTCCCGTCCCCAAAGACATGGTCGGCCCGCCCGAGCAGCGTGCGGTACTCGGCGTCCTCCCAGGCCACGTTCAGGGTGTGGGCGTTGACGAAGAAGATGCTGCGCGCGTGGCGATCCGGCGACCGGATGATGCCTTCCATCAGGGCGAGCGCTTCATCCATCGTCATGTCGGTCACGGGCACGCCGAGCACGTCGAGCTGGGTTCCATCGGCCATCGACTCGGCGCCTACATGTAAAGCCAGGTGCGCATTTGTGCAAATGTGCCCGATCAAAGGCCCATCGGGCCGTGGCCGTCCATGTTCGTCAGGTGCAGGCCCCTCGACGCCTCGTCGAACGGGGAGAGCAGCTCGGTCAGCGCGGGGGAGGCCGCGAACAGACGCTTGTCCTGCAGGATCAGGTAGCCGTTGTCGGCGAAGCCCTGCACCCAGCCCGGATGGCTCTGGTTGGAGATGACGATGTCGGCCTCGCACTCGCGCAGGTAATCGGTGGCGGCCGCCACGACCGCGCCGGCGTCCTCCGGGCTCGCCAGGCAATCCACGATCGAGCCCACGCGCATGGTCCCGAAGCGCGAATCGTCGTTCATCTTGGTGTCGAGCACGGCGGCCCAGCCGATCGTCTGCCCCTGGCGCGACACCCGCAGGCGCCGGGCGGGCGGCCAGCCCTGGGCGCGGATCAGCAGGTTCATGGTCGCCGCGTCGCGCACGGACAGCGCGCTGTACTGATCCTTGCAGCGCTCCCACACCTCGTCGGTCCAGTCGTGGAAGTAGGGCTCTTCGGTGGTCTGCGTCGCCCCGCCGCCGCGGGTCGCCCGCCCGTCGCCGCCGCTGCGGCTCTGGAGCTTCAGCCCCGCGTGCATCGCGCGCAGCCCGACCGAGCCGGCGCCGCTGAGCGCCAGCAGGTCGAGGCCCAGGCGCTTCTGCACCGTGTCCCGGAACATGTTGTTGCGGCGCAGGAAGCGGGCCGGCCGCATCACCCGCAGGCACAGGGGCGTCTCGTGCAGCTGCCACTTCATCTTCTCGAGCATCTGCACCAGCGGCTGCTCGTTGCCCCCGTGCCCCCAGCTGTAGAGGTTCGGGAACTTCTTGAGCATGTCGCGCACCATGCGCAGCCCCAGCGCCGCGTACTTGGGCGAGACCGCGCCCTCGGTGAACGGGCCCTGCCAGTCGGTCACCGTGTGGAGCGCGCCGCGGATCCAGAACTGCTGCGGGCGCAGGGCGTAGGCGCCGCGCACCAGCCCGTCGTCGTCGACGGCCAGGTGGTACTCACGCCAGACGTGGTAGCCCTCCTGCTGGGGGAGCCAGGAATCCACCGGCACGGTGTAGAAGCCCCAGTGGGAGCCGCCCGCGCGCATGCGCCCGTTGAACGCGTCGACCGCGTCGCTCAGCTCCGCGCTGTGAGGAATGATCCGGATGCCCATCAGACGCCCCGTTGCCTGCGGCCGCGCAATGTTGCTGAAAACCCGGTGCCCGCGCAATCACGAACCTCGCGCCCGTGCCCACCACTGCCTGTCGGTTGCGCGGCCGCGCGCACGCTGGCGATCGCGCACGCGCGAACGCGAGGGTGCGGCGTGGGGGTCGGGGGCTCGAGCCGGCCAGCTGCTCGAGCCCCTCGCCAGGGCCCGTTGAGGCCCTGGCCGAGCCGTGAAATAGAATGCGCAGGGTGAGCGCGGCTGCGCGCACCCATTAATAAGGAGGGGGCAAGCACGAAAAACCGCGCAAATTCATGTGGGACAATGTGGCACATGCTTTGCTACATCCCCAGATTCTTTTAGCTTTGTGCCCCCGGGGCCGCCGCCGGTCCCGCTTTTCAGAGCCATGAGCGAATCCGCCGAAGACAACGACAACGACATCGCCATCGTCGGCATCTCCCTGCGCGTGCCCGGAGCCCACACCACGGGCGAGTTCTGGAGCAACCTGCGCGACGGGGTCGAGTCGATCAGCCGCTTCACCGACGAGGATCTGCTCGCCGCCGGCGAGACCCCGGAGAAGCTGCGCAACCCCGCCTACGTGCGCGCCGGTGGCGTGCTCGACGGCATGGAGAGCTTCGACGGCGAGTTCTTCGGCTTCAGCCCGAAGGAGTGCGCGATCCTCGACCCGCAGCACCGGCACTTCACCGAGTGCTGCTGGGAGGCGCTCGAGGACGCGGGCCACGTGCCCGACTCCTTCGAGGGGCAGATCGGCCTCTTCGCCGGCTGCGGCATGGGCAGCTACTTCTACTTCAACGTCTGCACCAACCGGGAGCTGCTCGACACCGTCGGCATGTTCCTGCTGCGGCACACGGGCAACGACAAGGACTTCCTGTCGACACGCGTCTCCTACCTGCTCGACCTCAAGGGCCCGAGCGTCAACGTGCAGACCGCCTGCTCGACCTCGCTGGTGGCGGTCCACCTGGCCTGCCAGAGCCTACTCACCGGCGAGTGCGACATGGCCCTGGCCGGCGGCGTCACGATCGAGTTCCCGCACCGCCTCGGCTACCTCTACCGCGAGGGCGAGGTGCTCTCCCCCGCCGGCCCCTGCCCCGCCTGCGCCCGCCGTGCCGGGGGCCCCGTGTTCGGCAGCGGCGCGGGGGTCGTCACCCTGCGCCGGCTCGAGGACGCGATCGCCGACGGCGACCACATCTACTCGGTGATCCGCGGCTCGGCCGTGAACAACGACGGCGCCCGCAAGGTCGGCTACCTGGCACCGAGCGTCGACGGCCAGGCCTCGGCCATGACCGAGGCCCACGAGGTGGCCTGCGTCGACCCCGCCACGATCACGTACATCGAGTGCCACGGCACCGGGACCTACATGGGCGATCCGATCGAGATCAGCGCCCTGACCCAGGCCTTCCGTCAGCAGACCGAGGACACCGGCTTCTGCCGCATCGGCTCGGTCAAGACCAACATCGGTCACCTGGACACGGCCGCCGGCGTGGTCTCCCTGATCAAGGCCTCGCTCGCCCTGCAGCACAAGCAGATCCCGCCGAGCCTCAACTTCGAGAAGCCGAACCCCACGATCGACTTCGAGCGCACGCCCTTCGTCGTCAACGACGCCCTGTCCGACTGGTCCGACGAGCGCGGCCCGCGCCGCGCCGGCATCAACTCCCTCGGAGTCGGCGGCACCAACGCCCACGTGGTGGTCGAGGAGGCGCCCGAGCGCCCCGCCGCCGACACCACCGAGCACCACCACGAGCTGCTGCTGCTGTCGGCGCGCAACAACAGCGCCCTCGACGGCAACAGCCAGCGCCTGGCCGCCTTCCTGCGCGACAACCCCGACGTGAACCTGGCCGACGTGGCCCACACCCTGCGCGTCGGCCGCAAGGCCTTCGATCGCCGCCGCGTGGTGGCGGTGCGCGACGTGGAAGAAGCGATCGAGGTGCTCGAGGCCAACGATCCGCGCCGCGTCTTCAACCACACCCCGGTGGAGGGCGACGCCTCGGTGGCTTTCATGTTCTCCGGCGGTGGCTCCCAGTACCCGCGCATGGCGGCCGACCTCTACGAGCGCTACCCGGTCTTCAAGGAGCACCTGGACCGGGGCCTGGTCGCGCTGCAGGAGCGCACCGGCTACGACTTCCGCCAGCTCTTCTTCGCGCCCGAGGACGAGCTCGAGGAAGCCGCCATCGAGTTCGAGAAGACGCCGCGCCAGCTGCCCGGCATCTTCATCGTCGAGTACGCCCTGGCGCAGCTCTGGAGGTCCTGGGGCATCGAGCCCGAGGTGATGATCGGCCACAGCGTGGGCGAGAACACCGCCGCCTGCCTGGCCGGCGTGATCGGCTTCGACGACTGCCTCGGCCTGGTCATCCTGCGCGGCGAGCTGGTGGAGAAGGCGCCAGCGGGCGCCATGCTCAGCGTGCAGCTGCCGCCCGAGGCGCTCGAGAAGCACCTCGAGGGCGACGTGGACCTGGCGACCGTCAACGGCCCCGAGCTGTGCGTGGCCTCCGGCTCGGTCGAGGCGGTCGACGCGCTCGAGCAGAAGCTGGCCGAGGCCGAGGTGGAGATGCGCCGCCTGCCGATCCCGGTGGCCGGCCACTCCCGCATGCTCGACCCGATCCTGGGCGAGTTCCGCACCTACCTGCAGGGCGTCGAGCTCTCGCCGCCCCAGCTGCCGTTCATCTCCAACCGCACCGGCCAGCCGATCACCGACGAGCAGGCCCAGAGCCCCGACTACTGGGTGGAGCACCTGCGCCACACGGTGCGCTTCGCCGACGGCATCGACACCCTGATGCAGACGCCGGGCCGCGTGCTGATCGAGATCGGCCCCGGCCAGACCCTGTGCTCGCTCGCGCGCCAGCATCCCGGCGCGCGCGCCGGCGCTCAGGTCTTCCCGACCCTGCGCCACAAGGACGACACGATCGCCGACGACGCCTTCTTCCTCTCGAGCCTGGGCCGCGCCTGGGCGAGCGGCGTCGAGATCGATCTGGGCAGGCTCCACGAGGGCGAGAACCGGCAGCGCCTCTCGCTGCCGACCTACGCCTTCTCCCACCGCCCCTACTTCATCGAGCCCACCAAGCTCGCCCAGGTCGGCGAGGACCTGGAGAACCTGGCCCGCATCGAGGACGTGACCGACTGGGGCTCGCGCCCGGTCTGGATCCAGCGCCCGCCCGAGCCCGCGACCCGCGAGCAGCCCGGCGCCTGGCTCGTCTTCATGGACGACGTCGGTATCGGCAAGCGCCTGGTCCAGCGGCTCAAGGATCGGGACCTGGACGTGGTGCAGGTCTTCGAGGGCGACACCTACCTGAAGCGCAGCGACCACGAGTACGTGATCTCGCCCGAGCGCGGCCGCACCGGCTACGACGCCCTGGTGCGCGACCTGGTCGCCTCCGGGCGCGCCCTCGGGCACATCGTGCACCTGTGGCTGGTCACGCGCGAGGAGCGCTTCCGGCCCGGCTCGAGCTTCTTCCACCGCAACCTGGAGGATGGCTTCCACAGCCTGCTCTTCCTGGCCCAGGCCCTGGGCGAGGAGAACGTCCCGCGCCCGCTGCAGCTGAGCGTGATCTCCACCGGCATGCAGCGCGTGGCGGAGGAGGCGCTGCCCTATCCGGAGAAGGCTGCCGTGCTCGGTCCGGTGCGCGTGATCCCGCGCGAGTTCACGGGCGTGACCTGCCGCAGCATCGACGTGGAGCTGCCGCAGCGCAGCCTGCCGACCCTGGGCAGCATCGTCGAGGCGATCCGCCGCCCCGTGCGCGGCGCCGGCGCGGTGCTCGACGAGATCGGCGGTCAGCTCGAGAGCGAGCTGCTGAGCGCCGGGGACGACAGCGTGGTCGCCCTGCGCGGCGGCGCGCGCTACGTGCAGCGCTACGAGCCCCAGACCCTGGCCGAGCTGTCCGAGCCCGGCGCGGGCCTGCGCCAGGGCGGCACCTACCTGATCACGGGCGGCCTGGGCGGCCTGGGCCTGAACCTGGCCGAGCACCTGGCGAAGGCGGCGCGCGCCAACCTGGTGCTGATCGGTCGCACGTCACTGCCCGAGCGCGCCGAGTGGGATCGCTGGCTGACCGCCCGCGGACCGGAGGACGTCACCAGCCGCAAGATGCTCCAGATCCGCGCGATCGAGGAGGCCGGCGGCGAGGTGCTCACCGCGGCCGCCGACGTGACGAACCTGGAGCAGATGCGCGACGTGCTGCAGCGCGCGCGCGATCGCTTCGGCAGCGTCCACGGGGTGTTCCACACCGCCGGTGTGGTGCGCGACGAGCTGATCCAGCTGAAGCTCGAGAGCGACGTGGAGGATGTCTTCGCGCCCAAGGTCCACGGCACGCTCGTGCTCGACGCGCTCTTCGAGGACAGCGACCTGGAGCTGATGGTGCTCTTCTCCTCGACCAGCGCCATCACCGGTCCCACCGGCCAGGTCGACTACGTCGCGGCCAACGCCTTCCTGGACGCCTACGCCCAGGGCAAGGCGGGCGACTCCCAGCGGCGCACGCTGGCGGTCAACTGGGGCATCTGGCACCAGGTCGGCATGGCGGCCGAGGGCTTCGGGCGCCAGGACGGCGTCGCGGCGTCGGAGCCGGTGACCTCGCACAACGGGCACCCGCTGCTGACCTCGCGCCTGCAGGACACGCGCGGCCGCACGGCGCTGTCGACCGAGTACGACACGAAGAAGCTGTGGGTGCTCGACGAGCACCGCACCGGCGGCGGCGACGCGCTGCTGCCCGGCACCGGCTACCTGGAGCTGGCCTACGCCGCCGCGCGCGAGCACGGCGAGCAGGGGCCGGTGGAGCTGCAGGACCTCTTCTTCATCCGGCCGCTGCACGTGCTCGACGGCACCCCCAAGGAGGTGCGCGTGATGCTGCGGCGCACCGAGGCCGGCTACGGCTTCGAGGTGCGCAGCGCCTGCGAGCTCGAGGGTCAGCCCGGCTGGGAGCTGCACGCCCAGGGCAGCATGGAGCTGGGCGCGATGGCGCGCCCGCAGGACGTGAACCTCGAGGGCATCCGCGCGCGCTGCGAGCGCCGCGAGGAGGCGCCCGCCGGGGAGGTCCTGCGCTCCGGCCAGGAGGAGCACCTGCGCTTCGGCCCGCGCTGGCAGGTGATGCGCGAGGTGGCCTACGGCAACGGCGAGGCCCTGGCGCGGATGGAGCTGAGCGACGCCTTCGTCGCCGACACGGAGCAGTACCTGCTGCACCCGGCGCTGCTCGACTACGCCACCGGCTACGGCATGCCGCTGATCGAGGGCTACCAGCCCGATGCCCTGTGGGTGCCCCTGTCCTACGCGCGCGTGCGCATCTTCGACCGGCTGCCGGCGAAGATCTACAGCTGGGTCCGCAACCACGGGCAGAACCGCAAGGAGGACGCCTTCGCCAGCTTCGACATCACCCTGACCGACGAGGACGGCAAGGTGCTGATGGAGGTGACCGAGTTCACCATCAAGCGGCTGACGGACGCGCCCGACTTCGCCCAGGCCCAGAAGCCGTCGCGCAGCGAGGTGGAGCTGGAGCTCACACCGGGCGCCGGCGGGGAGCGCGAGCTGTCGCCGGCGGAGCGGCGCCTGCGCAACAACTACGAGCGCGGCATCCTGCCGGAGGAGGGCACCGACGCCCTCGACCGCGTGCTGGCCGGCCCGCAGCTGCCGCAGGTGGTGATCAGCTCCCTCGACCTGGAGTCGCTGGTCAAGCAGGCGGGCAGCAGCGGCGACGAGGCCGCCGAGGGCGGCACCAAGTTCGACCGTCCGGAGCTCGACAGCGAATACGTGGAGCCGCGCGACGACCTGGAGCGCACGCTGGTGGCATTCTGGGAGGAGCTGCTGGGCGTCGACAAGGTCGGCGTGCAGGACAGCTTCTTCGATCTGGGCGGCCACTCGCTGATCGCGGTGCGCCTCTTCGCCAAGATCAAGAAGACCTACCAGGCCGAGTTCCCGATCTCGGTGCTCTTCGAGGCGCCGACCATCGAGGGCTGCGCCAACCTGATCCGCGAGGTGATCGGCGACGCCGCGAGCGCTGAGACACCCGCTTCGGGCGAAGCGGCCGCCGAGGCGCCGCGCACGCCCACCGCCCACAAGAGCCGCTACAAGCACCTGGTGGCGATGCACGCGGGGGAGGGCGGCGACAGCACGCCCTTCTTCCTGGTCGCCGGCATGTTCGGCAACGTGCTCAACCTCCGCCACCTGGCCCACCTGGTCGGCAGCGATCGCCCCTTCTACGGCCTGCAGGCCCGCGGCCTGTTCGGCGACGAGCCTCCCCACGAGACCTTCGAGGAGATGGCCGCCGCCTACATCGAGGAGATCCGCACGGTGCAGCCCCACGGGCCCTACCTGATCGGCGGCTTCTCGGGTGGAGGCCTGACCGCCTTCGAGATGGCGCACCAGCTGCGCGACGCGGGCGAGGAGCTGGGGCTCCTGCTGCTGCTCGACTCGCGCCTGCCCCAGACGCCCTCGCTCACGCCTCTGGACCGCGGGAAGATCCAGCTGCAGCGCCTGCAGCGGCGCGGGCCGGCCTACGTGACAGAGTGGGCGCGCAACCGCGTGAAGTGGGAGCTCGAGCAGATGCAGTCCCGCCTCGGCATCGAGGAGGAGGGCAGCGCGCCCGACCAGTTCCACAACCAGGAAGTGGAGGCCGCCTTCCGCGCGGCCCTGCCGCGCTACCAGATGCGCCACTACCCGGGCACGCTCGTGCTCTTTCGCCCCAAGCTCGACAACACCTACGTGCTGGGCCCCGACCGCGTGCTCGACGCCGAGAAGGAGTGGGTCTGGCACGACAACGGCTTCGGCCAGTACGCCGACGCGATCCAGATCTACGAGATGCCGGGTGACCACGACTCGATGGTGCTCGAGCCGAACGTGCGCGTGATGGCGGAGCGGTTGCGCAAGTGCATCGACGAGGCGGATGCGGGGCGGTCGCGGGAAGCGGCGGCGGCGGAAAGCTAAGGGCGTTCGGGGTCCGGTCTCGGTCTCGGTTGTTGCGCCGGTTGGGGGCGTGGGTCGTGCCGCGCATTGCGTCAGAGGTAGATGGGCGGCTGTCGGGGTGGGGAAGCCCGGCCCGGGGTGCTTTCGCGTGCCAACTCGCTG
>JAPPOT010000327.1 GCA_028817855.1 Myxococcales bacterium
ACCGGAGGCGTAGCTGCGCTACGTCGAGGATTTTCCCGAGGAGGTAAGCCGCTCCTGGGCGAACCTCGGCGATTCCCTGTAGTTTCAGATCCACACCCATTCGGGCACGGGGTGACGCCCTTTGGGCGGTCACGGCGGGATCGGACGCAACTTCATGTCGATCGTCGTCGTGCCAGGGGGCAGGCGTAGACGGACGTCGTGGGGGAAGTGCCCGGGGGCTTTGAACGTGATGTAGGTGACCCCTGGGCGCAGCTCCTTGGCCTTCACCGCCAGCACGCGCGCGCTGCCCGCGTACTGCCCATCGACGTAGACCGTCGTCGTGTCGGGCACCGCATTGACATGCAGCTTCGCAACCGGAGGCGGCGGCGGCGGAATGCAAGACTTGCACGAGGCCACGCACAGCAGCAGCAGCAACAGAAGAACCCGCCGGCGCAGCTCGACGCTCACCGAGACCCCCGCTCTGCGTAGCGCCCTTCGGTACGCGCGAGGCGTCGAGCAGGAACCCGAGCAGCATCACCCGTTGCCGCCCACTCGAATCGTCGAGGTTCGTTCAGGAGCGAGCGCGCCCACAGGGGCAACCGGAGGCGTAGCAGCGCTACGTCGAGGATTGCGCCGAGGACGTAAGCCGCTCCTGGGCGAACCTCGACGATTCCCTCTGGTTTCACCACCACCTCCTACTCCCATTCTATGGTTGAGGGGGGCTTACTCGAGATGTCATAGACGACGCGGTTGCAGCCGCGCACCTCGTTGATGACGCGCGAGGAGACCTTGGCCAGCAGGTCGTAGGGCAGGCGCGCCCAGTCCGCGGTCATGGCGTCCTTGGAGGTGACCGCGCGGATCGCCACGACGTACTCGTAGGTGCGGTCGTCGCCCATCACACCCACGCTGCGCACGGGCAGAATCACGCAGAAGGACTGCCACAGGCTCTCGTAGAGCTCGGCGGCGCGGACCTCCTCCTGCAGGATGGCGTCGGCGTTGCGGAGGATCGCGAGCTTTTCATCCGTCACCTCACCGAGACAGCGAATCGCCAGCCCGGGACCCGGGAAGGGCTGGCGCCACAGCACCCGGCGCGGCATGCCCATCTGTGCCCCCACCTCGCGTACCTCGTCCTTGAAGAGCTCGCGCAGGGGCTCCACCAGCTCGAGCTTCATGCGCTCGGGGAGCCCGCCCACGTTGTGGTGGGTCTTGATCACCGCGCTCGGCCCCTTGAAGGAGACGCTCTCGATCACGTCGGGATAGAGGGTGCCCTGGACCAGGAAGGCGGGCTCCTGCTCCTTGCCCAGCTTCTTGGCCTCCTCCTCGAAGACGTCGATGAAGAGCCGCCCGATCGTCTTGCGCTTCGTCTCGGGGTCGGTGATGCCAGCCAGCGCGTCCAGGAAGCGCCTGGATGCGTCCACGTGGACCAGATTCAGGTCGAGATGGTCGCGCACCATGCGCACGACCTGGGCGGCCTCGTCGCGGCGCAGCACTCCGTTGTCGACGAAGATGCAGGTCAGCTTCTTGCCGATCGCCTTGGCGACGAGCACCGCAGCCACCGACGAGTCCACACCGCCCGACAGGCCGCAGATGGCAGCACCGTCGCCCACCTGCTTGGCGATGCGCGCGACGCTCTCGTCCACGAACGAAGCCGGCGTCCAGCTCGGCTCCAGCCCGCAGACGTCGAACAGGAAAGCGCCCAGCATCTCGTCGCCCAGATCCGTGTGCGCCACCTCCGGGTGGAACTGCACGCCGTAGAGCTTGCGGCCGGCGTGCCCCACCGCCGCGAACGGGGAGTTATCGCTGTGGGCCAGCACCTCGAAGCCATCCGGCAGCGAGATCACGCGGTCACCATGACTCATCCACACGTTGGTGGCGGCGGCGGGCTCGATTCCCGAAAGAAGTCCCACCGGCTTGTCGACGGTGATGGTGGCCGGGCCGAACTCGCGCTCGTCCGCAGCCTCGACCTTGCCCCCGAGCAGCCCACAGGTCAGCTGCATGCCGTAGCAGATGCCGAGGATGGGCACGCCGAGCTCGAAGATCGCCGGGTCGATGGTGGGCGACTCGGCGCCCAACGTGCTGGCAGGGCCGCCGGAGAGGATGATCGCCTCGGGCTCCATCGCCTTGAAGGCTTCGAAGTCGAGGGTGCAGGGATGAATCTCGCAGTAGACGTGCTGCTCGCGTACGCGTCGGGCGATCAGCTGGGTGTACTGGGAACCGAAGTCGACGATCAGGACGAGGCTTCGACGCATGGTGCGGTGTACCACGATTCGAGGTGAGGGGAGGACCGGTACACGGCCCGTTCAGCGATTGGTGCCGTAGTTCGGCGCCTCCTGGGTGACGACCACGTCGTGCACGTGGCTCTCGCGCAGGCCCTGGGGCGACTGCTTCACGAACGTGGCCTTGGTGCGGAGGTCTTCGACCGTGGGGCAGCCGGTGTAGCCCATGCCGGCGCGCAGCCCGCCGACGAGCTGGTAGACGACCGCGCCGGCGGCGCCGCGGTGGGGCACGCGGCCCTCGATCCCCTCGGGCACGAGCTTGCCCAGGTCGTCCACGTCGGCTTGGCCGTAGCGATCTTTGCTGCCCTCCTTCATGGCACCCAAGGAGCCCATGCCGCGGTAGCTCTTGTAGGTGCGACCCTGATAGAGGACCGTCTCGCCGGGCGCCTCGTCGGTGCCCGCCAGCAACGAGCCGATCATCACGCAGTGGGCGCCGGCGGCGATCGCCTTGACCACGTCGCCGGAGTACTTGATGCCACCGTCGGCGATGATCGGCACGCCCGAGGGTGCGGCCGCCTCGGAGCAGTCGGCGATGGCGGTGATCTGCGGAACGCCGACGCCCGCCACCACGCGCGTCGTGCAGATCGAGCCCGGTCCGATGCCGACCTTCACGGCATCGACGCCCGCGTCGATCAGCGCCTTGGTGGCGTCGGCGGTGGCCACGTTGCCGGCGACCAGCTGCACGTCCCCGTACCTCTTCTTCACGGCGCTGGCGGCCGCGCACACGTTCTTGCTGTGGCCGTGGGCGGTGTCGATCACGATGACGTCGACACCCGCGTCGACCAGCAGCGCGGCACGCTCCTCGCAATCGGGCCCGACGCCGATGGCGGCGCCGACCCGCAGCCGGCCGCGCGCGTCCTTGATCGCATTGGGATAGCGCTCCGCCTGGGTCAGATCCTTGAAGGTGATCAGACCGACCAGCTCGCCCTCGTCGCTGATGACGAGCAGCTTCTCGATGCGCTTGTCGTGTAGCAGCGCACGCGCCTCGGCCTGCCCGACGCTGGCGCTCACGGTCACCAAGTCGCGGGTCATCAGCTGCTCGACGCGCTTGTCGAGCTCGGTCTCGAAGCGCACGTCCCGGCTGGTCAGGATGCCGACCGGCCGCTTGCCCTCGACCACGGGCAGCCCGGAGACGTTGTGCCGCCGCATCAGCTCCATGGCGGTCTCGAGGCTGTCCGAGGGACGGATGGTGACCGGATCGGCGACCATGCCGCTCTCCGCGCGCTTCACCTTGTAGACCTCGCGCGCCTGGGCCTCGGGGCTCATGTTCTTGTGCAAGATCCCGAGGCCGCCGAGCCGGGCCATGGTCACACCCATGCGCCACTCGGTCACGGTGTCCATCGCGCTCGACACAATCGGAATGCCGAGCTCGAGCTCTCGAGTCAGCCGCGAACCGGTCTCGGCGGTGGTCGGGATGAAGTCCGAATACGCCGGAACCAGCAAGACGTCATCGAAGGTCAACGCCTCTTTCAAACCATCGCGCCGCACGCCGTACCTCCGTGGTTAGAAGCCGGGCATTGTAGCGCCGAAATCGAAAGTCGCGAGGGTCCAATAGCCCTTTTTCGGGGCAACCTTCCCCGCCTGTGCGACCCCGTCCGGGCGCCTATTTCGGGGCCGCCTCGACCTGGAATTCCCAGCTCAGCTCGTGCTCGCCCTGGAGCGGGATCGCCACCTTGAGGGGGCCGCTGGGGGCGCCGGGTGTCACGCGGACCACCACGACGTCGTCGCGCACGGAGGTCACCTCCAGCGGGTGCCCGCCGAGGGTCACCTGGAGCACGGCGGAGTTGTCGCCAAAGCCGGTGCCGCGGAGGGTCAGCTCCGTTCCGACCGGCCCCCGCCGTGGGCTGACGCCACGGACCTTGGGGGGCCTGGTGATGACGAAGGGCCCGGTCGTGCGGGTGGTGGACCCGCCCGGCACGCGCACGTGGACGGGGCCGCTCTTGCCGCGTGGCACGCGCACCTTGAGCCGCGTGGAGGTCGCCTCCAGCACGCGTGCCCGCCGCTTGCCGATCTTCACGCGGTTCTGGGCCGCGCTGGGGGCGAAGCCCTCCCCCTCGATCGTGAGCTCGCTGCCGGCCGGCCCCGCGCTGGGTTGCAGGCGCACGATCTTGAGCGATGAGGCAACGCTGAAGCGCTCCTCGGACCGGGCGGGGCCCACGCCGCTCACGCGGATCGAGATGCGATCGTCGGTCGCCCCCTCCGGGACGACCAGCTCGAGGCGGGTGCGGCGCGCGCTGCGGACGGTCAGCCGGGCCTCGCCGAGTCGAGCCTCCACCAGGGCCGGGTCGGTGCCGAAGTTCGTGCCGCGCACCTGGATGACGCTGCCAACGGCGCCGCGCCGCGGCGAGAAGCTGCGGATGGTGGGGAGCCGCTGTACCACGAAGGGCTCCGCGCTCTGCGCGCGGCCACCGCCTCGGACATCGACCAGCACCGTGCCGCTCGCCACCTTTTGCGGCAGGACCGCGGTGAGCTCATCCGCACGCGCCGACTTCACGGTGAGAGGGGTGTTGTGGATGTAGACGCGGTTGTCCCGCGCGGTCGACGAGAAGCCGGAGCCGCGGATCGTGATCTCCCCACCCGGCGGGCCGCTTGCCGGTGACACGGCTGTGATCGCGGTGGCGGCGCTGACGGTGAAGCTCTGGGCGCTGGTCGCATCGCCGGCATGGCGCACGCGGATCAGGATCGGGCCGGCGCCCTGGAGCTCGGGCACCGTGAGGACGAGGCGAACCGGGGTGGCGCTCGTCACGACCACGGGGCGGCCGGCGATCGTGACGCGGTTTCCGGTGAGCCGTGGCGAGAAGTTCTTGCCCCGCACGGTGACCTCGCTACCGGGAGGCCCGCTGGTGGGCTCGAAGCCATCGATCACGGGCGCAGGAGGCAGCGGAGTGACCCGGAACTCGGGCCCCCGGGTGGACGCGCCGCGGGTGCTGATCAGCTCGATGCGACCGCTGCTCGCGTCGCCGGGGACGCGCACGACGATGCGGTTGGGCAGGCTGCTGACCACTGGCAGCGGCTTGCCGTTCAGCTGGGCCGTGGCCCCCTGGCCGAAGCGGCGGCCGATGATGTGGACGACGGTCCCGGGCGGTCCCGAGGTCGGCTCGATGTGCTCGATCACCGGGGCGGCCTGGGCCTGGACGGAGGGCGCAGTGAGCAGCGCGAGGCACGCGGCCACCGCCACGGGTCGCAGGCTGCCCGAGATCCCGACTTCGCTTCCCACGCGCGACGCTCCTTCCCGCCGGACCCGCGGCCGCGGTCCCCAGGATGCGACGGCGTCGGCTCCCCTGGGATTCACGGACCTTTCCACACATCCCGCGTGTGGCCAAGGCGGTCCCAAGACTTGCCCGTGCCCTTGCCCGCGTGGTCGAGGATGGGCCGGCAAGGGCACGGGCAAGCTCAGCCGCTGCGACACCCGCGACGTCGAGGCTCAGGGCGCGACCACGCGGTGGATGACCACCGGCTCGCCTTGCGCATCCTCCACCACGACCTGGCCGGTCCCATCGTGACCCAGGAAGCGGACCGTCACATCCGCCGCGCTGTAGTTGCGCGTCGCGCGCGCGGCGACGCCGACGCCGGGATTGAGCACCGTGAGGGCACCGCCTCCGACCTCTTCACGCCCCTCGGCGCCGAACAGCCCGGCCGGCTCGAGCAGCTGGTGGGTGCCGCCGTTGTCGTCGCTGTGGGTCTCGAAGAGCACCACGACGCCGCCGCGCAGCAGGAACTGACTGATGGCCATCCCCCAGCGCTGGCCCAGCTCGATCAGCTCGTCGTCGCTCGCCCCGTGCTGGGCATGGATGACCAGGGCCGACGCGCTGAGCAGCTGGGCGGGCAGGTCGTCCGGGTCGACCTCGGTCCGCTCCCAGTCGCGACCGTCAAGCGCGACGATGCGGTTGAAGGCGCCGTGCACACCGTCGACCGAGGATTGGCTCGCCTCGCCCGTGTAGACCAGGGCCTCGACCGGGGCGCCCTGTGCGAGGAAGAGCGCATTGCCCGCCATGCGCCGCATGGTCTCCGCACGACCGCGCGTGTAGTCGTGCCCGACCACGACCACGTGACCCGCCACCACGTCGCTGCACGCTGCGTCGACGCACAGACCGCTGCGACACTCACGACCACAGCCGCCGCAGTGGTTGGGGTCGTCCTCGGAATCGACGCACTGGTTCCCACACAGCCGAAGCGGCGGATCGCACCTGTCGATGCAGGTACCGGCGACGCAGAACTCGTCCTGCGCGCACTGCACCCCGCAGGCGCCGCAGTGATCGGGGTCGCGCTGCAGGTCGCTGCACTGGCTTCCGCAGGCTGTTTGCCCGAGACCGCAACCGACCGAGACGGCCACGTCGGGGAAGCCGAAGCCGCCGTCCGGCAGGAAGGGCGAGCCGGCACCGGCGGGGCTCTCGCCCGCATCGGAGCGCGAGGCGCCGTCACCCGAGTCGCCATCGCCTGGCATGCGGCCATCCGGCAGGCCGCCGTCCAGGTCCGCGTCGTCGCGGATGCGATCGGTGCACTCGGCCGCGCCGCACTCGAAGACGCCGCAGCTCATCCCGCAGCCGCCGCAGTGATCCGGGTCGCTGCCCGGGTCGACACACACACCGTCGCAGAGCACGTGCCCGGGCCGGCACTCGGCACCTACCAGCGGACTGCCGCACCCTGCCCAGAGCAGCAGCGGCCAAGCCAGCAGCGCGAGCCAGGGCAAGCGCTTCAAGGCTGCACCTGC
>JAPPOT010000542.1 GCA_028817855.1 Myxococcales bacterium
AGGGCCTATTAGCCGTCCGTCTCCGGGGTGCGCTTGCCCAGCACGGGGCAGGGGCCGACCAGGATCGCGGGGACACGAGTGACGCGGCCGGCCTCGTTGAAAATCTGGGTGTTACCGATCTTTTTGCCGATCAGGCCGACGTTCTGATTCATGGGACTTCCCCGGAAATGCGGGCGCAAAGGATACGACCGAAAGCCGCGCCGTCAAGCCAGTGACGGGCGGGCGCAGTGGGTACGCCATCTGCCCTTGAAAATAAAGAGCTTTCTATGGCTTTTCCGGCTCGTCGCCGAGGGCCTCCCGGGCCCGCTCGCCGGCGGGGTCGCGCCGCCGGGCCAGGGTCTGCAGGGCGGAACGGGCCGGCTCCGAGCCCGGGCCCAGGGCGATCAGGGCCTCCACCAGCGTCACCGGGTCGGTCCCGCGCAGGCGCCGGCTCAGCCGCAGCAGCTCCCCGGCGAGCTCCTGCAGCCCCAGCTCGCCGATCACCTCGACGGCGTAGCTGCGGCCGTCGCCGCGCAGGGCACGCAGGACCGAGAACAGCGCCGCGAGGCCGCGGGGATCGCCCAGGCGGCAGAGCGCGCGGGCTGCGGCGACCTTGAGTGGCAGGGGCTTGAGGAAGGCGGTGGCGATCGCGGCGACCGGCGCCACGGCCCGCGGCTCGCCCAGTCCGCCGAGCAGGTCGAGGGCGGCGACCAGCAGCTCCGGGTCTCCGAGCGCCTCGCACAGCGCCGGGACCGCTGCGGAGTCGCCGAGCGTCCCCAGGGAGATGGCCGCGCGCTGCCGGACGCGCGGCGAGGGATCGTCGAGAGCCTCGCGCAGGGGCTCGCGCGCCGCCTCGCCCAGGCGATGGAGGTTGAGCGCGGCGTTTTCGCGCACGCGCGCGTCGGTGTCGGAAAGGAGCGGCGCGATGGCGCCCAGCTGCGGCTCGCCGGCGGCCTCCAGGTAGCTCTCGATCGCCTGGAAGCGCACCTCTGCGTGGTCGCTGCCGAGCGCTTCGATCAGCGCTTGCCTGGCGCGCTCGCTGTCGACGCTGCCGAGGCCGACCACGGCCACCTCGCGCACCAGCGGCTCGCCGTCCTCGAGGGCGGCGATCAGCAGGTCGGTCACGCGCAGGTCTTCGTGGCCGTCGAGACCGCGCAGGGCGGCGGCGCGCACGCGCCCGTTCAGGTCGCGGCTCATGACGATCAGCCCGTCGAGAGCCTCGGACTCGCGCCCCGGCTCTGGATCGGCCAGACGTTCGGCGGCGGCCAGGCGCGCCTCGAAGCCGCGCGCCCGCACGTCGCGCAGGGCCGCGTCGAAGGTGGGCGGAAGCGGCGGCAGCAACCAGCTCACGACATGCCGAAGAAGAGCCCCTCGAGGGCGACCTGGGGGTTGGCGTTGCGCTCGAGCGCCTCGCCTAGCTCGGCGATGGCAGCCACGCGCTCGGCCGCCACCGCCGGCGCCAGCGTGCGCGCGCGCTCGCGGATCAGCTCCGCACGGTGGCGGAAGGCGAGCTGCTCGTCCGGCACTTCGAGCGCTGCCGCCGCCACGTCCCGGTAGTAGAGCGAGAGGGACTCGAGGGCGATGTCGCGGTGCTCGTCGCGGGCGAGGGACTCGCACAGCTCGAGCAGGGTGCCGCCCTTGCGCTCGCCCACCGCGCGGTCGACAGCCACGGCGACATCGAGCATGCGCACGGCCAGATCCTCCTCGGCCAGCTCGAGGGCGCGGTCGGCGCGGCCGCCGCACAGCGCGATGGCCGGCGCCCGGGACTCCGCGGGCACGTCGTGCGCCGCCAGGATGTCTTCGAGCACGTCGGCGGGGAGCGGCGAGAAGCGCACGCGCTGGCAGCGGGAGCGGATGGTCGGCAGCAGGCGGTCGGGCCGCTCGCTGAGCAGGAGGAAGTGCACGGCCGGCCGCGGCTCCTCGAGCGTCTTGAGCAGGGCGTTGGCCGACTCGGCGTGCTGCACCGGGAAGCTCACGTCGGCCTCCGGGAAGATCAGGAAGGTGGCGCGGGCCTCGAAGGGCGCGAACTTGGTGAGCGGGAGCAGCTCCTCGCGCACGAACTCGACCTGGAGGTTGCGGTTGCCCTCGTCGCGCGGCGTGAAGATGCGCACGTCCGGGTGGGTGCCGTCGTCGATGCGCTTCTCAACCTCGCAGCTGCCGCAGCCCTCGCCGGGGCGCACCTCGCACAGCCGTGCGCGCGCGAGCGAAAGGGCGGTCGATTGCTTGCCGACGCCGGACGGCCCCACGAAGAGGTAGGCCTGGGCGAGCTTGTCGTGGGTGAGGGCGTTTTCGAGCACGGCGTGCGCCGCCTCTTGCGCGCGAATGTGCGAGAAGCCCATGGCGGCCTTCTTACCACCGCCCGCTCACAGGCGCAGGCCCTTTGGCACGAAGATGCGCTCCGACAGGTCGAAGCCCCACTGGACCAGGAGCGCCAGCGCGGCCGCAGGGATGGCGCCCTCCAGGATCAGGGCCTGGTCATCGAGTCGGATGCCCGTGAGGATCGGCTGCCCGTAGCCGCCGGCCCCGATCAGGGCGCCCAGCGTCGCGGTGCCCACGTTGATCACCGCCGAGGTCTTGATGCCCGCGAGGATCGCGGGTGAGGCCAACGGCAGCTCCACCAGGCGCAGGCGCGCGCCCGAGCTCAGGCCCATCGCGGTGGCGCTCTCGAGCACCGGGCCCTCGAGGGAGGTGAGCCCAGCGTGGGTGTTCCGGATGATCGGTAGCAGGCTGTAGAGGAAGAGCGCGCAGATGGCCGGCGGTGCGCCAATGCCGAAGAGCGGGATCATGAAGACCAGCAGCGCGAGCGACGGGATCGTCTGCAGCACGCCCGCCGCGCCCAGGATCGCGGCACCGAGACGGCGACGCCGGGCGGCGAGCACGCCCAGGGGGATCGCGAGCAGGATGGCGGCGCCGAGCGAGATGGCGACCAGCACCAGGTGATCGAGCGTGTGCTCGAGCAGGCGGTCGCCGCGCGTGGAGGTGGTCGCGGGCGCCTCCACGTCGAGCGCCGTTTTCAGGAAGCTCGCGGCCACCGCGGACTCGCTCTCCGAGTCGACCTTCACGCGCGCGTTGAGCTTGCGCATGGTCGGCTCGTCGATCGCGCCGGCGAGGCGCTCGAGGCGCTCGATGGCGCCGCGATCGATTCCGTCGCGATAGAGGAAGAGGGCCTGGTAGCGCGGGAAGTAGCTGCGGTCATCCTCGAGCACGCGCAGGCCGTAGTACTGGATGTCGGCGTCGGTCGAGTACAGGTCGGTCACGTCCAGGGAGCCGCTTGCGAGCCCGCGATAGGCCAGGTCGTGATCGAGGCCGCGCACGTCTGCGTGGGTGAGCCCGTAGTGCTTCGACAGGCCGGGCCAGCCATCGGCCCGATCCATGAACTCGGAGGTGAAGCCAAAGCGCAGCTGGGGATGCTTGGCCAGGTCGCTCACCGTACGGATCCCCAGAGCGGCAGCGCGCTGCTCGCGCATGCCGATCGCGTAGGTATTGTCGAAGCCGAGGGGTGCGCCCATCACCACGCCCTTGGCGCGCAGGGCGCTGGCCAGCGCCTCAAGCTCGGTGCCGGCCTCGCCGCCGAGGATCTCCTGGGCGATGGTGCCGCTGTACTCCGGGTAGACGTCGATGTCGCCGGCGAGCAGCGCGCCCCACAGCACGCGCGTGCCGCCCAGCTCGCGGCGGTGCTCGGCGCCCCGGCCGGCCAGCCCGCGCGCCATCTCGCCGATGACCACCGACTCGGTGAACTTCTTGGAGCCGACCACGACCGGCCGCTCGCCGCCGTCGCTCGCGCAGGCGCACAGCAGCAGGCAGAGCAGACACAGGCGTGCGCTCACGCGGCGCCTCCGGAGAGTGGTCCACGCTGGGCGGCGATGAAGCGCTCGACGAACGGCGTCGCGGGGCGCTCGACCAGCTCGGGCAGGGTGCCGCGCTGGACGACCTGGCCCTCGCTCATCAGCGCGACCCAGTCGCCGAAGAAGCCGGCCTCGCCCACGTCGTGGGTGACCATCAGGACGGTCTTGCCCAGGGAGCGGAAGATGTCCTTGAGGTCGCGCGAGAGCTCGGCGCGCGTGATGGGGTCGAGCGCGCCCAGGGGCTCGTCGAGCAGCAGCACGTCCGGGTCCATCATCAGCGCGCGCATCAGGCTCACGCGCTGGCGCTGGCCGCCCGAGAGCTGGACCGGGAAGCGCGCGAGGGCGTCGGCCGGCAGCTGCACCAGCTGCGAAAGCTCGCCGACGCGCTGCTCGATGCGCGACGGTTCCCAGCCCAGGTGGCGCGCGAGCAGCGTGACGTTGTCGCGCGCGCTCAGGTGGGCGAAGAGGCCGCCCTCCTGGATCACGTAGCCGATGCGCCTGCGGTGGGGGGCAGCGTCGCCGCAGTCCACCGCCGCACCGTCGAAGCGCACGCGGCCCGCGTCGGGCGACAGCAGCCCGATGATTAGACGCAGCACGGTGGACTTGCCCGAGCCGCTCGAGCCGATCAGCACCGCGGTCTCGCCGGCGGCGACCTCGAGGCTGACATCGCGCAGGGCGTGGGTGTCCTCGAAGCGCTTGTCGACGCCGTCGAGCTCGAGCAGCGGACCGCCCGCGCGCGGGCTGTCGTCGCCGCTCATGCCGGCTCGAAGAGGGCGGCGGCCAGGGTCTCGAGCGCCTCGATCACGTGCTCTTCCTGGATGGCATCGGGGTCGACGATCTTCTGCATCAGCAACCCGTCGAGCATGGCGTGCAGCAGGCGGGCGATGCGGCTCGCCTCGATCTTGGGCTTGAGCCCGAGCGTGCCGAGGTGCTCGGTCAGGTGCTGCTCCACCTGGGAGGCGGCGAAACGGTAGTACTCCGCCAGGGGCGCCCGCATGCTCTCGTCGTGCAGGCTCTGGGCGAGCAGGTCGGCGACGACCTTGGCCTCGTCGGAGAGCTCGGCGCGCACGCGCCACAGCTCCTGTAGCGAGGAGCGCAGGGCCAGGTCCGGGTTGTCGACCGCGGTCCACGTCTCGAGGGTGCGCTTGGCCACGGTGTCACAGGCCGTCTGCAGCACCTCGGTCATCAGCGCTTCCTTGGTCGGGAAGTGGTAGTGCACCGCGCCCTTGGACATGCCGACCTCGTTGGCGACGTCCATCAGGCTGGTGCGGGCGTAGCCCTGTCGCGCGAGCACGCGCATGGTGGCGTCCACGATGCTCGCGATGCTGATCTTCGATTTCTTGTAGCCCATTGCTCGTGGGGCGAAGGCAAGTCTGGGCCTGTCGACCGGGCAGTGGCCCCCGTGCTAGGACGCGGCGCATGCCGGGCCCTCAAGACGGAAGCACCCTACCACGATTGGTCGAGATCATGCAGCGGCTGCTGGCGCCGGGGGGCTGTCCGTGGGACCGGGAGCAGACGCTCGAGACCCTGCGCAACTACGTCATCGAGGAAGCCCACGAAGTCGTCGAAGCGATCGACCGCGGGCAGCCCGAGGAGCTGCGCGAGGAGCTGGGTGATCTGCTGCTGCAGGTCGTCTTCCAATCCGAGCTGGCGCAGGCCCAGGGCTGGTTCGGGCCCGACGATGTCGTCGCCGGCATCTGTGACAAGCTGGTCCGCCGCCACCCCCACGTCTTCGGTGAGGTCGAGGTCGAGGGGAGCGAGCAGGTGGTGGACAACTGGGAGGCGATCAAGGCGCGCGAGAAGCAGGGCAGGGGGGTGCTCGACGGAGTGCCGGTGGCCCTGCCCGCGCTGCTGCGCGCGGTGCGCGTGGGCGACAAGGCGGCGCGCGTCGGCTTCGACTGGCCCGACGGCGCGGGCGCGCGGGCGAAGGTGGACGAGGAGCTGGGGGAGCTGGACCGTGCGATCGAGGGTGGCGAGAGGGCCGCGATCGAGCACGAGCTGGGCGACCTCTTGTTCTCGGTGGCGAACTACGCGCGCAAGCTCGACATCGACCCGGAGTCGGCCTTGCGCGGGACCCTGGGCCGCTTCACCGAGCGCGTACGCGGGGTGGAGGCCGATGCCCGGGCGCGAGGTGTGGATCTGGACACGCTGTCGCCGGCCGAGCTGGACGCCCTGTGGGAGGCGGCCAAGGCCGCGAAGGCCCCGGCCTAGCAGGCGCCCGCTACTTTTTTGGCATCCTACATTGTCCCAGATATTCTCACATTGACCCAGTCCCAACCTGGAGGATGGTGAGAATGCGAGCAGGTCTGGTGAGGCGAATCGTGGGCTTCGTGCTCGGAAGCGGGCTGCTGCTCGGCTGCGGCGGTGACGAGCAGCCGGAGGCCGGCGTGCTGGTGGTGCCCTTCGAGCTGGGCAACCGCAAGGATTGCACGGAGCTGGGTGTCGTGGCGGTGCGTGCCGAGGTCAACGGCGGCGAGCGCAGCGAGGAGGCCGATTGCGACGCCGGCATGGTGCGCTTCGACCTGCTGATGCCGGACACCTACGAGGTCTCGCTCTATGGCCTCGACGTGGACGACGTCGAGATCATGGACAGCCTCGAGGCCGGTCCCCACGAGATGCACGTGGTGGGCGGCGGCACGACGGTGGTGGCCGACCCGCCCCTCAAGCTCACCGCCTCGCCGGCCAAGCTCAAGATGCGCTGGGACTTCGGCTTCGGCACCTGCGACAGCGCCGGCGTGGCGAGCTTCGCGATCACCGCCTGGCGCCAGGACGGCAGCGAGCTGCTGCTCGAGACCGAGGTCCCGTGCGACATGGACGGCGAGGGCCGCGACCAGTACCGCACCGTACCCGACCTGGAGCGCGAGCTCAGCGGCGACGAGCTGGGCGAGGTCGACGTGCAGCCCTACGACGTGCACGGCTTGCCGGTGGGCGACCCGATGACCTTCAGCTTCGACGCGCCCGGCGCGGGTCGCTCTGTGCGGCTGTCGATCACCTGCGACGCGGCCGGCTGCGACAGCAGCGGCCAGCCCGACTAGGAGATGGGTTCCACCATCAAACTTCGCTTGCGCCGAACGTGACGACCTGGTCGATGCGTTCGGCGCCCAGCAGTAGCAACATAAACAGATCCACCACGAGATCGT
>JAPPOT010000163.1 GCA_028817855.1 Myxococcales bacterium
GTGCGGGCGGGGCTGGGGGACGGCACTAATTGACGAACTTGCGGTAGAGGCCGACCACCACGCCCAGGATCTGCGTCGAGCGCCAGTCCTGCTTGTTGATGATGATGTCGCTCATGCTCTCGTTGGCCGGCACCAGCCGCACGTGGTCGTTCTCGGGGAAGAAGTACTTGCAGGTGGCCTCTTCGCCGACCATGGCGATCACGATCTCGCCTTTGCGCGCCTCGAGGGCCTTCTTCACGAAGACATAGTCGCCGTCATTGATACCGGCGTTGATCATCGACTCACCGTTGATGCGCAGGCCGAACACCTCCTGGTGCCCACCCAGCAGGACCCGGTCCACGCGCACCGTATCGGAGGGCTGCTGGATGGCCTCGGTGAGCTGGCCGGCAGCCACCTGTCCGACGATCGGGACCTCGACCATGTCCGCGCCATCGACGGCAGCGCTGCCGTTGTTGTTGGCCGCCATCTTGGTTGGACGCAGGGCTCGCGACTTCATGTCCTCGCGCGTCAGGTAGCCCTTGCGCTCCAGCGCCCGCAGGTGGTCGTTGACCCCATTCGTGCTGCGGATCCCCATGAAGTTGCCGATCTCACGCAGGGTGGGCGGGTAACCTCGCTCCGTGATGGAGGATTCGATGTACTTCAGCACCATCTCTTGTCTTTGAGTCAGCTTCTGCACGGCAGCCCCTCCGGTCAGCGCGCCCGCTGTGCACGGACGCGTAGCACTGTTCGAGTGGATAGGTGAGACATTGAAGTACAGAACGTGTGGCCAGATGTCAAATTCTGGGATTCCAGAGATCGCCGGGACGATCTCCCAGCGAGCCAGATTTTCCTCGTGCGAGTGGGGCGCCGAGGGGGCCGAGACTGGTCAGCTACGCCTCGTCGTCCGTGCGCTCGGGATTGGTGCGTAGGCGAGCGGCCAGCGCCTCGAGGGGATTGAAGCCGAGGGTCTCGGTCACGCTACCCACGCGCGCGATGTGCTCGCGCGCAAACTCTGCCACCGGTGTCATCGCCGCGAAGAGGTCGAGCCCGCCCAGCCAGCGGCGCGCCCGGCGTCCGGCCGCGCGCGCCGCATCCGCTCCCACCGCCACGTGGGCGTAGGGCGGTGCCGGGCTGAGGATCACGTCGCGCAGGGCCACCGCCCGAGCCCACGCCCCGGCATCGGGTGTGCGCAGCAACTCCTCGAGGTCTGCGCGTTGAGCGAAGAGGCCGACATGCAGTGGTCCGAGCGCGCGCTGCACGGCGCGCTGCACGGCGCGGTGGTCCCGCCGGTAGTCGCCCCCGAGTGGTCCAGTCCACTCCAGGATGCGCTCGGGCCCGACGATCTCGTCGATCTCGCCGTCGACCCTGTGCACGGCGAGGGCGGTCCAGATCTCCTCGCCCTCCCAGAGCATCATCAGCGCCGCCCGGTCGTTGGGCAGCAGCAGGTCGAACGCGCGTGTCAGCATGGCAGTGGTGGGCAGGGGCACACGCGCGGGCCGAGGCCAGAACAGGATCTGCCCTTCCTGCTCCAGCTCGCGCACGACACCGAGCAAAGCGAGCCACTGACTGGCGTAGTCGCCGGGCATCGGGATGCGGGCGGCTGCGCGCTCGGTCAGCTCCTCCACCGCGCCGTCCTCCAGCACCAATGCGCGGTGGGCGCCCGCTTCGCGACACCGCTCGGCCAACTCGGCCGGGCTCGACCAGGGCTCGATGGGCACCGGCCCGCGGCCGGTGACGAAGGCAGCCTCGGGCGCCTCGTGCTCGTCGCGAACGACCACCAGGGTCCCGCGGGGCGATGGCGCCGCCTCATCGCGGTGGGCGTGCCCACGCGGCGCCGCGCGGAAGAGGGACAGCAGGTTGCTCCACGCCCGCGCGTCGAAGCCGTCGAAGCGGAAGTCGCGGCTGATCACGAGCCCCTCCGCGCACGCGCCGAAGGGCCGCGCGGCTTGCGCTTGATGCCCGTGGCCGCCTCGCGCTCGAGCACGAGCATGCGACAGCTGCGGGCCGCCATCGGCACGCGCCAGGAGCCGCCCTCGAAGCGCTCGCCGTTCATTGCGTCGCTCGCGGCCATGGCGGCCGGCAGCTGCACCTCTGCACGCACGTCGGCTGCGCCCGGGTTCACGAGGAAGACCAGGCGTGGACCGGCTTCGTCCCGGTGCACGGCCGACAGCACGGGGCGCGGCAACACCGGATAGGGCCGCTCCAACTCGAGCTCGTTGGCCACCGTGTCGACGAGTTGCTCCGCCGTCGGTTGGTCGGTCAGCTGCATGGGGTCGCGTCGCCCCGGCCGCGGCAGCTCCACCTCGCGCAGCCGGGCGTCGAGGCGAGGCTCTTCCGGGCCCCAGATGACACAGCCACCACTCGCCTCGAACTCGCGCAGCGCGTCGATGCGCTCCGGAGACGCGAACTCGTAGGTGGGCGCGAAGAGCAACTTGAGCTCCGGATGGGCCTTCGGGTCCGGAACGTCCTCCACGTAGACGAACGGGATCTGCTGCTCGCACAGGGCGCGGTCCAGGCGCCACAGCAGCTTGGTCCACGCGATCTGGATCGCTTCACCGAAACCGAAGCGCCGGGTGGAGCAGGCGCTACTCGCGGGCAAGCCGGCGACGTGGAGGGCGCTGGGGCTCAGGGCTCCCAGCGTGTGCGTGGCGCGCGTCAGACGTGCGTACTCGCGCGGCACGGAGATGGCGACCTGCACGCGACGCGTCAGGCGATGGTGCTCGCTGCTGCGCAGGGCCTCGATGAAGCGCTTCCAGCGCTCGGCGGAGCGGCGCAGGGTGCCGTCGGGCGCGATCGGCGCCCCGTACCAGCGGTCGCGATCGACCGTCATGTACAGGTTGAAGGCGCGCAGCCCGAAGGCGCACGCGCACATCGCAGAGAAGAGCGCGTCCTTGTCCGGTCGCGGCCCGAACCAGGGCGGTGCGCCGACTCCGAGCTCCGGGGCAAACGGATGTCGCGTGTTGCCCGCAAGCCGCAGCGTCTTGCGCCGCACCTGCTCGAGCCCATCGCGGCCGTGGTAGTAGTCGAGCCCGACCAGGTCCACGCTGTTGCGCAGGGAGCTCAGCGAGCTGGCCAGCCCCGCGTCTCCCATCGGCAGGTTGTGCACCGTCGGCAGGCCCTCGAAACCGTACTGCGCGAGCTCATCGCGCATCGATCGCAGCGCGTCGCCCAGCAGTGCTTCCTGATAGTCCGCCCAGTCCAGGCGCTCGGGCAGGGCCGCCCGGTCCGGCACGCGCGCCTTCCGTGGCGCATCGACGTCGCCAAAGCAGGCATGCGCGCTTCCCCAGCTCTGGTGGAGCGCTTCGATCGTGCCATGGCGCGCCTCGACAAAGCGCCGGTAGCCCGCGATCGCATCGGGGTGGTAGTCCGCGTCGTAGGGGCCGTCGCGGAAGTAGTACGCGGCCTCGTTGTCGACCTGGAGCAACACGACCGGGCCGTCCGGCCAGCAGCGGTCGGCGATCCGGTCGCCCACGGTGCGATACCAGGCTGAAGTCTCGCGCTTGAAGCTCTCGCTGGCGTAGGAGGGCACCGGGAAGAAGCGCGGAGGCGCGGGCAGGGGCAGGGGATTGCCGCGGGGCGAGCGCGCCTGGTTGGGCGGATCGAAGACGACACGGGGCGGCAGACCGAAGAGCGGGAGCTCCGCGTTCACGTGTGGACCCGGGCGCACGAAGACCTGCAGCTCCAGCTCGGCAGCCAGGTCCAGGAACGCGCACAGATCGAGACGGGGATCACCCTCGCCGAAGTCGTAGGTTCCATCGGGACGCTCGTGCACGCCCCAGGGCACATAGGTCTCGATCAGCTCCAGGCCCAGCTCCCGCACAGCTTCGAGCGCGATACGCCAGTGCTCGCGCGCGAGGCGGAAGTACTGCACCGAGCCGCAGAAGATGGGCAGGGTGCGGCCGCCGACGCGCAGGCCCGAAGCTGTGAGCTCGGGTCGACCGTCCTCGCGGCGAGGTGAGGGACGGGCGGATGGCCGCCGGGCGCTCATGGCCGCGCGAGGATAGCGCAGGCGGCTGCGCGCACCACGTGACCGAAGTTTTTTGTACTCTGCTTCCCATGACCCCCGTCTGGATCGCGCTCGGTGGCGCCGTCGGCACGCTGATGCGCTACGGCCTGACGATCGGCCTGGCCCGCTCCTTAGGCACGGCGCTGCCCTACGGAACGTTGGCCGCCAATGTGGTGGGGTCCTTTCTACTGGGGGTAGTCGCACAGGCGTTCGCGGGGGCGAGCGCCGGTGATACGGACTTCCGGCTGATCCTGGGCATCGGGGTGATGGGGGGCTTCACCACCTATTCGTCCTTCAACCTCGAGACCCTGCGGATGCTCGAGCAGGGCGATGTGGCCAAGGCCCTGGGCTACATGCTCGGCATGGCCGTGGTGTGCCTACTCGCCGGTCTCGCCGGCCTGGCGCTCGGTCGCGGTGCGATCACGAGCTGAGAGCGCCCCCTCAGGCTGCGCGCTCGTCCGCGGCCGTGCCGTAGACGGCCCGTCGTGGGGGCTTGCTCGGATGCACCGAAGGCGCCGCAGCCAGGAGCTCGGCCGCGCGCAGCTCCACCCCGAGCGCCGCCAGGATCCGGCCCAGGGCCCAGGGCCGCGAGCGTTCCTGCTCGCTCGCCTGTGCGCCGGCCAGGGCGATCTCCTCGGTGATACGAAAGCCCGGGTCCTGCAGCTTCAGCAAGCAGAAGCCCCGGAAGTCGGCCGAAGTGAGCCGCTCTGCCTGAACAGCGAGCGCCACGGCCCTCAGCTCTTCTCCGTCGAGAAACGCCGCCGAGCGGCGCCCATCCTCGCCGTCCTGTTCAGCAAGGCGCGTTGTGATGCAGCGGATTTCCACTGGGATCCCTGGCGCTTCGAGCACGAACCCCGTCGCGACCGGAAGATCCGGTAGCCATGCCACCGGACACTTCAGGAGCTCACCCTCAAATGCATCGCCCGCGCCTTCGATCGGGGCGGTGATGGTGCCGACGCTGCTCTCTGCGGTGAGGGGTGCCATCTGTACTTGCGTTCAGCATAGCTCCGCCAGTGGCGGTTGCAAGCGGAGAGCTGTTTAGATGTTCAGTTTTCAGCGCGGCGGCGTGTTCTTGCTGAGCGCCATCGCCGCGTTGTGGATGAAGCCCCACAGGGCCGTCGCACCCAGCATGGTCCAGCCGATGTAGTCGTGCTCGGTCGCGATCAGGATGGCCGCCGCGATCACCATCGAGCCCATCCCGAGCCCCGCGAAGATGCGCCGCCCCAGGCGCTCGTTGGCGTAGCTGACGTTGGGCTGCCGCACCTCCATGCTGAGGCGGCCCTGGCGCATGTCTTCCAGGATGTCCGCCGCGCCGGCCGGGAAGTCCTGCGCGGCACTGCCGAGGCGCGTCGCCAGGTTGACCAGATCATTGGTGAGACGCTCCGGGGAATAGCGGTACCCGAGGATCTCGGTGAAATAGGGCTTGAGCTCCTCCGCCACGTTCAGCTCGGGATAGATCTGGCGACCGATGCCCTCGACGGTCATCAGAGCCTTGCCGACCATCAAGAAGTCCGTCGGGGTCTCGACGCCGTACTTCAACGCGCCCTTGGCTAGGTCGCGGATCAAGTCTGCCACCTGGATGTCGCCGAGCTGCTTGCGCAGGTACTTCTCGGAGAGCATCGCCACCTCGGCTTCGTAGGCCGCGCGATCGATCTTCTTGGTCGGCCGTCCGATGGCGTAGAGCGCGTCCGCGATCGCCTTCGGGTCCTCGCGGCCGATCGCGATCATCAGGTCCACGAGCCGGTCACGCAGCTTCGGGCCGAGCCGTCCCACGAGCCCCAGATCGATTAGGCCGATCACGGGTTCGTCGTTGGGCCCGGTGATCAAGATGTTTCCCGGATGCGGATCGGCGTGGAAGAAGCCGTGCTCGAAGATCATGCGGACCATGCCCGCGATGGCGCTCTTGGCGATGTGCTCGCCGCTGGCACCTTCCCGCACCGCCTGGAAGACGTTCTTTCCGTCGATGTACGAGAGGGTGATGACCTTCCGCGACGACGCCTGACGGTAGACCGTCGGGAACTCGATGGTGGGCAGCTCCGCCAGGTTCTCGGAAAAGCGCTCGGCGTTGTCGGCTTCCTGGGCGAAGTCCAGCTCGGCGCTGATCGAGCGGTCGAACTCCTCGACCACCCGCACCGGTGCATAGAGATGGGCCTCGGGAATCGAGCGCTCGATCGCGTGCGCAAGCCAGTAGAGCAGGTCGATGTCCCGCTCGATGGTCGAGGTGATGTTGGGGCGTTGGGCCTTCACCACCACCTGAGCCACACCCTCGTCGGTCTTGAGCTGCGCCCGGTAGACCTGGCCGATGGAGGCTGAGGCGATCGGGGTCTCGTCGAAGCTGGCGAAGACCTCGTCGATCGGGCCGCCTAGCTGCTGCTCGATTTCCGGCTTCATCTCCTCGAAGGGGACGGGCGGGACGTCGTCCTGGAGCTTCTGCAACTCCGCGATCAGATCGGCCGGCACCAGGTCGGGCCGGGTCGAGACGATCTGTCCGAGCTTGATGAAGGACGGGCCGAGCTCCTCGAGGACCAGCCGCACCCGCTCCGCGGTGCTGGTCTTGTCCGCCTCCTCCTTGCTGGCGCGCCCCGGGGCCAACGTGCCCATGCCGGTGCGCTGCACCAGCTCGCCAAAACCGTGCCGTGCGAGCACCGCCGCGATCTCGCGTAGGCGACCGAGGTCACGCACCGTATGAAGCAGGGACGGCATGGGTGCGCGCTATTGTGGTCAGCCCTGGGTTTCAGCGTCAAATGCGCTGAACCTCAGGGAGTTTTCGGCGACGCGGACGCAGGCACCGTGGCTGACGGCACACCGCCATCGGGCGCCGCGAGGGGCGCGACGGCTGCCGCGCCCGCGCCGGGGGCCGCCAGCGCGGCTGCCCCCTCCGCCGGGGCCGGGACGAGCGCCGCATACACGGGCGGCAGCTCGGGAGGCCGGCTGCAGGCGACCACGGCCCAGCACACACCGGCGGAT
>JAPPOT010000735.1 GCA_028817855.1 Myxococcales bacterium
TGGGGGGAGGACGCCGTCCTCCCCACGCAGGGGGGAATCGCGCGTGCGCGCAGCGCACGCAGCCGAGGGGGGACCACGGGTCCCCCGCTTAAAAAACCACGACCCCGGCCCGGTCCACCTACAGGGGATGGTGGAGCGGACGGGGTCGCGCTTGGTGCAGAGGGACTACTAAGCTCTCCGGTGACCGCGCGCCGCACCCAGGCGGCGGTCACCCGGGCCGCCTCTACTGGCCGGCGTCGTCGCCGCCGCCGTCACCGTCGCCGATGGCGATCGGGTTGCCATCGCAATCGACGGGCGACGGAATCGGGATCAAACCCATCGTGAGGCCACCAAGCTGATCGTTGACGTCGGTCAGCGAGACGCAGTCGCCGGTGCCCATCAGGGTGTCGATCAGGCCGCACTCGTTGCTGTCCTCGATGCAGCAGCTGGTACCATCGATGCCGAAGCCCGTGACCAGCGGCGGGCAGGTGTCGTGGTTCGGTGGCGGCACAGCGCACTCGCCGTTCATCATCATGCCGCAAGTACCGGCCACGTCGTCTGCACAGCAGGGCCCGGGCAGCGGGAAGGGCAAGGGCAGGCCGGCCGTCGGATCCGCGCACACCGTCGGACCACAGGGAATGCCCGTGTCGGTGCTGGTGTCGCCGTCACCGTCACCGGTGGTGTCGCCGTCGCCGTCACCGGTGGTGTCGCCATCGCCACCCGCGTCCATCACATCGTCGCTGTCACCGTCGTCTGACGAGTCATCGCTGCATGCGACGAGCACGAGGCTCCCGGCAAGCAGTAGGGCCAACCAGCCCGTCGTTCCCAGTCCAATCCACTTACTCATCTGTCACGCTCCTGAGCTGCAACCACGCCCGCGTTACCCCCACACCGGGGTACCTGGGCATCTATCTGTTTTCGGGGATGCGATCATCTGGCAAATGACGCCAATCGCCGTTTTGGCGCTGGCAACATACTCGGATGGCCAATGATTCTCAAACCCTCGATCGGTGTCGCGAACGCGCGGGCGAGGTGCCGAAATAGAACGCATGTATGTTCAAGTGGGAAGCCGCTTGCACTGCTTGCGTGCAAGCGAGCGGTCCGAGGCCGCTATGGTGCCGCGTTCGGCCCACGCGGTCCCTCCCATCAAAAGGCCGCGCGAACATCTGCGCAGCTGACGTCGTCGTCGAGCGCGCCCAGTCGCACGAGCTCGTAGCGCGGTCCATCGCTCGCGCTGGTGTCTTGCAGCTCGAGCACCGCCCGCGGCTCCTCGCCCAGTCGTAGGATGTCGTAGATCGGCAAGTTCTCGTTCATGAACTCCGTCTCCGATCCGCCGCATATGTCGTCGGGACCTGCCGGAGCCTCGAACAGATTGTTGGTCCCCGGCTCCAACATGCAGCTGGCCGCGCGCGACTCCACGAAGTCGGCCACGCCGAGCCCCGCTGCGGTGTTGCAGTCGTCGCCGATGCGGCCCGACGCGCCGAGGCGAATGCGCACGCCCAGGTGCAGGCGGTCGGAACGCACGACACCATCGATGATGGCAAACGGATTTGCATTCAATGGCGCGCCGCGGAACTCGTAGTCGCTGCAATCGCCCGCGCCTGGCGCCGTGCCCGACGTCAGCAGCGAGACCGTGATGCCCGGATGCCCGTCGAGGTCCTGGTCCGGAAAGCACGCGTCGCCCTCGCCCGAGGCGCAGTTGAAGCTGTCGGCCTGGGAGGCGGTGGGCCACGCACCATCGGGGTCGTCGAGCTCGATGCCCACCGGCGAGGTCACCGGGTTGAAGGTCACGACGCAGCCCGGATTGAGGCACTGGAAGCTGCCGGTCGTGTCGAACTCGGGCGCGTCTGCGGCGTCCCAGATCGCGTCGTCGAAGATCGGCTGGTAGGACTCGCAGAGGATCGAGCTGTAGAACGGCGGCAACCGCGTTCGGCAGGGGCGCATCGTGCCGAGGAAGTCATTGCCGGCGCCGACCTTCTCGATGCGCCCGAGAATCAGCACCTCGATCGTGCCGCGGCCGTCGTCGGTGAGGTCGAACAGCCCACCGCTGCGCCCCCCCCACGTGACGTCGACCTCGGCCCGGATCGCGTAGGCCCCCGTCGGCTCGCAGCTCACCGTCTCGTCGATCACCTCTTCGCCACAGGGCTCGTCGACGGCGTCGTTCTCATGGCAGCCGATGCCACTCGCCGCATCGAAGGTGCCGCAGCGCCCGGTGTCCGTGCAGCAGCCCGGCTCCGAGACGTCGAGCCCTCCGGGCGTGAGATCGGGACACGCCTCGTCGAGCACACCGCCCTGCTCGAGCTGCACGCAGCCGTCCACGCCCGGGCGCTCGATTCCGCACACGCCGACCTCGCGCGCGCGGCGACTCTGCACGTCGGCCACGCCCGTGCAGCACTGGTCCGCGGGCGCGGTCACCGAGGGGCAGGTCACGCCGCCGCAGCTCAGACCGAAGTCCTCTGGGGGTGGCGGCTCGTCGACCGGCTGTCCAGGGGGATCGGTCGTCGCAGGCGGCGGAGTCGCACCCGGGTCCGTGTCGCCGTCACCGTCGCCGTCGCCTCCTGGGCTCGGGCTCGAAGGTCCCGGCGAGGGACTGCCGCCCGGGCTGTTGCCGAAGCCGGCGTCGGCATCCGCGCGCCCCTCGTCGTCGCTTCCCGCATCTGGACCCACGTCGCCAATGGGCGAGTCCACGATCGGCGCACGCTGCAGCGAGCAACCCGAGACCAGGACCAGAGCCGACAGCGCCGTGCCCAACGCCGGGCACGTCCTTCCAGACGACACCACCATCCGTCTAGGAGCATAGCCAATCGCAGCACGCTTGGCCCCCCACGCGGGAGAAATGCAAGCAGCGTCGAGATCTGCGCATGCCCGCCGCGCACGGTTTGTGCGCGTGCAAGCACCCGTGATAACGGCCTTTGCGTGCCGTCCCACGCACTCGACCACATCGCCTTTGGCGTCCACGAGATGAGCGCGTGCGTTCCCGTGCTCGAGGGTCTGCTCGGAGGCGAGCCCTACGAGGGAGGTCCGTCGCCCGGCTTCGACTGGGCCCAGTGGCGCTTCGCCGACGGCGCGCGCTTGGAGCTGTGGGAGGCCGCCCTGGGTGGGAGCCCTGCCACAGAGGGCGACGGTCTGCGCTTTCGCTGGCCGGACTCACCGCTGTCGATCTGGACGGGCTTCGACGCCGACGCCGCGCCCGGCCCGCGTGGGTTGGAGCTGGCCAGGCGTCCCATCGGAGACTGGCCCGAGGCACCCCTGGAGCCGCTCGGGACCCGCCTGGTTCCCGGTTAGTCGCGCGCGGTGCGCAGATTTGTTCAACCGATCTGGCCCCATCCGCCACGATCGTTTGAATGCACATCCTTTCGGTGGCGCCCTCCCGCTGACCGCCGCGCATCAGCGCCAGGGAGGACCGGCGAGGAGTGTTCCAGGCCGGGAGCGCGGAGAGAAGCGATGGAGAAGAACCATGAGCAGAGCGATTGCGATCTTGGCCACGGTGGCGCTGCTGGCAAGCGCCTGTAGCGGCGACGACTCCGGTGACGCGGGCTCGCTCGATGGCGGACCCGATCGCGCCGAAAACGACGGCAGCGGCGACGGCAACGGCAACGACAGCACTGGCGACGGCGCCCGTGACGGAGAAGGCATGGGGGACGGCACCGCTGACGGAGACGGCACGGGCGACGGCACCGGTGATGGCGGTGGCATGAGCGCAGACGCGGGGGCGGGCGATCAGCTCAGCACGCCCGACAACCCGACCGGCATCATCGACGACGGCTGGACGGTGCCCGACGAGCTGAAGCTGTGCGGCGACCGCGCCTGTCAGTGCGCCGACGGTGAGGACAACGACGGCGACGGCACCGCCGATGGCTTCGACACCGAGTGCACAGGCCCCAATGACGACGACGAGGGCACTTTCGCCACCGGCATCTCGGGCGACAACATGGACCCGAAGTGGCAGGACTGCTTCTTCGACGGCAACTCGGGCGCTGGTGACGACGGCTGCCGCTACCACACCGACTGCTACACCGGCGCCAAGACCCAGGACGATCCCGACTGCCAGCTGACCCAGGCGTGCATCGACTTCTGCGCGCCGCGCACGCCCAACGGCTGCGACTGCTTCGGCTGCTGCGACATCCGCGACGGCGACGTCACGCGCACGGTCGTGGTCACCCCCGATTGCAACGAGGACAACCTGGACGATTGCATCCAGTGCACGAAGTCCGACAGCGAGTGCAACAACACTTGCGGTGATTGCGAGCTGTGCCCGGGCAAGACGATCGACGAGCTACCGGACGAGTGCTTCACCATGCCGCCGGACAATCCGCCGGGCGCGGGCACCGGTGGCATGGGCGGCAGCGGCGGCACCCCGGGCGGCGGCGGCACGGGCGGCACCCCGAGCGACCCGCCCGGCGACGGCACCCCGGGCTGGTGCGGGGGCGGCGAGCCGAGCTGGGGCCACAGCGCGGACTGCCCGAGCGGACGCTACTGCTCGTTTGGGTGCTGCTTGCTGATCCCGCCGCAGTAGCCGCCCGCGCTCACTGCCCCGTGCCCCCGCCGCGGGCCCCTGCCCGACCGCGGGGCACGGTTGGGTGCGCTGGGCTAGATCGGATGGCGACCTCAAGAGGGCGGAGCGCTCAGAAGTCCGCGTCTCGCCAGACCTTCGTGCGCGGCTTCTTGGCCTTGGGCTTGGCCGGCGCCGCCGGCGACTCCGGCGCCGTCTTGGCCTTGGGTGGCGCGGGTACTGGCGCCGGCTCAGTTGCGGGGCCCGAGGCGGGAGCAGGCGCCGGCGCAGGCACGACTGCGGGCGCAGGCACTGCCGCCTCCGGCGCAGGCGCGGGTGCGGGTGCGGCTACCGGCTCGGCCGGGAGCTCGATCAGGTGGACCTCGTAGTCACCGTTGTTGCCGGCGGGGTGCATCACGCGCCAGGGCTTACGACCGGCGGCCTGCACCTCGATCAAGCGCGAGTGGCCGTCGTCGTCGATCTCGAAGCTATGCCCGCTTGCGGGCTTGCCGTTGACGAGCACGGTCGCGCCCTCGGGCACGCCGCGCAGCTCGATCGTGAAGCGCTTGGCGGCCGACGCCTCGGCTGGGGTCACGCTGGACGTCGCTGCAGCTGGCGCCGGCTCCGCGGGCTCGCTCGAGCGCGAGGCCAGCGTCGCGATGACCACCACTGTCGCGGTGGCACCGGCAAGCATCCACAGCACACGCGCGTGGTCGCGCTTGCCGGGGATCACGGGCGCGGCTTCCGAGAGTGGCCGCGCCATCGACTTGCCTTGCGACCTCTCGGCCGCCGCGAGCAGCGCCTTCTGCATCTCGGAGGCGCTCTGGTAGCGCTGGTCGGGATCGCGCGCCAGGGCCTTGGCCACCACATCGGCGATCGGCTCCGGCACACTCGGCTCGATCTCGGTGACGCGCGGCGCATCGGTCGTGGCGATCTGGATGATCAGCTCGCCGGCGTATTGATGCTTGAACGGCTGCTCGCCACTGAGCAGCTCGAAGAGCACCACACCCACGCTCCACACGTCGCTGCGCGCGTCCAGGTCCGGTCGCCCGCGCGCCTGCTCCGGCGACATGTACTCGGGCGTGCCGACCACCACGCCCTCCTTGGTGGTCAGCACCGAGCGGCGGCTACCGCGCGGGTCAGTGCTCTTGGCGATGCCGAAGTCGAGGATCTTCGGAAAGGTCCCGTCCTGGTCGTGCTCCAGGTAGATGTTCTCGGGCTTGAGGTCGCGGTGGATGATGCCGCCCTCGTGGATCGCCTGCAGCCCGCGCAGGGTCATGCCGATGACCTGGACGATCTCCTGGAGCGGCATGGGCGGGTCGGCGCCGATCTTCTGGGCCAGCTCCACGCCGGTGAGCAGCTCCATGACCATATATGCCTGACCATCGTCGGTCTGGCCGAAGTCCATCGTCTGGATCACGTTGCGGTGCTTGACCGCGCATGCGATGCGCGCCTCGCGCAGGAACTGCTTGCGCAGCTGGTCCAGCTTTCGCTCGTCGGCGCAGTAGAGGAACTTGATCGCCACCTCGCGTTCGAGGGTGCGATCCAGGGCCTTCCAGACGCTGGCGGAGCCCCCGTCCCCGAGGTGCGCCAACAGCTTGTAGCGCCCGCGGACGACGTCGCCTTCATTCGGCATGTCGGCTCACATCCTACCACGTGGTGTGGGCCAACGAACGAGCTGCTAAACTCTTTCGGGCGATGAATCAGCTGTTCATCCCGATCGAAAAGGTCCTGCTCGAGACGGTCTTCGAGAAGGGCCAGCAGACGCGCTACGCGCTGCTGCAGCCGGAAGGCGGCGTGAGCCCGCTTCGCGTGCGCTTTGGGGAGCTTCAGCGGCGCCTGAGCCGGCGCTTCAGCGCGGAGCTCCCGCCCGACGTGGTGGTCGAGCGCATCGCGCGAATGAGCGGCGAGCAGCTGCTGGTGACCGTCAGCCTCGAGCGCGACGGCGGACGGCGCTGGGACGTCTCGATCCGGCAAAAGCACCCGTACGAGGCGGGCCGCCCCGCCCAGCTCGCCGACGAGCGACGCAGCCAGCGCCTCAAGCCCGAGCAGCCCAAAGACATCAAGCTCGAGGTGGGGCGGAGCTCGATCGAGGGCACCCTCTACAACGTCTCCGAGCACGGGCTGGGCATGGCCCTGCTGACCAAGGACTTCGAAGGGCTGGGCCCGTTCAAGCTCGACGAGGAGGTCGAGGTTGTCGAGGGCTCCCAGCGCCTGCGTGGCCGCATACGTTCCCAGTACCCGGCCGACGGCGGCTGCGTGCTCGGCGTCGAGCTGCAGGATCGGCTCGCCATACCAGGTCTCCCCGACATCGAAGCGTAGCTGGGGCCCAGAAGCGGCCAGGAGCGGCTTACCTCCTCGCCCAAATCCTCGACGTAGCTCCTCCGCTACGCCTCCGGTGTTGGGCTCCGGGGGCGCTCGCTCCTGACCACTTCTGAGCCCCAGCTACTCGTAATTAGTTC
>JAPPOT010000432.1 GCA_028817855.1 Myxococcales bacterium
GTGGAGTCGGTGGGGGAGGGCGTCGAAGGTCTCGCGCCGGGCGCCCGCGTCGCCTGGTCCCGGGTCTTCGGCTCCTACGCGACCGAGGTGGTCGCGCCGGCGGCCGCCCTCGTCGCGGTTCCCGAGGGAGTGAGCGACGAGCTCGCTGCCGCCTCCATGCTCCAGGGCATGACCGCCCACTACCTCACGCATTCGGTGCGGGAAACCGCCAAGGGCGATAGCGTGCTCGTGCACGCCGCTGCGGGTGGCACCGGGCTGCTGTTGGTGCAGATGCTCCGTGCGGCCGGTGCCCGCGTCCTGGCGACCTGCTCGACCGAGGCGAAAGCCGAGCTCGCGCGGGGAGCGGGTGCCGACGAGGTGATCCTCTACAGCCAGGTCGACTTCCCCGCGGAGGTCGAGCGCCTGACCGAGGGGCGTGGCGTCGACGCGGTCTACGATTCGGTCGGACAGAGCACATTCGACGGCAGCCTCGCGAGCTTGCGCCCACGCGGGCTGCTCGTGCTCTTCGGTCAGGCGAGCGGACCGGTGCCGCCCTTCGATCTTCAGCGCCTCAATAGCGCCGGCGGGCTCTACGTCACGCGCCCGAGCCTGGCGCACTACACCGCGACGCGCGAGGAGCTGGTCGAGCGGGCGGAGGCAGTGCTTGGGTCCATTGCGGCCGGCAACCTGGACGTGCGCATCGGCGCGCGTTTCCCCCTTGCCGATGCTGCCACCGCCCAGGAAGCACTGGCAGGGCGGAAGACCACGGGAAAGGTCCTGCTCCTGCCGTGAGCCGCGCGGCCGGCTTGCTAAGGTGCCGGCTATTGGACATGTTCAACGGCGTTCGAGGCCCCATGGGAATAGGGCAGCGGGCGAGCCACAACAGCGATCGGGAGGGTGAGCGGGATGAACTACCTGCACACGATGGTGCGCGTGAGCGACCTGGAGGAGTCGATCGACTTCTACTGCAACAAGCTCGGCCTGGCCGAGCTACGCCGGTACGACAACCCGGCTGGTCGCTTCACGCTGGTCTTTCTGTGCGCACCCGGGGACGAGAAGGCGCAGGTGGAGCTCACCCACAACTGGGACGAGAAGGGCTACGGCGGGGGGCGGAACTTCGGGCACCTGGCATACGCGGTCGAGAACATCTACGCGACCTGTCAGCGCCTGATGGACGCGGGCGTCACGATCAACCGGCCGCCGCGCGATGGGCGCATGGCCTTCGTGCGCTCGCCAGACGACATCTCCGTGGAGTTGCTGCAGGCGGGCGATGCGCTGCCCCCCCAGGAACCCTGGAAGAGCATGCCCAATACCGGCGAGTGGTGAGCCGGCTGCCCGACAGGGGGGCTCGACCGCTTGGCGCCGAGCTGTCCGCTAGCGACTCTCGGCGCGCTCGATGTGCCGCTGGAGGTCCCGCACGGGGACGTGAGCCAAGTCCCGGTTGATCGTGTAGCGCACGCGACCGGAGGTGGCCACGTCGAGGGAGCGGCGCAGCAGTCCAAGGAAGTGGGGCTCGGCGACCAGCACCAGGTCGTCGAAGCTGCGATCGTTGCGCGCCGCCTGCAGCCCCCGCGCAAGATCGCGCGCGAAGTCGTGGGCGTCGCGCTCGTGCGCGCTCTGCTTCTTCGCCATCGCTCGCACACCCTCGCGACTGCTCTCGAAGGCGGAGCCGGCCGCGTCGGTATCGAGCTCACCGCTCTTGAGGCGCCCCCGATCGTGCTCGACCTCCTCGAAGAGGCTGAGCTCCCTTCCGCGCCGCCGCTCCACGATGCGGGCACCGGCGCGGTGCGCGATCACGTACCAGGTCGTAGCCATACGGAGCAGACCTAAGCACGCCTTGGCTGGGGGCCAGTGGGCTCAGCCCTGGACGAGCTTTCCGAGGTTCCCCACCGCGGCAGCCACGTCCACCCGGGCTTCGAGCATGGGGGCCAGCGGGTCGCCGATGGCGGCCACGCGCTCGGGCACGGTGAAGATGTTGAAGGCGCGCGGATCCAGGCTGAAGCTCACCTCGTCCCAGCTCAGTGGTGTGGACACGCCCGCGCCCGGCGTGGCGCGCACGGAGTAGGGCGCGACGATGGCGCGCGAGCGGCCGGTCTGGCCGGTGTCGATGTAGACCGCCTTCGGTCGGTTCCGACGCATGCGCTCGACCGTCGAGATCTCCGGAAACCGGGTGTGGAGAATGCGACCGAGCAGCTCGGCCAGCACCTTCGTGGTGTTGAAGGGCGCGCCGCCCATCGGCACGAGCACGTGCAGTCCGGTCTGCCCGGAGGTCTTGGGAAAGCCGGGCAGGCCGAGCTCGTCGAGCAGCTCGCGCAGCCCGCGGGCGAGCTCGATGGCGTGGGCGAGGGAGCCTTCGCCCACATCGAAATCGATGGTGAGGAAGTCGGAGTGCTCCAGGTCGTCCGCACGGGAGGCCAGCAGGTGGAGCGGGATGCAGCCCAGGTTCGCGATGTAGAGCAGGGTGTCGCGGTCGTTGACCAGGAACGACATCACCTCGCGCCCGTCGTGCTCGTCCGAGCGGATTGGAAAGGCGCGCACCCAGTCCGGCGTGCCGGCGGGGATGTTCCACTGGTAGAAGCTCTTGCCCTTGATGCCGTCCGGGTAGCGCACCATCAGGACCGGCCGGTTCTCCAGGTAGGGCAGCACCGTGTCGGCGATGGCGCCGTAGTAGCGGCACAGGTCGCCCTTGGTGTAGCCCTCGTCAGGCCAGAAGACCTTGTCCTGGTTGGTGAGCTGCACCCTCCCGTCGAGCGCCTCGGACGCGCCCGCATGGGCGGCGTCGGCAGCAGCCAGGGCGGCATCCACGCGCTCGTCGGCCGGTGCGGCGGTGCACGCCTCGGGCGAGAGGTCTTCGCGGAATCCGCGATACACCGGATGGCGCAGGTGGCCATCCTTGGTGAAGCCCGCGTGGCGCACACTCACCACTAGCTCGGGGCGCACCGAGTAGCGCTCGTCGGCGGCGTGGGGAGCCGGGGCGGCGAGTGGCGATTCCTCCTGCCGTAGGGGCTCGAGGGTGGCGAGCAGCTGGTCGGTCGAGTCTTCATCGATGCCGCTGCCCACGCGTCCGCGGTAGTGGAGCTCGCCTTCCGTATAGGTGCCAAGCTCGAGCGCGCCCAGCGGCTCTCGCCGCCCCTTGCCTCGCGTGTAGCCGACCACCACGAGCTCGTCGTCGCGCTCACGCTTGATCTTGCACCAGTCGCTCGTGCGCCGCGGGCCGACGGTATAGCGAGAGTCGGAGCGCTTGGCGATCACGCCCTCCAGGTCGAGCTGCTCGCAGAACCGCCACAGTGGGCGGCCGTCGTCCTCCAGGTGGTCGAGCATGCGCAGCACGCCCTTGCCGGGGGCGACGCGCGCCAACAGGCGCTTGCGGTCCAGCAGGGGTAGACTGCGCAAGTCCCACTGGCCAATCGCGAGAAGATCGAAGGCCAGGTAGCTGACCGGCACGTCGCGCGCCGCCTTGCGTGCCTCGTGGCTGCGGGTGGCGTGGATGCGCGAGCCGAGTAGCTGGAAGTCCGGCCGCCCGCTCTCGTCGAAGGCGACGATCTCCCCATCGAGGATGCAGCTCTCGACCGCCAGGGCCCGCACGGCGCGGGCGACCTCCGGGTAGCTGTCCGTGGCATTGCGGGCCGTGCGATAGCGCAGCCCGACATCTTGACCGTCGCGGCGGGCGAGGATGCGCACGCCGTCCAGCTTGAGCTCGTAGATGTGACCGGCGCGCTCGAGCTGCCCGCCGCGGTCGGCGCAGACCATCGGCGTCCACTGGGCGGCGGTGCGGCTCAGGGGCTTGGCGCCCAGCTCGACCGCCTCCGCCTCGATCTCGGCAGCGATCTCGTCCGCGCGCGCCAGCTCCTGCACCGTCAGCCCTGACAGCACGCTGCGGGGCTGCTCCGCGATCACGTCGCTGCCCTCCTTGGCGTGCTCGTCGCTCTTCTTGAGTAGCAGCCACTGGGGCTGGGCAGGTTCGGGCTCGCCCTTGCGCCCGGAGGTCTTCACCAGCGCGAAGCGCCCGCGCAGCTTGTAGCCGTGCAAAGTGAAGTCGATCTTGTCGCGCTCGATGCCCTCCTCGGCGGTGCCCTCCAGGTAGCGCACCGCACCCCGGTCCCAGATGATCATCGAGCCGGCGCCATAGTTGCCTTCCGGGATCACCGCCTCGAAGTCCAGGTACTCGAAGGGGTGATCCTCGGTGTTGATGGCGAGGCGCTTCTGGGCCGGGTCCAGGCTCGGGCCGCGCGGGACGGCGAAGCTCTTGAGCACGCCGCCGATCTCGATGCGCAGGTCGAAGTGCAGGCGAGAGGCATCGTGCATGTGCACGACGAAGGCACCGGAGAGGGTGCCCTTGCTGCGCATGGGTTCAGCCGAGAACGGCTCGTTTGTGCGCACGGGATCGCGCTTTTCCCGGTATTTCGAGAGCTTTTTCGCCACTGCTCTGGCCGACCGCTATTCTACTCCTCTATCCCCGGAGTCTGTCATGCCGGCTCGCCCCAACAGCTCGACGACCATCTCCTTCGGACTGGTCTCCATCCCGGTCAAGATCTACACCGCCACGACCTCCCGGAGCGTGCGCTTCAACCAGCTGCACACCAAGTGTGGCGGGCGGGTCAAGCAGAAGCTTTACTGCCCGGTGGATGACGAGGAGGTCGAGCGCGATGACCTGGTGAGGGGCTTCGAGTTCGCCAAGAACCAGTACGTCCAGTTCAGCGGCGAGGAGATGCGCGCACTCGAAGCGGAGCGCTTCCACACCCTCGACATCGTCGAGTTCGTGCCGGAGAGCAGCGTCGACTTCATCTACATCGAGCGCAGCCAGTACCTGGGCCCGGACAAGGGCGGCGACAAGGCCTTCAACCTACTGTCGAAGGCCATGCGACGGACCGACAGGATCGCGGTGGGGCGCTACTGGTCGCGCGGCAAGGAGCAGCTGGTGTTGCTGCGGCCCTACAAGAAGGGCCTGATCATGCACCAAGTCTACTACGCCAATGAGGTCCGCGACTACGAAGACGTGGAGCTCGGGCCCGACGTGCGCTTCACCGAGGCGGAGGAGACCCTGGCCGATCAGCTGATCGAGTCGCTGGGGTCCGAGGTCTTCGAGCCCGGCAAGTACCGCGACGAGTACGCCGCGCGGGTGAAGGAGGCCGCCGATCAGAAGGCGGCGGGCCAGGAGATCACGATGGCGCCCGAGCAGCCGGCCGCGCAGATCATCGATCTCTTCGAGGCCCTCAAGCAGAGCCTGACCGAGGTCGAGGAGCAGAAGGCCACCGGCACCGGCGGTGAGGTCGTGCTGGCCGAGCCCGCTCGCGAGCCCGCGGCCGAGAGCGGCCAGGGGGCCAAGAAGGCCTGAGGCGGGGGTCGACGCTCTGGCCGCGGGCGGCTATGTCTCTGGCATGGCGAACGACACCCAGGGCGACGCGGAGATCGACGTGGCCGAGCTGGCCGGTCACCACACCGGCAATCCCCAGCGGCTCGAGAGCCGGCTCTTCATGCAGCTGTTGGTCTTCGACTGTGCGCCGGATCTCGATCCCTCCGGCGTGGTCGATCGCATCGCCTCGCCGCTCGCGGAGCGCGATTGTCAGGCGGTGATCTACGAGGACGTGAACGACCCGCGGGGCGTGGCCGTGCTGACCTGGAGCGAGGACCCGGGGCACTTCGTGACGACGGTGCGGCCTGCGTTGCAGACCGTGGGTGCGGGGCTGCTGCCACGGCGGGACTTCGCCATGTTCGGCCGCACGTACGCGACGGGCTACGAGAGTGACCTGCGCTTCTGGTTGTTGGAGCGGCCCGTGCAGACGGCACTCAACGAGGACTGGCCCTGGGCGGTGTGGTACCCGCTGCGCCGCATCGGGGCCTTCAACCGGCTCGAGGGTCGCGAGCAGGCGAGCATCCTGAAGGAGCACGGAACGATCGGGCGCGCCTACGGGGAGCAGGACCTGGCCCACGACATCCGGCTGGCGTGCCACGGTCTCGACGCCTCGGACAACGAGTTCGTCATCGGCCTGATCGGCAAGGACCTGCACCCCCTCTCCCACGTGGTCCAGCGCATGCGCAAGACGCGCCAGACCGCGGAGTTCATGGAGAAGATGGGGCCCTTCTTCATCGGGCATGCGGCGCGCCGCCTGGGCTGAGCCGCCGCATGACCCGGCTGAGCGTGAACGTCAACAAGGTGGCGACCCTGCGCAACTCGCGCGGGGAGGACTACCCGAGCGTGCTCGAGGCCGTGCGCGTGTGCACCGAGGCGGGAGCCGGCGGGATCACGGTGCACCCGCGCGAGGACGAGCGCCACATCACACGCCAGGACGTGCGCGACATCGCCGCGCAGCTCGACGGGCGCGACCGCCAGGCGCTCGAGTACAACATCGAGGGCGATCCACGGCCCGACTGGCTCGAGCTGGTGCACGAGGTACGGCCCGACCAGGCCACGCTGGTGCCCGTGCGCCCCGGCGAGATCACGAGTGAGGCCGGTTGGGGCGAGGACACCGATGCTACCGCCCTTCGCGCGACCATCGCCGGGCTGAAGGACGCTGGCATCCGCGTCAGTGTCTTCGTGGAGGCGCGTCCCGAGTCCGCGGACTGGGCCCGCTCCGTTGGCGCCGACCGGATCGAGATCTACACGGGCCCGTTCGCACACGCCCACGCCGAGGGCCCCGAGCAGGGCAGGGCGGCCTTCTCTCAGCACGTTTCCACCGCCGAGCGCGCCCACGCCCTGGGCCTCGGCATCAACGCCGGCCACGACCTCGACACCGACAACCTGGTGCTCTATCGAACGCTGCCGCACCTCGACGAGGTCAGCATCGGCCACGCCCTGATCGGCCGCGCCGTCTTCGACGGCCTCGACCGCGTGGTACGCCCCGACCTCGACGTCCTGTCGCCCGGAGTCCCGCGTCAGATCAGCCCCGCGAACCGAGGCTTCTCGGCCGCGGAAAAGTTCTCCCGACAGC
>JAPPOT010000367.1:0-16088 GCA_028817855.1 Myxococcales bacterium
CGCGCCGGCCGCCACCGGCCCGAGGCCGAGCACGCTCACCCAGGACGCACCGTGGGGCACGAGCTCGCTCGCCCAGGGCGGAAGCGGGGTGCCGGCCTCCACCAGCTGCTGGTGGCGCGCGAGCTGCGCCTCGAGCTGCGGGTTCGCCGTCGGCTGTTCGCGTGCGACCTGGAGCAGCCGCGCAGCCTCCGACCTGTCGAACGGGAAGAGAGGAATCAGCATGAACGTCCCCCGGGAAGCCGTGCGCTCCTCGAGTCGCACGGGGGTGGCTTGGGGCTCGGCCCGGCGGCGCGGCGCATCGATGCGCGCGAGCCCGGACTGCAGCTTTCGGCGAGCCTGGTGCAGCCGCCAATAGACGGTGCCGACGGGACAGCCCAGGCCCGCCGCGACCGACACGCAGCTCTCGCCCTCCATCTCGACCAGCAGCAGGACCGTACGCAGGTCCTCCGGCAACCGCTCGAGGGCGAGCTGCAAGCGCTGGAGATCCTGTTGAACCTGTAGTGCATGGGCCGGGTCCTCCGTCCCGCCGGGCATCCGCTCGACGACGGCCTCCGAGTGGCGTGCCAGGGCTGCGCCCTGGCGTCGCCGGTGTTGGGCTGCGGCGCGGACCGCGATGTTGCCGAGATAGCTGGTCGGCTTGGCGATGCCGGGGCGGTACCCGCCATTGCGGTGGACGACGAGGAAGACCTCCTGCACGGCATCCTCGAGCTGTCCCGACGGCACGCCGAGGCGCGCCAGGAAGCGCGCCACGAAGTCCGAGTACTGCCGAAACAGCTCCTCGGTCGTCAGGTGCCCGCTGCCGTCGGAAGGCTCCATGCCTGCTTACTCGCGGCCGAAAGCCGATCCTTGGCAAAAAGGGCAGTGCCCGGCCGAAAAACCTCTGGAACTAGAAGAAATGGTACACGGGACCGATGCCAGCGGCGAAGCCGGGGCTCGGCAAAGCCCGACTGGCGGCCGGCGCACCGCTGCTGTCGTCGCGGGTGCCGACACGCACACCCTGCAGCAGCACCACCGTCGACAGCTCGAATCCCAGGGACCAGTGGGAAGAGAGCTGAGCTTCCAGCCCCGCCGCGCTGCCGAGCGCAAACACCGGCACGCTCGCGCTATCCGTGCGGTCGAGCCCCTGACCGGCCGCGTGCAGCACCCCCCCGAGCAGCCCCGCACAAACACCCGCGCGCACACCCTCGGCGAGCCTCCCACTTGCACACGCATCCGCCCGCCCCAAGACCAGGGTCGCGTCGAAGCCTCCGGACTCGAGCGGCAGCCCGACATCGAACGCCAGCAGTCCCATGCCCCCCAGCCGCAGCGCCACGTGCTCACCCAGGTCGTGTCGCACCGACAGCGCGAGGCCGGGCGCGACCTCGGGCAGCAGTCGATAGCTCCCCAACCCGGCGGCCGAAAGCGACCACTGCCGCGCGCGTGCGTCCGTGTCCGCCGCCGCCGGCTCCTGGACCTCTTCTTCCTGCTGCGACACCTTGAGCGCGAGTGCGATCGCGAGCCCGACCGCCGCGTGCAAGGCGTGGCACGAGGCCGGACCCGGCTCGAAGGTTCGATAGGCGACCGTGCGCTCCTCGCGCAGCACGCTCAGCCGCACGCCGCGCGGATCGATCGCGCTGCCCTTGACGGAGATGACCATGTCGTCGGGGATGCCGTCCTCCCCCACGTGCTGCGCCACCTGCGCAGCGAGCTGCTCGTCCTCCAGGCAGGTCGCCCCCGGCTGGACCCGCAACACGTCGAGAACGTCGTCGACGTCGCTCGCACGCGCCGGGCTCCCACTCGCAGCGACGATACAGAGGACGCCCGCTGCGTGGATGAGGAGTGTGCAGCTGCCCCGCCGACCGCTCCACCGCATCGCGGCCATCCTACCATGTGTGATTGGCCGCAGTCGCAATCCCGTGGCCGGCCAGCACGGCCCTCGTCCACCTAGATTGTGGGCGTCTCAGCGAGGTAAGCCCATGGCAACCCAGATTACCGAGGACTGCATCAACTGCGGCGCCTGCGAGCCCGAGTGTCCGAACCAGGCGATTCACGAGGGCGACGACATCTTCGTGATCGATCCGGAGCTGTGCACGGAGTGCGTCGGCTTCTACGAGCACGAGGCCTGCCAGGCCGTGTGCCCCGTCGAGTGCTGCCTGCCCGATCCGGCCCGCCGGGAAGACGAGAAGGTACTGCTCTCACGGGCGCTTCGGCTGCACCCGGACGACCGCGCGCTTCAGGAAGGCGCCGAAACGGGCACCTTCCCCTCGCGCTACGCAAAGGCTGCCAGCTGAGGACCACGCGCGGTGAGCTCGGATGTCTTCATCGTCGGCGCGGCCCGCACGCCGATCGGATCCTTCCAGGGTAGCCTGGCGAGCGTGCCCGCACCGCACCTGGGTGCGACCGCCATCAAGGGCGCGCTGCAGCGCTCGGGCTTGGACGCGGACCGGGTCGACGAGGTCTACATGGGCAACGTGCTCGGCACCGGCCTGGGCCAGGCCCCCGCCCGCCAGGCCGCGATCCACGCGGCCATCCCCTTCGCCGCGCCGGCCACCACGGTCTCGAAGGTCTGTGGCTCCGGCCTGCAGGCCGCGATCCAGGCCATCCGCGCGATCCGACTCGGCGACGCGGATGTCGTCGTTGCCGGCGGGATGGAGTCCATGAGTCGGGCCCCCTACGCCCTGCCACACGCGCGGGCTGGCTATCGCATGGGACACGGCGAGCTGCTCGACGTGATGATCCACGACGGGCTCTGGGACCCGTACAACGACATCCACATGGGCACCGCCGGGGATCTCTGTGCACGCGAGCACGACATCAGCCGCCAGGCCCAGGACGCGTGGGCGCGCGAGTCCTACCTCCGCGCGCAAGCCGCGCAGGCCTCCGGCTCGAGCGCCCAGGAGATCGTGCCGGTCAAGGTGAGCACCCGGGCGGGCGAGACCCGCATCGAGCACGACGAGGAGCCCAAGCGCGCCCAGCTCGAGCGGATCCCCACCCTGCCCCCGGCGTTTGGACCCGAGGGCACGGTCACCGCCGCCAACGCATCCAAGATCAACGACGGGGCGGCCGCCGTCATGCTCGTGAGCGCAAATGCGATCAAGCGCCACGGTCTGCGCCCGCTCGCGCGCGTCTGCAGCTACGGCCACCACGCTCAGGAGCCGCAGCGCTTCACCACCGCACCGGTCGGCGCCATCGAGATGGCGCTTGCGCGCGCCCGCCTCGCCTCCTCCGACGTCGACCTCTACGAGATCAACGAGGCCTTCGCGGTGGTCACCCTGGCCTGCAGCAGGCTCGCCGACATCCCGCCCGAGCGGGTCAACGTACGCGGCGGCGCGGTCGCCCTGGGACATCCCATCGGCGCATCCGGGGCTCGCATCCTCGTCACGCTTCTCTACGCCATGGCCGAGCGCTCCGCCCAGCGGGGGCTCGCCACCCTGTGCCTCGGCGGCGGCGAGGCGGTCGCGCTGCTGGTGGAGCGGATGTAGCCATGGACGCCCTGCTCGTCGATGCACCCGGCACCTGGGTCGACACCGCCACCACCCTGCTGCGGCTGTTCCTCGGTCCCTGCTTCATCGTGCACGCCCTCGGAAAGCTCGGCCTGGTCGGGCCCGGAAACATGGAAGGCTTCGTCGACTGGCTGCAGAGCCTCGGCGTCCCCTTCCCCGCCCTGCAAGCCCGCCTGGCCATGCTCAGCGAGCTCGTCGGCGGCGCGCTCCTCACCCTGGGCCTGCTGACGCGGCCCGCCTGCCTCCTGCTGGCATTCACGATGCTCGTGGCCGCCCGCCTCGGCCACAAGGGCGGCGGCTACCTCATCACCAACGACCCCCCTGGCGCCGAGTACACCATCAACCTCGCCGCCATCTGCCTCGCGCTTGCCCTGCTCGGCCCCGGCCCCTACTCCCTCGACGCCCTGCTGATGCGCTAGCTTTTGCGGAACGTGTCGGCCTCGTCCTCCCCGGATGGCACCCGGGTCCGCAAACACGACGTCCGTCTTGCGGTCAGCATGCGGTTGCGGCCGCCCCTCAGCCGCCGCAGGCGCTCGCCACGCCCAGGCTTTGGATGATGTTTCGCATGAGCTGCGTGGGCGCCGCGGTGGCGTCCGTGACGGGAGCCTGCAGGACCCAGTCCTGGTCGGTCGTCGTGAGCAGGTGCCCGCCTCCCGCGGCGGGGTTGCAGTAGGACCAGGCGACCTCTTCGCCCACGACGTGCATCCAGGCCGAGTGGCCCGGCCCGGTGACGGCCGCACCGCACGCGTACCAGAAGTACGGCAGCTCCTCGACGGGCTCGGGCCCGTCGGCGACACATCCGGAGAGGACCAGAGTGTCGTCGCTGCCCGATCCGTGATCGCCCGAGACTGGCCCCGCGAATGTCATCGTGCCGCCGTAGGAAGCGACCAGCGACTGGTAGAGCCCGTTCGCGGTGAAGCCGCTGCAGTCGTATTCAGTCTGCAGGTACACGCCTCGCCCCGTGCTGATGAACGAGTCCACCACGGCCTCGAGGGATGGCGGCACGACGTCGACTCCGCTGGACACGATCAGGACATCGAAGCCGCTCAGGTCCTGGGTGGCAAGGGCATCTGCCGCGAGCACCGTGCTGGTGTGCCCCAGATCCGTCGACACGATCTGCCACTGCTGGCTGAGGCCCGGATGTCCAAGCGCCGTGGTGATGACGATGTTCAGCACGCCCACATCGTCGACGATCGGACAGGAGGTGCACTCGGGATCCGCCGACCTCACGATGTCTTCCGGGCAGCTCGCCCCGGCGACTCCCGTGCAGGACTCTGCGGGATCACAGGAGTCACTGCTGGGCCGACAAACCTGGTCCGCGGTCGCCCACGCGTCCTCGGGGCACTCTGCCGCCTCGCCGGTGCACGCCTCGTCGGGGTCACAGAGATCGCCCGTTCCAGCTCGGCAGGTCGTCCCCGCAGCCACGAATGCGCAATCCGCGGTGCAGCAGCTGCCCTGTGCACCGTTGTCGGCACCGAGGTCGCAGGCCTCGTCGGCGTCCAGCTCGCCATTGCCACAGGGTTCAGTCTCGTCGCAGCCGACTCCCGGGCAGGCGTCGTCGGACCCCGCGTCCGGTTCCCCGCCGGCGTCCGGCTGCTCTCCAGCGTCGGGCTCGGGCTGCGACCCCGCATCGGGAAGCCCCGTGTCCTCGACGCTGCAGCCCTCGTGCATGAACTCCTCCTCGCCGGTACACAGCAGACCCGCATCGTTCGTGGCCCCCGTGCCATCCAGCGCAGCGATGGACGCATCGGGATTGTCCGCGCGAAAGCCGGCATCGCGCGCACCGTCCCGATCGGTCAGGCTGCGCTCGTCGGTCCCATCGGGGCCCGGAGCCTCGTCACGGGAGGCATCGGCGCCGCACGCCAGCAGGAGCACACCCACGGTGACGTGGCCGAGTCGGCCCATTTGCACTCTCACGATACGGCCCCTCATCTGGCACACCAAGGCACAACCGCGGCCTCGGCAATGCATACGCCGTGCCACATCGTCATGGTCACGCAGGGGAGAGTCTCAGTACCGCTCGCAATAGCCCGGCAGGCCGGCCGGCAAGCCCGCGTCGAAGGGCGCGCGACCGACGCCGAAGGGGTGCGTCTTCATGAACTCCCAGGCGTCGAGGTAGAGATCATCGGGAGCGCCGCAATGTCCCATCGCGTGGGCACAGCCCAGCGCCTCGCCGCCGAAGAGCTCGATCTGCGCCGCCAGGGCGTCACTCGTCTGCCGGAAGTCGATCACGACGGGGCCGCCGCTGGCGCCCGAGAACATCATGAAGGCCGCGGGCACGTGCGCCCCCTGCATCGTCTCGCGATACGCCAGCCCGCCCGAGTTGGTGGCCACCGCCGCGATGTAGCTCGACCGCTCGATCGCCATGCATCCAGCCTGAAGCCCGCCGGCGGAGCAACCCGTCACGTAGATGCGGCGGGGGTCGATGTTGTGGTCCCGCACCGCGCAGGCCACGATCAGGTCGGCGACCTCGAAGTCGTCCTTGGAGAAGATCCTCGTGCCGGAGCAATCGCCGCCGGTGCCGGTCGATGTGTCGAATGACGCGATGATGCCGCCCGCATCTTCGATCTCCCGCTGCATCGCCTCGGGCAAGGTGCTGAGAAACTCCCCCGCCGTGGAGCCCGTCCCGTGCCAGTACAGCAAGAGCGGCGCGTCCGGAGTCGCCGACTTCTCACCGACCACCAGGGTCGCACCCAGATGCTCCGACAGGGTGTGGGTGCCCACCGTGAAGGTCGGGCACATGCGGGCGCCGATGGGCGGGATGGTGGGCTCGGTGACGCGCGATGAGGGCAGGAAGCACCCGGAGGGCCCGCGACCGTCACCGAGGTAGCCGTCGGGGCACTCGCATCCGTAGAGCCAGCCACCATCCACGCACTCGGCGAGGGGATGGCAGTCGTCCAGCCCGCGGACGCACTCCTCGAGTTGGTCGCACTGGAAGCCGTTGCCCTCGTAGCCGCTCGAACAGGATCGCAGCCCGCGTCCTGGCATGCGGTGCGCGGTGGCTCGCTCGCGCCGGCTTCGCCGTCGTCGTCAGTGGCGCGGGACCCCGCGCTGCCATCCCCCGCCGTGGCCGGCGGATCGCCGACCACTCCCGGCGGCTCGTTCGTCGTGGCATCCGCGGGTGCCGCCGCAGCCCCGTCGCTCCCGGCTGCAGCACCGGGTGCAACGTCGATGGGCGCGCTGGCGTCCGACTGCTCGCCCGACCGCTCGGCGCACCCCAACGCCAGTAGACCCGCGCACCAGGCGACCTGCTTCGGGCGCATGCGTAAGGCGTACACGAGCCGCCCACTCGAGTCGAGGACACGCGCATGGGCATCGGACCGAGTCGGACCCACTGCGGGCAGGCACGCCGACCTGGACTGGCGCGACCTGCTGGCCTCGCACGACAGCGAGGTCTCGTACAGACAGCGCAGTCGCGCGTGGCGATGTACTCTGCCGGCAGCGCCACCGGTTCCCATCCGGGAACGAGGCCCTACACTCCCAGCCCGATGTCTCCGCGCTCCGTCCCGCCGCTCGTCTACCTGGGCGTCTTCCTCGTCTCCGGTGCCGCCCTGGGTCTCGAGATCGTCCTGACGCGCATCCTCGCGCTGATGATGTGGCACCACTTCACCTACGTGGTGATCGGCGTGGCGCTCCTGGGCTTCGGCGCGGCCGGGAGCTACGCCACGGTGCGGGCCATCGCGCGGCGCGGCGACGAGGAGAGTCCCGGCCGGCTCCTGTCGCGCTACGGCCTGTACTTCGCCGCGACCGGACCGCTCTGCTACGTCATGCTGACGCGCGTGCGCATCGCGCCGCTCGCCATCGCCGACGAACCGGCGCACGCGATCGCCCTGCTGCTCATCTACCTCCTGATCGTCATCCCATTCTTCTTCGGCGGGCTGGTGATCTGCGAGGCCATCCGGCTCTATTCAGAGCGGGTCGGCTCGGTCTACTTCGTGGACCTGGCTGGCGCTGGCGTGGGCGCGGCGGCGGCCGTGCTCCTGCTCGAGCCGCTCACCGGCCCGGGCGTCGTGGTCGTCCTAGGCGCGGTGGCGGCCGTGGCGGCCGTCTGCTTCGCCGTCTCCACCGGCGCCGACGCACGACACCCGGGCAACCTGGTCAAGGTGGCGATGTGCCTCGGCCTAGCGACGTGGTTGGTGGTCGCCGCGCTGCCCGCGGCCAAGTCCCGCGCGCTCGACCCCCCGCTCGCGCCGAGCAAGGAGCTCACCGCACTGCCGGCCCACATGAAGCTCTCGGACACCGTCTGGAGCCCGCTCGCACGCATCGACATCTCCGCGGAGCTCCGCGTCAAGCCGGCGATGGGGGGCGCCTTCCCACCGTACACGCCGCCGCGCGACATGCGCCTGGTGTTCCAGGACGGCTCGGCGCCCACGCTCTTCCTGAAGTGGAACGGAGAGAGCGACGCGGGCCTCGACTTCCTGCGCGACGCCAGCGCCTCTGCCGGCCACGTGGCCCTGCAGGCGCGCGGCGTCGAGAACGTGCGGCAGCTGGCGAGCGGCGTCGGGGGCGGGATCGACCTGCTGATCGGGACGCTCTTCGGCGTCGAGAGGGTCACGGGGGTCGAGATCAACGGCGCGATGCTCGCGGCGCTCGAGGGCAAGCACGCCGAGTACGGCGGCTCGCTCACCAGGCGCGATGACGTCGAGGTCGTGAACGCCGAGGGGCGGCACTTCGCGCGTGCCTCGGGCCGCAAATTCCATCTGATCCAGCTCTCGGGTGTCGACACCTACACGGCCCTGTCGTCCGGCGCCTACACCCTCTCGGAGTCCTACCTCTACACCACCGAGGCGCTCGAGGAGCTGCTCGAGGCGCTCGAGCCGGACGGCCTCCTCAGCTACAGCCGCGTCGCGTTCCTCGACAATCCGCGCGAGACGCTGCGCCTGGCACTCACGGCCGTGGAGGTGCTCGAAGGCACGGGCGTCGAGTCTCCGGCGGACCACATCTTCGTCTTCGAACGCTACAACTGGGCCTCGCTCATCGTCTCGAGGGTGCCACTCGAGCCGGCCGTGATGCAGGCCCTGCGCGACCTCGCCAGCCGCGGCGACTACCGCGTGGCCTTCGACCCGGAGCACGATCGCGGCACCGCCTGGGACGCCGGCCTGCGCGCGACACCCGAAGCGCGCGAGGCGTTCTACGACGAGTATCCCTTCGACGTGCGCCCGGCCCCCGACGACAAGCCGTTCTTCTTCAACTACTTCAAGTGGACGAAGATCTTCCAGACCGGAAAGTACGAGGGCAAGCACCCCGCGCTCATCACCTACCCCGTGGGCACGCTGTGCCTGCTCCTGAGCCTGCTGCAGACGGTCCTGTTGGGGGCGTTCTTCATCCTCAGGCCACTGCGCGGCCTCGAGGGCGTGCGCTTCGGCCGCGAGGCCGCCGTGGCGTTCCCGTACTTCGCCGCGCTCGGCATCGGCTTCATCGCGATCGAGGTCGTGCTGATGCAGCGCTTCGTGCTCTTCCTCGGCCACCCGACCTACTCCATGGTGACCGTGTTGCCCACGATGCTCATCAGCGCCGGGCTCGGTAGCCTGACCGTGGGGCGGAACACCGACCCGGCCCGACGCCTGCGGCAGTTGCTGTTGTGGGTGCCGCTCTCGATCGGCGGCAGCTGGCTCGTCACCGGGCTGGCGCTCGACTCCCTGCTTGGCCTCTCCTCGGCGTTGCGTTTCGGCATCGCAATCGCGCTCTGCGCGCCCGTCGGCTTCGTGCTCGGGATGGCCTTCCCGACGGGCGTGCGCTGCATCGACCGCGAGGCTCCGGAGCTCATCCCATGGGTGTGGGCCGTGAACTCGTTCACGACAGTGCTCGGCGCCACCGGCACGGTGCTCGTGTCCATGGGCGTCGGCTTCTCCGCGGTCATGCTGTCCACGATCCCGCTATACCTGGTCGGAATCGCGATCTTCCTGCGCCGCTTCGGCACCGCGTGACCCGGTCGACCGGCGTGCTGGTCACGCCGGATGGGAACTCTGCAGGGTGTGCCCCAGCCCCTGATCGACAACGTCGTCGACGCGCTGCTGCCTGAGCGCCAGGGCACCGCCGAGTAGCGGTACCCAGGTTGGCGGATTCGGTCCCCCGCGGCCTGTGGATCCCGGTGTACGAAAGTGTTACACCACCCTAGAGTTACGGGTGGGGCGTGAGGGGTACGATGCGCGCCACGGCGGTCACAGCAGCACTGAGGTCATCGCTTCGATTGGGGGTCGCCTTCCGAGGTGAGCCCCGATGACGGTGATTCGCTTCCGGCCCCGCGCGTCCGCCGAGCCCGTGTCGACGGAGCAGGTCAGCGAGGGCAGCCAGGTGCGGCTCGGGCGCCGCGGCCCGCGCGACGACAGCGCAGTCGTCACGCGGCCGACCGCCGAGGGCCATGACGCGTCGACGTCGTCAACGGCGGCGCGGCAGCGCGTATCCGAGCCACACGGCACCGCGCCGATGCACGACGCGGACGAGGTGACGCCGCCCGGGGGCTACCTGATCGAGAGTCTGGCGGCTTCGCTGCGCACCCCTGAGGCACTGCACGCGAGCGACGCGGCCGCGGCGCAGGGCTGGGTGGACGAAGACACGGGACGCTACACCGAGAGCCAAAGGGCGGCGTTGCGCGCAGCGCATCCCGACGCAGCGCCACCGCCCGGGCCGCCCGCGCGCCCCCCGCGACCGGCCAAGGCGGCGCCCGCTGCCACCGAGCATCGGGGCAAGGCGGCACTGCCACCGCCGCCGACGCAATCCACGCCGCGCGGCGCGTTGCACCGCAAGGCCGAACAGCCACCGCTACCCGTGCGTACGTCGCGTTCCGCCGCGCGCACCGCGGCTGCTGCCGCCGCGCCGCTGGCGGCCGCCCCACAAGCTGGCACACCCGCAAGCGTCGCGCCCGCGCCACCGCCACTGACGGTGAGCTTGTCGACGGCACCGGAGCGCACGGCAGGGCAGCGCCCCCTGCTGATCGCCGCGGCCCTGCTGCTGGTCTTCGGAGCCGCGGCGTACGCGCTGAGCGGGCAACCCGAGCCGGTCGAGCCGACGGCCTCGCTCATCGTCCAGAGCACGCCGCCCGGGGCCCACGCCGTGCTCGGCGGACGGGACGTCGGTCGCACCCCCCTCGAGATGGACGGTGTAGCAATCGGACCCGCCGTGCTCGAGCTGCATCTGCCCGGCCATCGGAAGGTGCGCCAGGAGCTGCGCCTGCTCGCCGAAGAGCGCAACGTCGTGAACGCCTTCCTGACGCCACTGCCACCCGCGCCCACCGCGACACCCACGGGTGCGGGCGCTGAAACGGCCGAGGCCGCCTCGCGCGGCCCAACACGCCCGCGCGCCAAGCGAGCACGTGCGAGGCCCCATCGAGCGCGCAAAGCCCACCGCAGCCGGGCTCGGCGGCTCCAGAAGCCTCGCCCCAAAGCGACTCCGACCCCGCCAACGAGCGCCGACCCGGTCGCCAGCCCAGGCGCAAGCAGCGGACTGGAGCCGACCCCGCCAATACCGCGCGAAGAGCCGAGCGCAGCACCGGTCGCCACCCGAGAGCCCGCACCCCCCACGCCACGCGCCAGCCGCCGCAAGCCCGTGCGCCAGTCCTGGCCCGCCTACCCCAGCGCCGCGCGGCGCAAGGGCACCGAAGGCTGGGTCCGCGTGAGCCTCGCGATCGACGCCGCCGGCCGCGTGACGGATGCAAAGGTAGTCGACGCCGACCCACCCAAGCTCTTCGACCGCGCGGCACTCGATGCCGTGCGCACGTGGCGCTACGAGCCCCTCGATCACGGCGCGGCACCGTCGCCCCGGCAAACGGTCAAGGTCAGGTTCCAGCTCAACCAGTGACCGCCTCGAACCCCGTCGGTTCGCAGGGCAGATCTCCGGCGCCGCTACGTGGACCGCTTGCGTTTCCTGCGGGCTCGCTTGCCCCGGGCGACCTCGGTGGCGAGAGCCTCGAGACGCTGCTCCCAGAGGGTGCGGAACTGATCGAGCCAGCGGTCGACATGGCGGAGTCCGGCCGTGTCGATGGAGTAGATGCGCCGCGTGCCCTCGACGCGAACGGTCGCGAAGCCACTCTCCCGCAGGACGCGCAGGTGTTGCGACACACCCGACTGGGAGATGGTGTAGTCGCGCCTGGCTTCGTCCACGAGCTCTCCCGAGCTGCGTTCCCCTTGGGCAAGGGCCTCCAGAAGTCGGCGCCTGACCGGATCGCCTAGAACGTCGAACGCATGCACGGGTGCCTCGCCGCTAGCCCGGACGCTTCACCGGTGCGTGCGAAGATCGGGCAAGCGATCGGCTTCGCAGGGGGCTTCGGTCAGTGGAGCGCATGTGTGTATTCGCGACCGAAGCGAAGGCGCTGCGGAGTCGAGCGGTTGTGCGAGGGCGTGCGCATCGGTGAAGTATCCGAGCTAGCCTTCGGTGTAGAACGAAGTGGTCTCGTTGGCAGCCGCGCGAGCCGCGGCCTCGTCGGTGCCAGCCTGGATCGACGCCTCGCACCATCCGTCGCTGATCTGGCGGGTAAACGACTTGCCCGCGTCGCTCCCAAGCCATGCCTCGGCCTCCTTTGGGGAAACCAGACCGCCAGCCAGGAGCAAATCCAGGCCGAAGAGGCCGTGCTCCCAGCCCACGCCGGTAGCTCCCGGCCCGTACCGATTCCAGAAGTCGTCGGGAACGTGGGCGACGTGCTCGAGCCGAAGCCGTGTCTGGTCGGCGTCGACCCGCTCCAGCTGCACCACCACCCAGCTCGTCTCTCCGCCAAACTCCCAGGTGAGGCCAAGTCGATGCGGTGGATCGCATGCGGTGACCTCGCCTCCGGCATTGCCCTCGAGCTGGTACCGCCCGCCGAGCCGGAGGTCGCCGGAAACCGGCGAGAACCAACGCTCGAGTCGCGCGGGAGTGGTGATCGCATCCCACAGATCGTCGATGCCCGTGTCGTATGTGCGCCTCGCCACCAGCACCCGGGCGGGCTTGCCCTCATGCTCTCGAGTGGTGAGCTCACGGGAGACCGCACCGACGAGGCGCGCGATGTCGATCGTCATCACAGAAGATCCAGGCAGAGATGAACAACGCTCTTATATTAGCACAGACTAATATAAGCAAGGCCTCAGCCGTATTCGGACCTTGGCCCGCTGCCGGGGCTCGGCATCACCGCAGGGTCAAAAGGCGTCGGGCTCGTCGTGCTCCACCAGGCTGGTCGCGAGTGCAGTCATTACGGCCGGCGCGGGGCATCGCGGCATCACGCCGGGGGCGTCGTAGATCGCGGCCACGGCGACCAGGATGCGCTCCCCGTCCCTGTGCGTGAGCAACAGCTCCGTCCTCGGCAGCTGCTCGCCGGGAGGCAAGCGTGGTGCGGTGGGGACGGGCTCGAGGTCCGCGGTGGTTCGCGTGTCCTCCTCTGCGTCCAGCGCCCGCTCGGCGAGCTGGTGGAGCCAGCTCTCAAGCCAGCGGGGCGGCCGCCCGGGCGGTGTCGACGCGCTGCAGCGGAAGTCGCCATCGTGTGCCAGGAACAGGTACCCGGCACCGCCAGCGGCCTCCTCGAGCAGCACCGTGAGCGCGCACTGGGCCAGCTCATCCAATCCCACGCATTCGTCCATGCGGCTGAACACCGTCGCAACCGTGCGCGCCGCGGCTTTCGGACGCCGGCTGGGAACCTCGGACGCTGCGCCGTTCTCGGGGTCGTCGTGCTGCTGTAGCTCGAAGACCAGGCGCTGATGCTTGACCGCGAGCGTGGCGTTGACGTGCACTCGCCACTCCGCGCGGCAGCGCGCGCTGTGGGCGAGCGCACTCTCCCGGTCCTGACCAAGATGGGCGACGCGTGCGGATGCCTCGTAGGCCAGCCCGAGCAAGAGCCCGCGAACGCCGTCACCCTCGAGTGCGCTCAGCAGCGAGCTGCACAACTCGGTCGCCTCCGCCTGCCTACCGACCCGCGAGAGGGCGAGCGCCAGTGGCCGCAGGATCGGACTGCACTCGCTGTCGTTCAGCCCCCGGTCCCGCGCCCGGTCGAGATAGCCGCGCCCGAGCTCCACCGCCTCCGCGCCCCGCTCGAGCGCGCACAGCACCTGCAGGTGCGTGCCAGTCACCCACAAGAAGCCGTACTCCTCCTTGTCCCCGATCGCGTCGATCAACGGCTGTAGCGCCTCGAGCGCCGCGGTGTGCTCGCCTCGGAGGTGCAGGTACTGACTCTCGATCAGCTGAGCGAGGATTCGACGAGACGCGAGGTGCTCGGAAACGCGTCCGACCTTCGCGCGCAGCTGCTTGAGCGAGGCCAGGTCCTCGGCCAGCCAGTGGGCACGGGCGAGCGATGCGAGGCCGGTGTTGGGCATGACCTGGCCGCCCCCGTCCTGCAGGTGAAGCAGCTCCGCCCTTCGCTCGCAGCGCCGGGCCTCATCGATGTCGCCCTGCAGCAGATGATAGAGGGTATGGACACGCCAGGCGTTGACGCGAAAGCCTGGAATGCTCTCCAGCTCTTCGATCCGCGACAACGCGGTGGGCCAACCAAAGCCTGCCTCGTAGAGACCCAGGCCATAGAGCAGGCCCCAGCGCACGGCACGCCTCTGACCTTCGCCCATGCCCGCGCCATCCGGCTCGTCGATCCGCGCCAGGGCGGACAGATAGCAGGCGCGTGCGCTGCGGTACGCCGTCGCATGGTGGTGGTGCGCCGCATCCACCATGAGATTCACGACTGCGATGGGGGGCGCCAGCGCCTCGAACGGTCGGAGGGAGGGAAGCTGGTCGAGCAACCACTTGTCCTGGGTGGACGCAGAGATGGAGACGGCGCTGAACGTCACGCGCGCCAGCGCCTCGATGGCCTTGACGGGTGCGTAGGTCTGGGCTTGCTCGGGCAGCGCCTCCTGCCGCTCCTGAGCGGCTTGCAGCCCGCGCGTCAACGACTCCGCTTCCGAAAGCTCGCCGCCCAGCGCGCGAATGTCCGCGAGCCCGCTGGCGCGATCCAGCGCCTGTAGAACCCCGGGCAGACGCTCCGTGAAGGTCTCGAGATCGCCGAGCGGCCCGCTCATGTTCAGCAACCAGATCTCGAGGCCCAGACGGGTGCGCGGCGGCAGATCGAGCTCCTTGCTGGCATCGACGATCTGCCGAACCAGCGCGAGATTCGATAGCGATCCTCGAGCCCGCGGACTGTACCGTGCGCGCCTCAGGGCCTGGAGAGCCCCTGCCACATCGCCCGCGCCGAAGAGGTGGCGGGGCAGCCACCAGGGGTCGCCTCCGTGCGCCCCCGCGTCGGCCAGGACCGCGTGCAGCGCTCGGCGCCGGTCGTCGTCAAGGCGACCGTCGATCAGACCGCGCCAGCGCGCATTGGAGAACCGGTACCTCTCACCCTGCGGCATCAAGATGCCGTGGCTCACGAGTGCGTCCAGGCAACGGTAGACCTCGCCCGACGGCGCGCCGGGCAGCAGCCGTGCGTAGCCCTCCGCGTCCAGGCTCAGTGGGTCGCTCAGGGCCAGCGCGCTCGCCAGCTCGAGCGTCCGCGCGTCCAGCGCGTCGAGCCTCCCGTGCAGCGCCGCGTCCAGGCTGGGTGGCGCCGCCTTGGTCATTGCGGGCAGGTCGAGCGTCCAGCTGCCGGCGCTGCAGCGGGCCAACTCCTGCTGCACGAAGTGTTCGACCAGGTTCATCATGGCGCCGGGGTTGCCGTCGGCGAGGGAGTGCGTCAGGCGCGCGACGGCGGCGGCCTCTGGCGCTCCCCCGAAGATCGACGCCAGCAGCTCCTCGGTCTCCTCCAGGGTGAGCGGGTCGAGCGTGACCCGCTCAGCGATGCCGCGCAGCAGCTCGAGCCCCGGGCTGGCGTGCCTGTCGACGTCCGCAGCAACCAGGAGCACGAGCCGGCGGCGCTCCGTGCGGTGAGCGAGCGCTGCCAAAACTGCGGCCGAGGGTTCGTCGATGCTGTCGAGATCGTCGACCACGATGACGAGTCGCGTGTGCTTTGCGACCGTGCGCAACCAGTCACGCAGCGCGGTCACGTAGTGGCGCCGCTGCAGCGACGCGCTCGACGCCTCCTCGTCGAGCTCGGAGGCATCGAGCATGCTCGGCTCGCCCGGCTCGGCCAGCTCCGGGATGACGCTCGCGAGCAGGTTGCGCCTCAGCCGGGCCGCGTCTCGGCACTGGGTCGGCATGTTGCGAACCAACTGCCGGCCGAGCTGGGCGATCACCGCGTAGTCCCCCGCGGCTGCGTCACCGCTGTCCGCGCGCACGACGGCAGCACCGAGCAGCTTGGCCTCGAGCACGCACTCGTCCACGAAGCGCGAACGGCCGCTGCCTCTCGGACCTTCGACGAGGATGGCGCTGCCGCGGCCCCGCAGGGCTCGCACCATCTTCCGACGGACATCCGTTCGCTGCGACTCGCGACCCACGAGCCGGGGACGCGCTAGGTAGGCGCGGCCGCTGCCTTGTAGCTCGACCGGATGGTCGAGCCACGGCGTGAGGCGCTCCATCACGACCGACGCATGCGGGGGCCGGGCGAGCCGTTCGAGCGAGAGCAGCTCCATCACGAGGCGCTCGAGCTCGGCCGGGACCCCTTCGACGGAGCGCGACAGGGGCGGCGGGGCGCTGCGAAAGGCGTCCCGGAGCTCCTTGAAGCTACGCGCCGGATAGGCATGGCGCCCGCTCAGCATCCAGTAGGCCAGCGCGCCCACCGAGTAGAGG
>JAPPOT010000367.1:16098-25461 GCA_028817855.1 Myxococcales bacterium
GAGTAGAGGTCGCTCTGGGCGTCCAGGCTCTGGTAGTTCAGGGACTCCGGCGGGGCCAGCGGTGGCGTGCCGATGCGATGACGGACGAGGCCCATGGGAACCATCGCGCCGAAGTCGATCAGCGTGGTGCGCCCCCCGGGTTCGGAGAGCACGTTGGTCGGCGAGACGTCGCGGTGGAGCCAGCCGCGCGCATGCAGCACGCAGAGCGCCGATGCGAGGTCGTAGAGGACGCGCGCGACTTCTGCGGCGGGGAGCTGCCCCCGCGCCTTGAGGTCCGGGGCCTCGACCAGCTCCATCGTGTAGTACGGCACCCGGTCGATGCCGTAGTCGTAGACCTTCACGATCGAAGGGTGATCGAGGTGGGACAGCGTGTAGTACTCGCGCTTGAACTGGGTGATCGCGGCGGTGGAGGCGTCAGCGCCGCGCAACTGCTTCAGTGCGAGATCCCGATCCTCTTGGGTATCGTGTACCCGGTAGACATCCCCGTTGCCGCCGCTGCCCAGATGGGCGAGCACTCCGTAGCGCTGCGCGACTGACTCGATCTTGGGGCGCCGCGTACCGCCTCGTTTGCGCCCCTTCGACCTCGTGCTCACTCCCACAGCATCATGGTACCGCCCAACGGGCTCCGAGCGCAGCCTCCCCCACCGACACCCTTGTCCCGCGGCTCAGGCCCTGCTCGGCACGGCTTGCGGGTGCGCCTCAGCGCAACATCTTGATGTTGCGCCCCTTTTCTCGATCGAGGCTGGATCCAGGGCGCGCAGTGCGTGCGCTTGCGCTACCGTGCGCCGCATGACGCGCACCACGGCCGTCGCACTCGCCACGCTCTACCTCACGGGCTGCATGTGGGCCTCTCCGCTGAAGCTCCGCACGGAGTACACAGCAAGCGCAGACTCGCAGCCGGCCACGCCGAGGCAGGTGCGCCAGGTCCGCGTGCTCGATGAGGTCCCGACCGACGCACGCGTGCTCGGTACCTACTTCATCGAGGCCGACCACGGCTTCTTCCACAACTACAGGAGCGAGTGGCGCAATCCGTACTGCGGCGCCCAGCGCCCTCTCGTGTTCCTCACCCTCTTTCTCTTCGAGCTCTTCCCGACGTACTGGCCCTGCTACAAGCACTCCCACTATCCGATTGAAGAGCTCCAAGCCGCCGCGATGCGCGTCGCTCGCAAGCACGGCGGCGACGCCATCCACATCCACTACGAGGACCTGGAAGACGACGAAGCAAAGTCCGTCCGCGGTACCGTGCTCGCCCTGTCTCCGGACTCAGAGCCCTCGCCCAGCCTCGAGGGTGAGCGGCGTATCGAAGCACAGGCCACGCATCCGATCGGTGTAAGCGACCAGATTCGGCAGGCGCTCGAGCCTGCGCCTGAGGGGGTTGTCGAAGGGCGGGTAGAGCAGCACCGCGAGGAAGCCCGCGGCGGAGGCATCGACGGCGGTGGGTTCGGCACCTAGCAAGTACCCCTGCGCGGCGTCCAGACCTGCCGACAGCGCCTCCAGATCTTCCCCGCCCAGCTCGGCCACCTCGGCCGCGCTGTGTCGGCCGATGCCCTGACCCCAGAGATCCCGAAGAATGCGCCGGCGGATGAGGGGGCGCACCACGCCTCGCACGGGTCGCGCCATCGACGCCAAGGCGACCTCGGTCGCGGCCCGGTACGTCGAGTCCTCCAGCCAGCGATAGTAGAGGATGCAGAAGCACAGGCTCTCCTCGACCATGCGCCGCAGGGAATGGGCGTGCGCGCGCTGTGCGACCGACAGCCCCGCGTCGAGATCGGCACCGTGATGGGCGACCAGGTGGCGGACCACGAAGTCGGAATCGGCAATGGTCGCGTCACCGTCGACCAGCCAGGGAAACTTGCCCTTGGGGCCGCGCCGCGGGTCGACCTCTTCCACCACGCGGAAGTCGAGCCCGGCCAACCGCATGTACGCGATCAACTTGAGACCGAAGGGCGTGAACGTGGGCAGGCCGAAGGCCGGGACCATGGTGTGAAGCTCGAGCATCGCCGCCAGCATGCGAGCCCGGCGGGCACGCTGCCATGGTCCGCTCGGACTATGGCGCGCCGCCCAGGGCCAGGGCGACGGCCTCCGCACGCGTGGTCGCGCCGAGGCGCCGATACACGCTCTGCAACTGATTGCGGACCGTGTTGATCGAGGTCCCGCAGGCGCGCGCGATCTCCGCGTTGGTGTAGCCGAGGCACAGGTACTGCAGGACCTCCTGCTCGCGGGACGAGAGCCCCGCCATCAGCGCGGTCGCCGCATGCACGGCGTCGCACAGACGCAGCGTGGGCAACAGCGCCCGGAGCTCCGTCTGTGCGCTGCGGCGGAAGCCAGCCTGGCGACGCCCGAGCACCAGCATGCCGAGCGTGCGCCCGTGCAGCGCGAGCGGCGCGATCAGCGTGCAACGACCGCGCTGGGGCGCCATGAAGTCCCGGTAGACCCGCGACTTGTGAAGCGCGGCCGTGCCCAGCACCTCCTGGTCGACGGCCACCCCGTGTCGGCTCGCCTCGCGGACCACCGGCAGCATCTCCCGACCGTAGGCGGGGAAGGCGCGCCGTGTGGCTTCCAGCGTCTCGCCATCCACGTCGAGCGGCCCGGGACCGACCGCGCTCGACCGCACGAAGAAACCCACGTCGAACTCGATCCGTGACTGCAGGCACGCCAGTGTCCGCCGCTCGTAGCTGGCCGGGCTCTCGGCCTGCTCCGCAATCGCAGCCAGGGCCTGCGCAACATCCGCGGTCGCCATCCATCCAATCTACACCGTCGGACGACGCCTCGCTGCACTTATTGGCTGCGCTGAGTCCCGTGACAACGATGTTCTGGTCGGTTCTGGCGACGGGCCGGGCGGGCGTGGCAAGCCGCGAAGCGCAGGCGTACCCGCAGGTACGCCGAGCATTCGCAACACCGCCACGCGCGGTCGGAACGAGTCCGGCCGATCAGAGAATCGTTGTCACGGCACCAGCACCGCCGGAGCCGGGCGCGCCGCCACGTGCTAGCGTGGCTGAATGTCGTGGCTCGAGATCGCCGCCCTACCCCTCGGCCTGACCTCGGCGTGGGGCTACGTGCGCTTCTCCCGACGTTTCGGCGCACGGCAAGTCGTGGTCCTGGCGGGGGCCTGGTCTGCGCGGCATTGATCTATGTCGCCGCCGCGCTGGTCGTGGGGACGGCGCAGGCAGTCCTGCTGGAGCTCGCCGGCCTCGCACCATTTGGCATGCTCGCGACGTTGGGCGTGCGGCGTGCACCGGCCTGGCTCGCCGCGGGTTGGGCCCTCCACGTCGCCTGGGATCTGGCCGCCCAGGCCGCAGCAGACCCCGTGCTTCCGCTGCGGTACGCCATCGCCTGCCTCGGCTTCGACGCGGTCATCGCCACGGCCATCGTGCAGCAAGCGCGAGTACCGGCCGCCGCGGGCCACACCGGGTAGCGAGGCCGTGAGCGCGGGGAGCTCGCTCTGCTAGACGCGCGTGGCGTGCGCGTAGAGGTTGACCATGCCGGACATACACCGCGCAAATCGTGCAGCTTCTAGGATAGAGCGCCGGTCGCCGTCGAGTTTCGCCGGGCTCGCAACGTCGCCGTCTTGACACTCCTCCGGCGAGGGCACTACCACATCGAGGCTCTGCCGCCGAGGTGGCTGGTCATGGGTGCAATTGAGAACGGAGGGGCTATGGGACGTGGAATTCTGATCGGAGCGTGCATCGTCGCCTGCGCGGGAGCACTGGGCTGTGGCGACGACAGCAGTGACAGCGGCGCCGCGGGCATGCCAGCGGCCCCGGGGGCCGATACCACCATGCCACCCGCCACCGGCCCGGCGGCGGGTACCACCGGGGGCATGCCTGGTGCCACCGGAGCGGCGCCGAACATGCCGGACACGGCGTGCATGGGGATGCCGTCCACGTCCGCGCCCGAGTGCCAGGCGTGCAGCTGCACGCCGAACGCGATGGGTGGCTGCCTCGACGAGCTGACGGCTTGCCAGGGCAATGCCGACGCCATGGCGGCGCGGCTGTGCGGCGCCGTGATCGACTGCTGTGTCGCGAACGGCGTCAGCGGCACCGAGTGCCTCACACCGTGCATGACGGAGATCGCGGCCGCCGCCGGCTACATGGGCGGGGGACCGCTGACGGCGGCCACCGCGGTCGGCGACTGCAGCGCGATGAGCTGCGGCAGCGTCTGCATGTGACGCGAGTGCACGCAGCCTGACGGGACGCGGCGCGCTGCGTCCCACGAAGCCAGAGCCCGGCTCCAGCCTTCACGCTTGGGCCGGGCTTTGTCGTCCGTCCCCGGCAGGACCCGAGGCCGCCAGCGACGAGCTCGGCACGCCGATTGCAGCGGTTGGACGAGACCACGACGAAATTGGCGTGACGGGGGTGCACATGGCGAAATTCCAGGATCCGTTGAGGCGATGCGGGACATGGATGTCGCGCTCGCTCGTCTGTGTGGCCCTGCTGCTGGGCATCGCGCCGCAAAACGCAGCCGCCCAGCAGGGCCCGAAGGACGACGGGAGCGTGAGTTCCGCACAACCAGAGGAGGCTGGCGAAGATGAGAGCTGGTTCGTCGAGCTCCAGGTGGGCCTGGGAGGAGGCGACCGGGGCAACGCCTACCTCGACACGCTCCGCACCTTTCACTTCCAGCGGGAGTCCACCGACGTGGGGCGCGTGAGCGCCTCGGCAGGACGAAGGCTGCATCCACACCTGGCCCTCGGGGTCGGCTACGTCAACCTCGACGGGAGCCTGTTCCGGCGCGAGAACGCGGGGCTGACACAGGACTTCGCGTGGACCAGCCACGGCGTCGGCGCCTTCCTGCAGGCGGACTACGCGCTGGTCGGACCGCGCCTCGCAACGCTCTTTGCGCGAGCTGGGGCGGGCATGAGCTTTGGATCGACACGCTTCGACGAAATTGTCGTCTCCCCGCCATTCCCTCAGGAGCCGTTCGATCCCATCGACGAGGACACCGAGGAATTCGAAGAAGACTTCACCAGTGCGTACTTCGCCGTGGGTGCCGGGATCATCGTGATGCCCGTGCGCCACTTCGGCTTCGTCTTCGAGGGACGTTACATCAGCGCGGGCGGGCTCGAGAACGATCTCGGCCAACAACACGACCTGGGAGGGGGGATGTTCCTCGCCGGTATCCGCGTGAGCATGTGGCCATGAGCGCGCGAACCCCGTTTCTTCTCGCAGTGGTGTGCCTGCTGCTCACCGCCTGCGGTCCCCAGGAGTTGCTCGACAACTACTACGTCGACCGGTGGTGCGACGACGCGCCGTGTGCCTGGGAGGTGGCGGGTGAGATCGAGCAAATCGGAAGCTGGCACCCCAGGGACCATGCCATTTCTTTCGAGACCCCAGGCACGGCGATCAGTCAATGGAACGACGAGATCGACGATCGGGTCGGCTGCGTGGAGGTGTCCATGCTCGCCCGAATCGAGGCGGACGCCCACCTGGTCTTCACGTTCGACTACGACGACGACGGACTGATCGAGAACGAGAGGGAGCTCGAGCCATCCGAGTCGTGGGCTCCGCGTAGCTTCACCACGAGGCTGAACGCCGAGTTCGACGGTATCCGCTTCACACTACGCAAGGAAGGGAACGGTGTCGCCGAGGTGGCGCAGCTACGCGCCCTGGGCGAGCTCGACTGCGCACGCCTGCCGCTCTGAGGCCTTGCATCCGCACACCGAGCCGAGCCTGAAGCGGCGTGGTATCGTCACGCCGGAGGTGCTGCCGTGCCTGACCCGTACGCATCGATCAGGGCTCACTTCGAGAACGTCGCTGGGGTGACGGTCAGCGCGGGACGAGGCGCTCAGGGCCTGAAGGCCCGGGGGAAGATGTTCGCCATGTTCTACAAGGGCGACCTGCTGCTGACGCTGCCTCCCGATCGAGTGGAGGCCCTGATCGGCGCCGGGCGAGGCCTGCCCTTCGACCCAGGAACCGGAAAGACCATGAAGAACCGGGCGCTGATCCCGGCCACCAAGAAGCGTTCCTGGATCAAGCTCTCCGAGGAGGCCGCTGCCGCCACCGGCACCAGCGCGGCGCCACGCGCGTCGAAGAAGAAGACCACGAAGCGTGCAAAGGAAGCACGAGTCAAGCGCGGTAGCGCCAAGGTCAAGCTGCTCTAGGGCGGCAACCCCCAGATCTCGAAGGCCGACGGCGACGCGCCCGTGCAGGCCTACATCGATGCCATGCCTGACTGGAAGCGGGACGTCGGCCGCCAGCTCGACGCGCTGGTCGTGGCCACGCTGCCCCGGGTACGGAAGGCGGTACGGTGGAACTCGCCCTTCTACGGCGTCGAGGGTCGAGGTTGGTTTCTCTCGTTCCACTGCTTCGCGAAGTACGTGAAGGTGACCTTCCTCAACGGCAGCTCGCTGCGCCCGCCGCCGCCCGTCGACTCCAAGGTCCCGGGGACGCGCTACGTCCACGTGCACGAGAACGAGGCGCTGGACGCGAAGCTCTGGGCCAAGTGGCTGAGGCAAGCCTCGAAGCTGGACGGCGAGCACCTCTTCTAGCAGGCCAGACGGTCGTCGAGACGCGGCCACCGGCATGTGAGCCCCGCGGGCTGTTGCAGGCCAGGCGCCTCGCTCAGTGGTTGACCCACGTCTGGATCGGCTGTCCGGCCAGGTCGAATTCGACGTAGGCACGGCCAATGCCGGCACGCATCCGGCTGTAGCGGACGTCCCGCACCCACACGCGGGTCCCCGCTGCGGTCGGCTCGAGCTCGAAGGCCGGCAGCCGCAGCCAGTGCGCATAGCCCTCGATGCCGGGCGCTGCCAATGCCCGGCGCGCCTGGGGGCTGTCGTTGACCGCGATCGGCGCGTGTCCGCGGACGACCCGCTCGGGACCGAGGAGGGTGACCCACAGAAAGGTGTAGTGTCCCCCGGCCAGGACGATCACGTCCCGCTTCAACGGATTGGCCGCGATGGGGCCGGCGACCACCCGCTCGACGTTCATCCCCTGCGCGACGGCCCACCGCCTCCCCTCCTCGCGCGCGAGCGCGGTGATCGCCAGGTTGGCTGCGATGTGGAGCGCGAGGAAGGCCAGCGCCGCCCGGGCCACCGCGCGGGCGCGGGAGCGGGCCGCTTGGCTGGCGCGGGCGATGGCAATCGCGAGCACGGCCACCACCCACACGATGCAGCCGGCCAGAGGGACCGCGCCGGAGCCGAGCACGGCTGCGCTCGTCAGCACGGCGAGCAGTACCCAGCCCGCGAGCACCAGCCGGTGGCTGGTCCGCGCCAACACCACAGCGCTCGCCATCGACAACCACATCCACGGGTCCACGATGAATAGCGCATCGCCGTAGTGCCAGCTGTCGTCGAAGGGCATCAGCAGGCGCACACCGTAGTTGTTGAGCCAGTCGAGTAGCGGATGGGTCAGCACGCCCAGGTAGGCGATCGCGAGCAGCCTCCAGGGCCTCAGCGGTGGACCATCGCGCGCATTGGGGCGCAGGCGCGCGTACAGCAGCAGCAGCCCCCACAGCACCCACGGCAGCACGACCATCGCCAGCACCCCGTGCGTCCAGCCCCGCCGAAAGGCGTACATGACGTCCGGCTCCATCAGCGAGGCGATGCCGTCGACATCGGGCAGGTTGGCGCCAATCAGTAGCGCGGGAGTGGCCAGACGCGAGCTACGCCGGAGGCCGGTCTCCGCCAGGGTCGCGCCGGCCAGCGTGTGGGCGAGAGGGTCCATCGACGTTCCGGAGGCGGACTGTAAGGGCGCTCGCGGAGCAGTCGCAAGCGGCGAGGCACCTCGCCGCAGGGCTGGCTCGCGACCTTTGTCTCGAAGTCAGCGAATGCCGAGTCGGAAGGTTCTCAGCAGTCCGGGCGCATGGGACGCGTCTCGGGGGCGATCAGCTTCAGCCCCAGGGGAAACCAAGCGACCGCCAGCAGGACCGTGGCCACGAGGCCGAAGAGATCGATGTCGATGGCGGCGGACACGCCGAGGCCCACCATCGCGAGTATCATTGCGACGCTCTGCCAGCGTGGCACCGCCACGCAGCGGTAGAGGCCCACCGCCTGAACCAGCACTCCGAGGGGCAGCAACGGCAAGAGGAAGACGATCGCGAGGTACCCCTCGAGGTCGAACAGGGCCTCGATCCCGGGGAGCAGCCCTGCGTAGGCGTCGCCCGGCACCGTGTCGAACGCGCTCATGACCAGGCAAAGCGCTGTCTTCTGGATCACGAGCACCACCGCACCCGACACCGCCATCACGCCTCCGACGAACCCCAGCCACGCATCGCGGCCGGTGGGCATGGTCATGAGTCGCACGATGGCGGCAATCAGCGGTGGCACGGCGAGCACCATCATGAAGTGGCCGAAGTGCATGAGCGGGTTGTTGTGAAATTCGCCGACCTTGGCGGTTACATCCCGGGTGACCTCGAGGCTGCGCAGATTCGGATGCGCGAGGAAGGCGACGCCCGACATCAGGGGATAGGCGACGAATGCCAGCCCGGTGGCGACCCGTTTGATCCGCACGAGGGCTGGGTCGGGGGCGAGCCTGGCACCAGCTTGCGCCGCTCTGTCCATCCCCAGTCAGGTAATCGCACGGAAGGCCACGCCAAGCGCGGCCCACCGGCGGCGCGACACACCGCGCACGACAGCTGCCCCCGTGGGACCAGCTCGCGCCAGCTACTGCATTGGGGGGACGCCGAAGGAGTCGGGCAGCACGATCTCGCCTTGCAGCTCCGGGGTCAGGGATCGGAGGTACACGATCAGCCCGCGGATCTCCGACTCGTCTGCATCCCAGGTGTGGAACTCCGGGTAAAGATACTCGAGCTCCATCGGCAGCAGCGAGTAGGTGACGCCCTGGGGCTTCATTCCCTGAGTGAAGATGATGCCAAGCTCTTCATCCGAGACGTAGCCGAGCTGCGCGGGCGTGTGTTGGATCTCGAAGTACTTGGCGCCGGTCGTATGGCAGTTGTTGCACGCCAGGTCCGTCGGCGTCGGCGGCGGCACGAAGTTGGGATCGAAGAGATCGAGGAAGTTGAACATCGGAAGCATGTAGTCGACGCCATTGTTGTAGCGCGCCTCGCCCGCCTCCCACTCCTGAGGCGTGGACTCGGTCACGTGGAGCGGTGCCGTGCCCCCGATGCCACCGGTAGACACGGCGATGGTGATCTCCGGCTCGGGCTCGAGTACGGTGATAATCACGCCACCACCCTCCGGATCCGGATCGAAGGAAGCGGCGCTCGCGGGGATCGCCTGCCAGTCGCCGAGCTCGACGGTCGCGCCATCGACGCGCGCCGGCACCTGGAAGAGGTGCACTCCATCGTAGGCCGAGTACATCACGGGAAAGATGAGCTGGAGCGCCTCCCAATCGGTATCTGGCTCCAGCATCTCCACCACCTCGGGTGGCGGAGTGGTGTCCACGGCCCTGGGACCGTCGTCCGCGC
>JAPPOT010000076.1 GCA_028817855.1 Myxococcales bacterium
GGATCCGCCCGTCCATCCGTCTCGCGCAAGAAAATGCCCGGGCGTGAACAGTTACTGGTTGACGACCTTGCTGGGTACGAGCAGAAACAGGCTCATCACCGTGGTGTGCGTCACTAGATAGGTGCCGCCAGGAACGGATCTGCGTGGATGGCTCATGCCCGCTCATCGGACATCACTGGCTGCAGTTGCCTACAGACTCCAAGAATCTACTCTGGGAACGTGGTGGGCTCTGGGAACGTGGTGGGCTCGGAACCCCCGCTGCGGAGGCAGCGGAAGTCGAGGAGGTCAGCGGCGCCCGAGCATGCGCCGCCACAGGATCTGGGCGCGGATGAGCAGGACCGCCATGCGCACCCGCCAGATGACCCGTGGGTGCACCTCCAGGGCCGCCTCCAGCCGCTCCGCGAGGGTCTCGAACAGGGGCACCGCGCGATCATTGTCCACCACCGTCGCGAGCAAGGCTTCGACGCGCGCTCGCAGCGCCTCGGGGCCATCGCCCTCGACCGGCTCATGCGTCCCGACCCTGCCTTCACGGGCTCGCGCGATCGCGGCCTGGGGGATGAGCTGATTGCTCACGAGCTGGGCGAGAACCATCTCGCAGTCCGATCGCACCTTGCGCAGGCTGTAGCGGTGGACGCCGTGCTCCCGGAGGGTGCGATGGTAGAGCTTCATCAGGTCCGAGCCGTGGGCGTGCAGCTGCTCGGTGGTCAGGCTCTGGAACAGGAAATAGCCCAGGTCACCACCACCCCGGCCCGCTCGCACGACCCAGTCGATGAAGGTGATCGCGCCATCCTCGTCCCCGAAGAACATGTTGTCGAGTCGGTAGTCACCGTGAAGTAGGGTGTGGTCGCCGCGCCCGGGGCGCAGCAGCTTCGGATCGAAGCCCTCGATGCTGAGCATCCCGAGCAGCACCTCGGCGATCTCCAGGAACCGCGGGTAGCGGGCGGAATGCGTCCGCCTGAGCTCGCCCAGACCCTCGCGAAACAGCTCCCGCGCGCTCTCGAAGTCGATGTCGTCCTGGGCCCGCGGCAGGGCCGTGCGCAGGTCGGGGTGGTTCCAGAAGTGCGCGTGCAGTCGCGCGAGCTGGCGCACTGCGGTTTCGACGCGCGCGTCGCTCGTTCCCTCGATCTGGTCGCCCCCGTCCAGGTGGCCCAGGTCCTCCAGCAGCAGCACGTAGCGCACCTGCTCGGGCTGGTAGGCCACGAAGTAGCAGCGAGGAGAGCGAACGGGCGCGTCGGCCTGGAAGCGCGCATAGAACGTGGACTCGCGGGCATAGGCCACCTTCATCAGGTCGCGAGTGTGGGACGCGCCGGTGCTGAACTTCGCGATCAGGGTGCTCGGAGACGCTCCGGGCCGCTCGAGCTCCAGCTCCACGCGCACCAGATCGGAGGTGAAGCCACGGCCGGCCCCCACGTTCGTGGTCGTGAGCCCCACGATGGGACTGTCGAAGCCCTCCACTCCTGCGAGGGCCGCGTTGAGCCAGCCGGGCGTCATCGCGTCCGGTGACGCGGGCAACTGCTGCGCGTCCGCCTGGGCCAGGGTTTCCACGGTGCAGGACGATAGCCTGGATGGCTGCAAGCTGCCCTTACCACAGCCAGCTAGCCCGGGCTACGGATGCCCCGCCAAGCCGATCCCCTGCGCGTGGGCCGCCAGGGCAGCGCTCACGCCCACGCCCTGCGGCCGCTCACAGGTTCTTCGTCTCGCAGGCGGCCCACTCGCCCATGCAGTAGGTGCCGCCCGGCTCGAACTCCTGCTTCCACTGGTCCTCGCCGCAGAACTGCCAGCGCATGAACGCGACCCAGGGGCCGAGGTTGTCCCTCGCGCAGAAGATGTGGTCGGTGTTGGTGTGCCGGATGAAGACCGTCGGGCCGGTCGTCTCCGCGTAGTCGGGCTCGAAGTTGCGCGTGTCGCCCAGGCCCTCGCCCCCGAGGAAGATCGCCGGGTCGTCGATGTTTGCCGCGCCCGTGCCGCCGTTGGCGCCGCCGCATACCAGCACGTAGAGCTTGAGCCGCGGATCGTCGGCTTCGGAGAACGACTGCAGCGCGCCCATCGAGTGGCCACCGCGGCCCACCCGCTCGGTGTCGAGCTTCTGGTGCCACATGCTTCCCGCGCTCTCGTTTTCCGCGAGGATCCAGTCGAGCGCCTCCTTGCCGCTCTGCGTGGAGGCCTGGCTGATGATCACGAAGCCGTGAGACGCGAGCAGGTTCAGGTGGTCGAGGTAGTTCGACGGTCCGGTGCCGGCACCCGGACCCCACTGGAAGACCGGATGCACCATGCCGTCCATGCCGAGCTCCTGGGGGTGGTAGATCCAGCTTGAGCCGCTGGGCCCGGTGTTCTCGACGTGGGTCGGCGTGAATGGGCCCAGATTGTTGGTGTCGCCGAGCTCTGCCGCGGAGTGCGTCGTGGCGGGACCGCAGCCGGCCGAGGCCGTCGGGGGGTCGTCCCCGGCCGGGTCATCGCCCGCCGGGTCATCGCCGCTTCCATCGTCCATCCCCGGTTCGGTGGCGCCGTCCATCCCCGCACCGCCGGTGTCGCCCGGCGCGGGCTCGTCGCCCGTGTTGCCGGGCGTGGCCTGGGCGCCGGTATTGCCCGGCGTCGGGTCGGTGGGGCCTGCGGGCCCGGGAGCCATCGTGTCTCCACCTGGCGCCGCCGTGTCCGGGTTCGGCCCGGTCGGCACGTCCGCAAGTTGGGTGCCCGCCGCACCGTCGTCACTCGAGCATGCGATCAGTGCCGCCGCGACCACCGCCAAGGTCCCGTACCGTTGCCTCATGTTGTCCTCCGCCACCTCACCCACCAGGCAACAAATCGCACGCCCCGTCCCCCGAATCCTTTCAAGATCACAACGCGATTCTGCGCCCCGACCCCGAGCGCCGCGGGCGCGAGCGAGTGCGGCTCGCTCCGAGCCGCGCTAGAACTGCTTGCCGACGAGCGCGCTCGTGCGTACGGCGAAGCCGACGACAAGCGGGTCGGTTGGCTCGGCGGGATCAATGATCCGCAGGAAGTGGGTCTGCCCATCGGCGTCGAGCCCCAGGTACCAGCCGCGCGAGAGGCCGAGTCGGGCGCCGAGGCCGAGCGCCACGAAGGGCGCCACCGACACACGCGTCGGGGCGCTTCCGCGCGTCTCGAAGCGCTGGTCGAAGATCGACAGCCCAGCCCCGAACCCCGTCAGCAGTGTCACGGCGGGCAGATCCCACGCATAGTGCAGTCGTAGGGCGGCGTCGTGGGCGCGCACTGAGGCCTGGGGGCCCGCCGCCTGCAGCTCGCTGAAGCAGGTGCCGATCCGCCCCGAGACGCCGAAGCTGCTGAGCTCCAGACCGTAGCCGACGAGCGCGCCCACGCAGGGCTTGGAGGAGTTGGCGAGCGCGGAGCGCACGCTCGCGCCCACCTCGGGTCCGTGCGTGCTCGTCTTGCCGTCCCCGCCCTTGCGCACCAGGCGGGCGTAGTCGATGCGCGACATCGCGCCGGTGTCGATCGCTTTCGTGCGCCCCGGCCTTGTGTCGATCGTGCCCTCGTAGAGGACCTCGGGCGCGCGCACGCGAACGAAATAGCGCCCCGGCGGCAGGCTCAGCTGGCGCCTGCGACGGCTCGGGGCCAGCTCGGCGATCACCGGGCCGTCTTCCGCCCCGCGCATGAAGAGAAAGCCGAGCTTCGGCGGCACGACGATGGTCGCGCGCTGGTGGGCATGGGCCGCCGGGCGGGTCAGCACCCAGCGCCCCCGCCCGCGCAGCTCGTAGTGAAAGGTCGGGTGTTGCGTGCCCGCGAAGGTGCGGCTGGTCGCGCGCAGCGTGGCCCCGTAGGCGTAGCGATAGACCTCGTCCAGCACGACCATGCCGTCGCCGTCCGCATCCGCCGCGCCGAGCAGGCCGGACACGAAGGCATGGGTGAAGAACCCCCCGCGCAGGGCATCGCTTTCCTGCGCGTCCTCGCTGGCGGAGCTCGCGGTCAGAAACGCGAAGCCGCTTCCCGGTAACTTCTCCTGCGGGTCGGTGAGCGCGAACGGCGCCTCGCGCCGCCCCCCCTTGACACGCGTGAGCGCGCCCGAGCGACAGGCATCGAGCACCACCAGGCGAAGGTTGGCGGCAGAGCCGTGCGCGTGTTGCCGCAGCTCCGCGAGCGTCAGGCGCGTCCCGCCCAGGCGCAGCGCGCGGGCGTCCGCGTGCCCCGAGTAGTAGACGAAGAGCATGACCTCGACGCTCGGGTCCTCGCGCATGTCGCGGATGCGCCCGTTGATCTGGAGCAGCGCGTCGCGCACCCGGTCGGCGGACTCCCCCTGGAGCAGGACCGCGTTGGTGGGCGACACGTCGCCCAGCTGCACGAGCACGTTGTGCACGCGTGCGGCGTCATCCTCCGCGTAGCGCAGGGGATGATCGGAGGCGTCGCCGTGGTTGTTGCCGACGACGACGGCAAAACGCTCGATGCGCGCCTGCGCCGACGTGGCGTAGAGGCACAGCACCGGCACGAGCATCCAGGCGCGGCTCAGGGCGCAGCTCCCTTCCGAAGGGCGAGCGCGTCGACCTGGCAGCCGGCCGGCGGAGCGAGCTGCCCGGTCCGTTCCAGCTCCGCGCGGAGCGGCTCCAGCGCGACCGGCTCGCTGCAGAACAGGCCGAAGAGCCGCTCGTGGCGGCCCGCCGCGTCGAGGCGGACGCTGAAGCCCAGCGGGACATCGCGGCCGGGCCTGGCCACGGCGGCATCCGTCGCGAGCGGGTAGTGGATGCTCGCGGTCACCCCGTCGTGATGCAGCAGCCCGAAGTGCACCGGCTCGGTGGTCGAGTACACGAAGCGCAGGCGGTCGCCCGGGCGCACCACGTCGCCATCGACCACCCGCGACACGTGATCGCCGCGCTTGACGTAGGCACCGATGGAGCCGCGTCCCTTGGTGCGAACGCCGTCGAGCAGAGGCTCTGGAACCCCCGGCAGCAAGGCGATCCACACGAGCGCCGCCGCGGCCAGGCCACCCAGCGCCCCCCAGCGTAGCGCGCGGCGGCGTCTGTCACCGTCGCGCTCGCCGCTCCGCGACGGCGCCGCTGCCGGCCCACCTCCGTGGGCGGCGCGCAGCCCCTGCCAGGACGGCTGCCTGCGCAGGAAGGCCTCCCGGCTCGCGGTCATCTCCTGCAGGCGCAGGGCGCAGCGCGCACAGCTCGAGAGGTGCGCCTGCGCGCTGGCGTCCTGCGCCTCGGTCGGTTCCTCCTCCGCCAGCCAGCGGTCCAGGGTCAGGTCGGACACGCACTCGGGCCCGCGTGAGTGGGTCAGCACGATGCCCTCCGGTTTTCCTCGGCCAACGAGCGGACGCGCCGCAGCAGCTTGCCGACGTGCACGTGGGAGCAGCCGAGCAGCTCGGCGATCTCGCGCTGCGACAGCTCGTCCAGGTAGTAGTAGACCGCGACCGCCGCCAGCGGATCCGGCAAGCGCCGCAGCAGGTCGTGCGCGGCGACCGTCCACTCGGGCCGCGTGCCCGGATCATGCGGCGGTATGGTGTGGGCGCGCTCGCCCTGCAGCCGTCGTTGGGTGCGGTCGTTGCGGATGCGGTTGAGGCACGCGTGGGTGACCGCGCTGTAGAGGTACGTGCTCAACTTGCTGGCCCCCAGAAAGGTGGAGGCCCCTTCGAACAGGCGCAGGAACACCTCGTGCACCACCTCGTCCGCATCCGCCGCGCTGCCGAGCATGCGCTGCGCGCGGCGAAAGGCAGCGGGCGCGTGCTTTCGGTACAGCGCTTCATGGTCGTCGCGGGTCAGCGTCACGGAATGGTCGGGCCGCCGCTTGCCCTCGGGTCGCCCGGCCAACCGACGAAGGCCTCGTCGTAGACGTCGATCGTCAACGCGATCTCGTCGGCGACGGGCTCGAGCTCGTTGACCTCGGGCATCGGACAGGTCGCCATCTCGTACTCGGCGAGGATGCGCTGGGCGCCCGCGACCACGTCGTCCGGCAGGCGCTTGACCACGAACGCGCCGTCCTCGATCGCCGCGGCATGGGGGAGGAAGGCCAGCTCGTACCCCTCTCCGAGCTCCTCGCGAATGCGGTCGCCGTAGACCTCCTCGATCTCGGGATAGGCCGTCGAGTTGAAGATCGCGTCGCGGCACCGGAAGCGCATGTTCATCGCGTCGGGCGTGGGCTGCTCGAACACGTGGTAGCCCGCCGCCAGGCCCTCGGCCGCGCCCAGGTCCCATGCGGCGAAGCTCCCCGCAGGTGCGTCGTCGGCGAGGTAGACGATCAGCGGATCGCGCGCAGCCCCGACCACGCCCTCGGCGTAGGTCTCGAAGAGCAGCGTCTCGTCGCCCGCGGAAGTCTCGGTGCACCGGCCCGGGTCGTAGTAGGGAACGCCCGCCGGGCAGCGATAGGCCTTCGCATAGCTGCGCTCGCCGTCCCGGGTGACGACGCCGACCCGTCCCGCGCACTCGGTGTCGCTGCAGAAGCCGGCGGTCCCCGAGATGGCGACCTCGTGCGTCATCGGCCCGTAGCCGCTCAGGGCTGCGCACACCTCACCCACCGCCTTGCGCGGCTCACCCTCGAAGGCGGCCGTCGCCACCACCTCCGGCGGCGGGGAGTAGACCGCCACCTCGAAGTGTGACGGGAACTCCCCCAGGCTCTCCACCGACACGATGTGGGCCTCGGCCACCCGCACCGGCACGTCCGCCGATCCCATGGCACGGGCCGCCTGGAGCTCGGGCGACAGCGCGAACACCTCCGCCACCTCGGCCGACATCTTGGTGAGGTCCATCACCTCGTCGGTCTCGTGCCGAAAGCACAGCGCCGGCTCGATCGGCTGCCCCCCCGTCAGCGCCGCCACCACCGCCTGCCCCCGCATCTCCAGCAGCGGCTCGCCGAGGTACTCCTCCCCCGCCTGAACCCCGCACCCCGCGACCCACAGCACCACGAG
>JAPPOT010000739.1 GCA_028817855.1 Myxococcales bacterium
CCAAGATCACCGTGCGCAGCCCGGCGGCACGGCCCGCGGCCTCCCGCTCGAAGCCGAGCGCGCCGCCGTAAACAACTGCGAGCAGCAGCCGCAGGAGCAACTCCGAATCCAGATCAAACAGGCCCACCGACGAATTGTAGCGAAAAAAGTCGCGCCCGCCTTTTTCCAGCCGAATCGAGCGCTTGCGTCGCTGGGAGCGCTCGACAGCATCGCCGCACGCATCCGACAATGGAGCGATGTGCATTCGCGCGGGATGCGGGTTGGCGCTCGTGCTGGCGTGGCTGATCGCCGGCTGCGGCGACGACGACGCGGCCGATGACAGCGCACCGGACACGGAAATCGACGACGCCGTCATGGACACGGCAGCCGGTCCCGGAAGCGACGGCGGCACGTCCGACGAAGACGAGCCCACGCCGCAGGGGATGCCCGAGGCGGCGGGCGACGCAGGCACCACGCCAGACCCTGCTCCCCAGGTCGACGCGGCGGCGCCCTTCTTCGAGCCGGACCGCGTGCTCGAAGTCCGCATCGAGCTTGCGGCAGACGACTGGGAGGCGATCCGCGCACAGGGCCGCTCGCTGCTGGAGATCTTCGGCGGCGACGACTGCCTGGCCGATCCCTTCGGCAGCCCCTTCACCTTCGTGCGCGGAAGCGTGAGCGTCGACGGCGAGACGATCGACGACGTGGGCGTGCGCAAGAAGGGCTTCTTCGGCTCGCTCAGCTACGACAAGCCTTCACTCAAGCTCGACTTCGGTGAGTACGTCGCCGGCCAGACGCTGTCGGGCATGCGGCGCATGACGCTCAACAACAACAAGCAGGACCAGGGTCACCTCAACCAGTGCCTGGGCTACCAGTTCTTCAGCGATGCGGGCGTGCCGGCGCCGCGCTGCAACTTCGCCCGCGTCTTCGTCAACGGCGAGTACCTCGGCGTCTACAGCCACATCGAGTCGGTCAAGAAGCCGTTCCTGCGCGAGCACTTCGACAGCGACGGGGGCAACCTCTACGAGGGCACCCTGAGCGACTTCCGCGCGGGCTGGGACGGAACCTTCGAGCAGAAGACCAACGCCTCGGCCGACCCCGGCAAGGCCGACATCGGCGCATTGACCGCGGCTCTGTCGAGCGGCGGCGACGTGCTCGATGCGATCGATCCGCTGCTCGACGTGGAGCGCTTCATCCGCTTCTGGGCAGTCGAGTCGCTGGTCGGCCACGGCGACGGCTACAGCAGCAACAACAACAACTTCTTCGTCTACGCCGATCCTGCCGATGGGCGCTTCGTCTTCATGCCCTGGGGCATCGACCAGCTCTTCGACAACGGGGAGGAGCGGGCCGGCCGCCCGCTGCCGGTCGTGCGCACCCAGGGCATCGTCGCCCGTCGCATCTACGACAGCGAGCAGGGACGCGCGCGCTACGTCGCTCACATGGAGGCGCTGCTCGACGACTACCGGCTGGACGATCGCCTGGCCGAGATCGATCGCATGGAGGCGCTGATCGCACCGCACATTCCGGGCGCAGCGCGCGCGGACTTCGAGACCGGCGTGGCGAACCTGCGCACCTTCATCGAGGCACGCGAGGGGCAGGTGCGCGATCAGCTGGCCGCGGGCTTGCCACGGACGGCCGACGGGCTGCGCGAGAGCATCTGCTTCGAGTCCCAGGGCACGGTGGCAGCCACCTTCAGCACGACCTGGAACAGCCTGGACAACCCGGCGGTCAACCCTGCCAGCTTCAGCGCAAGCTTCACGCCGACGGGCACCAGCTTCACCAACACGCCCAACCCGCTCGGGTTGACCACGGCGCTGGCTGGGATCGACGAGAACGCCGACTCACCCGAGTTCGAGGCGACCATCCTGCTGATCGTGCAGCAGCTCGACGGCAGCTCGCTGCTGGCCCTGGTGCAGACCGATCTGCCGGGGGTGGTACCGGGCGAGACGCCGCTGGACTTCACCTCCACACGCGGGCTGATCGTGCGTCAGCGCGACGGCGAGGACGGCATGCTGGTGGGCATCCTGGGCGAGGGCACGCTGACACTCGATCAGGCGAGCACGACCGACGGCGCGCCTGTGAGCGGTTCCTACACCGCGACGGTCTTCGACCCCGGCTTTCTGGGACGCTAGGCCAACCCGAGGGCGGCGGGGAGAGGAGCTCAGAGGCCGAGCTGCTCGAGGGCCTTCGTGGTGAGGCGGGAGACACCGAGCTCGCCCACGGTGGCGATCGGATGAGGGGCGAGGCTGCCAGCGGCGCTCGGGCGCGCGCCGGTGATGCGCCACAGCTGGACCTGCATGCGGCGATGGCTCAGCACGTGCTCCAGCTCGCCGGCGGCGCGGAGCGCGAGCGTCCCCGCCAGGCCGCTCTGCTCCTGCAGGGCGCGCGCGACGCGACGGCCGCGGCCTTCGGCCATCGGCAGGTTCCACAGGCCGCCGAAGAGCGAGCCCTCACCGCGCGTGAGCACGAGCTGAGCGCCGGCGCCGCGGCCCCGGGTCGCCAGCAGCGCGACCAGCGCGACCGGCTTCGGGGCCTTGCGCGTGCGCGGCCGGGGCAGCTCGGCCTGGCGGCCCTGGGCATGGGCCTGGCAGTGGGCTCGCACCGGGCAGCGCCCGCAGTCGGGGCTCGCCTTGGTGCAGACCGTGGCTCCCAGCTCCATCAAGGCCTGGTTGAGCTCGCCCGGCCTCGGCCCCTGGACGAGCCTCTCGGCCTCCGCCCACAGCCGTTTCTGCACCGCGCTGCGCTCGGGCGGCTGGTCGATCCCGTGGATGCGACACAGCACACGCGCCACGTTGCCATCGACGATCGGTTCGGCGCGGTCGAAGGCGATCGAGCCGATCGCACCCGCCGTGTAGCGACCGATGCCGGGCAGCGCGCGGCGGGCCTCGGCCTCCTCCGGGACCTGCCCGCCGTAGCGCTCGACCACCTCGCGCACGCCCGCGTGCAGCAAGCGAGCGCGCCGGTAGTAGCCGAGCCCGCTCCAGGCCGCCATCACCTCGTCCTCGCTCGCCCGGGCCAGCTCGCCGGCCGTGGGGAAGCGCGAGAGGAAGCGATCGTAGTAGCCGAGCACAGTGTCCACGCGCGTCTGCTGGAGCATGATCTCCGAGACCCAGATGGCGTAGGGATCGCGCGTGCGGCGCCACGGCAGGTCGCGCGCGCGCTCGTCGTAGAAGCGCAGCAGGGCGGCGCGCATGGGGGGCTCCGGCACGGCGCGCATCGAAGACCGGCTGTCGTCCGGCGTCAAGCGGAGTAGACTGCGGGCGTGCGCCGCCTGGTCCCCCCTGCTCTCCTCTGCGCGCTGCTCGGCGGCTGCCAGGGCTGTGGCGCGGCGACGGCTCCAAGCGCCTCCCCGGACGAGCGGCCATCGGCGGCGGCCACCGGCGAGGGTGCCACCGCACCGCCAGGCAGCGCCGCACCGCCGCCCGCGGGGCCGCCTCCGGTGCTGCAGCTGCGCGGCGAGCCCGGGCGCGACGGCGTCGAGCTGGTGCTGCAGAACCGCGACGAGCGTCCGGTTCGGCTCAGCACGGCGGTCACCGTCGAGCGCGCCGCCGAGGGGGGCTTCAGCGCCCTTCCGGGCGGCCAGCTGAGCCTGCGCAACAGCTGCCAGGGCGCGCCCCCCAAGTGCGTGGAGCTGGTGCCCGGCGCCGAGCTGCGGCCACCCCCGTGGCGCGCTGCGCACGGCGATGCCCAGTGCGGCTGCCGCGAGCCCGGCGCCTGCGCACCGCTGCCAACCGGTCGCTACCGCTTCACCGTGCGCGGCTGCGAGACGCCGTATCGGGTGGCGGGTGAGGCCTTCGACGTCGAGCCCTGAAAAGACGCGGCCCCTGGGGGCACTCACCTCGATGTGGGCCGCCTTGCAAGGCTCGCCCCCCTCGCGATACTGAACCCCATGCAGCTCACGCGTCTCGCCGTCATCGCAGCCCTCCTCGTGACGTTCCTGGTTGCGGACGCGGCCGAGGCCGGGCCGGTCGAGGAGCTGACCCAGCTGGCGGTGCACCCGGGCGACCCCGATGTCTTCGCGCTGCGCTACCTGTACGGCGGCGAGGGCATCTTCATCACGCGCGACGGCGGCAACAGCTTCTCCCTGCTGTGCAACAGCGCGATCGATCCCGCCCTGACGCGCGCGGGGCCGCTCGGCTTCGGCAGCGACGGCACCCTCTTCATGGGGATCTTCCAGGGCCTGTGGCAGGACGACGGCAAGACCTGCGGCTGGAACAAGGATCCGCAGTTCGAGGGCCAGTGGGTGAGCGACGTCTACAACGACCCGCTCGACCCGGAGGCGATCTACATCGTGACCTCCAGTGGCAACGAGGGCAGCGACAACGGTCTGTACCGGCGCGAGGGCGACGGCGCCTTCGCCCAGGTGGGCGGCCTCGAGTTCGTGCTGATCAGCCGCATCCGCGTGGCCGATCTCGGCGACGGCAACCGCCGCATCTACCAGAGCATTCTCGACGGCACGATCCCGGGCTCCGAGGAGATCGGCGGCGAGCCGGTGCAGGTGCCGAACTACCTGGTGCGCTACTCCGAGGACGACGCCGCGACCTGGACCAGCTTTGCCTTCGGCGAGGCCCAGGGGACGCTGCGCCTGCAGGACGTGGACCCGACGAACCCCGACCGGCTGGTCGCCACGCTCGACGACGGCGACAACGGCACCAAGGTGATCGTCAGCAGCGACCGCGGCGAGACCTGGAGCGACTACCTGGACCTGGTCGAGTTCGGGGGCATGACCATCGCGCCCGACGGCCGCGTGTGGATCGGCGACGCCGGCAGCACCTCGGACCCCGACGGCCCGCAGGGCATCTACACCGCTGAAAACTTCGGCGAGACGCCGACGCAGCTGACGGGCGACTTCCCCGTGCGCTGCCTTCACTACGTGGACGCCGACACGCTCTTCGCCTGCCAGCGCTTCACCGCAGGACAGGTCAGCACGGCCGACGGCCGCATGACCGAGACCTTCAAGTTCACCGAGGTCGGGCAGTTCGTCGCCTGCGACGGCGTCGACATGCTGGCCGCCTGCGAGACCCAGCTCGTCAGCGCCTACTGCGGCGTCACCCACTTCCCGCTGGCGCCGGTGTGCGAACCCTACGGCGTCGACCTGAGCGTGCTGCAGGAGGGTGGCGGTTGCGCCTTCGACTTCGACGCTGGCGTCGGGACCGGCACCCTGCCCGACGGTGGCTGCATCGAGCCCGCCGACGCGGGCGCCCCCGAGCCCACCTCGACACCGGACAGCGACGATTCCTTCGACGACCTGATCGGCAGCGGCGACGACGAGCCCACCCAGACCGCGGCGGGCAGCGGCGGCGGCTCCGACGACGAGGGCAGCGGCGGCTGCGCGACGGTGCCGCCCGGGCACCGCGGCGCGAGCGGCGCCCTGGCTGGCGTGATCGGCGCGCTCGCAGCGCTGCTGCGGGTGCGCAGGCGTAGGCGCAAGTAGCCGGCAGTAGGCGCAAAACGCGGGGAATTGCGCGAACGTGCGACACCTTTCGCGCGCCCTGTGACATACTTACAACAATGTCGGTAACGCACTCCACGGCGCCAGCAGCGGCCTTGACCGCGGCCGGCGAGTCCAACCCTCCCCCCGCTCCGGTCGGCTGGTTCGGCCTCGAGCCCACCCGCACGGACCTGCGGGACGACCCCTACCCGATCTACAACGAGCTGCGCGAGACCCAGCCCGTTCACCAGACCCCCGAGGGCTACTTCCGCATCATGCGCCATCGGGACGTGACCGCGATCCTCAAGGGGCTCAAGGTCGGCGTGCGCACCACCGACGGCAAGCTGCCGGGCGTGGACGAGTCGGCCATGCCGCGGCGCTTCATGCTGATGCAGGACCCGCCCGATCACACGCGGCTGCGGCGGCTGGTGAGCCGCGCGTTCTCGCCACCCGCGATCGCCGCCCTCGAGCCCCACGTGGTCGAGCTGGTCGGCCAGATGCTCGAGCAGGCGGCCGACCGCGGCGACGGCACGATCGACATCATCGATGACCTGGCGCGCCCGCTTCCGTCGACCGTGATCTGCGAGATGCTCGGCGTCCCCCTCTCGGACCGGCCCAAGTTCACCGACTGGACCGCGCGCGTGACCCACCTGCTGGCACCGCGAAGCATGACGGACGAGATGCGCAGGCTGGCGGGCGAGGCCGCCATGGGCCTGGGCAGCTACATGAGCAAGTTGATCGAGGAGCGACGCGACAACCTCGGCGACGACATGGTCAGCGTGCTGATCCGCGCGACCGAGGACGGCGACCGTCTCTCGCCGGAGGAGCTGCTCACGCAGTCGATCGGCCTGCTGGTGGCTGGCTTCGAGACCACCATCGGTCTGATCGGCAACGGCATGCGCCAGCTGCTTCTGCACCCCGAGCAGCTGCGGAAGCTGCGTGACAACCCCGAGCTGATCGACCGCGCGGTGGAGGAGTGCCTGCGCTTCGACGGACCGATCGGCGCGACCCGTCGCGTGCTCCACGAGGACGCGGTGGTGCACGGCGTGCTCGTGCCCAAGGACGTGGAGCTGCTGCTGTTCATCGCTTCGGCCCACCGCGATCCGCGCGTCTACGAGCGCCCGGACGAGCTGGACATCACGCGCGACAGCCGCAGCCACCTGGCCTTCGGCGGCGGCATCCACTTCTGCCTGGGCGCGCACCTGGCGCGACTCGAGACGCGTGTGGCGATCGGCGAGCTGGTCAAGCGCTTCGGCTCCATGGAGCTGGTGCAGGAGGCGCCGATCTGGGGCGAGAGCATCTTTCGGGTACAACAATCCCTCCCCGTCCACGTGGAATAGGGGGGCGCCAAAACGAAAGGGAATCGTCGAGCTGCGGGCGGCGGTGCTGCTGCTTGAGGGTGCCCCCGACTGGAGGTGCGGCGTGTCATGAGCGGAGTGGGTTCTGAC
>JAPPOT010000223.1 GCA_028817855.1 Myxococcales bacterium
ATTCTATCAGGCGCGCGCCCTGATGGCCGGCGAGCACGCCGACGCCGCCTTCCCCACGAACGACACGCCCCGCCTGCGAGAAGATGTCGAACGAGTAGTCATCGCCCGGATGCACGAGCGAGCCGTAGCGCTCCGGGTCGAACTCCTTGAGCGGACCCGGCATGCGGGTGCCGTCGGAGTCCTCCGACATCTGTGTGGTGGCAGCACCGCCGCCCAACAGCTCCGCGATTCCACCACCCTCGATCCCGACCACCTGCGCGTCCACTCCGACCCAAACCCAGCCCTCGCGCAGGACCATCGGGTGGTTGTACATGAAGCCCGGTTCCGCATCGAGGCCGCCACTCACGTTGAGCCACTCGACGACCACGGTCCCGTTGAAGTCATCCGGATCGGAAGGCCGGCGCACGTACAGGCGCGACTTGAACGGCGCCTTGCTGATGTCCACGAGGGCCCACTTGCCGTCGGCGCCCATCTCGCCCTGGACTGCGTATGCGGCCGCCTCGCCCTCGAAGAAGAACTCGGTCTCGACGTAGTCGTAGCCGTCTCCGCTCAGGGGCACGAACGAGGTCGTGGCCATGCCGTACTGACCCTCATCGATCGGGCCGGTCGTTGTCAGCGCCACAGGGGCCGGCGCGTCTGATGCCCCACCTGCAGCGCCGGCCTGGTCGCTTGCGCCCTCCATGACGTCCGCGCCCGCGGTGTCCGGAGCATCTATCACCGCTTCCGCGCCCCCCTCGTCGTCGTCCGAGCAGCCCCATGCGAGCACCCCAGCGAGCGCGAGGACACACCATGCCTTCCTCTTCACGTTGTCCATGACCGGTTCCTCCACCTCAGGCGCCCGGCGGGGCGCCGTGAGAAGTTGACACTCCCCACATCTGCCTACCGCATAGAAGCGCAGTTCACGCGGCCAAAAGATTTGCCGAACTGACCCGAGTCACTCGAGCACCACGGTGTCGCAGCCGAAGACGATCTGCATCTCGCCACCGCGGTTGCTGCTGACCGCATCGCAGCTGGCCGGGCACAGGAGCACTTCCGTGGGCGCATCGGGACTGTCGTAGTGCCAGGCGCTGTCGTCTCCACAATCCGCGGCGCTCTGCACCGCAGGCAACGGCGCCGTCTCGTCCGGGTCCATGCCCGTCGGCGTGAAACGCACGTTGACCTTTTCACGTTCGAAGAACATGCCCGGCGGCGGCTCCGGGATCGGGTACGCGCATGGCAGTGGGACGGACTCGATCACCGCATCGCTCAGCGCCCCGAAGACGTGGGTCCAGTCCTCCGCACAGATCGACGCCGCGACGCCACCCGTCATCTCGGCCAGCGCGTAATACGTCACCCCAGGCCGCGAGGCGCCTCCGAGGAATCCACAGCTCAGCGGGTTGATCAGCGGTGCACCGTTGTCGTCCACCAGGTGCTCACAGCCGGCGGGAGGCACGTCGAAGCAAAGGAAGAAGCAGGTCAGACAGCAATCCAGCACCTCCTGCGTCACCCGCTCCGGGATGCACGGGGGATCCCCCTCGGCGCCGGGCGAGGACACGGTGTGGATCGTGTGCGGGGCGGCCAGCAGGCCATCCATGGCCGCGCGGAACATGGAGGCGCGGTCCTGGGCCGTGCCCAGCGCCATGTACTGGCTCTCGTCGTCGGTCACCACGATGAAATGCACATGGGCCTCGGGCCGCAGGAAGGAGGCGTAGGCGTCGTAGCTCGTCACCAGCACGTCGAGCGCGTTGTGCGAATCGACCATGGCCTGCACGAAGAGGTAGTTGCCGCTCTGGGCGAGGCCGGACGCCGCCGGCACGAGGTCGAGCTGGGCGATCAGCACGACACGGGTGTCCACGCCGGCCCCGGAGATGGTCGCGGTGAAACTGTCGAGGTTCTGCTGCAGCCGCTCGGCCTCGTCGAGCATGCTGCCCGACCCGTCGATGATCCAGACGACGTCCGCGGGGCCCAGGTCCGGTGTGGCCGTGCGCGCGATCGATGGACAAGCCTCGCCGGTGGGCCCGTCAGCGAGTGAAATGCCGGGATCTCCAGACGCCGCCGCGACCGGTCTGACGCTATTGCCGAAGGGCGAGCCATCGTCCAGGGGACCACTGCCGGTTCCCGCCGCACCCCCGGCGCGTCCCCCGGTGCGGGGCGCGCCCTCCGCGTCGGCGCTGCATCCAGCCGCCGCGAAGCCGAGTGCGAGCACGCTCCCCGCAGCGCAAGCGACGAGACCTGCACGGATCTTCGACGTGATGATCGCAAAACCTTCCATCGGCGCTCCCTCCACTGGAAATCGAAGCCACCACGGCTGCCACGACACCCACTGCGAAGCACGGTGGGGGTGGGCCCGCGCGGGCACGCGGCCAACGGCTTGCAGCGGCGGCCAAAGCGGTTCGTTCGGCACGTCGGCCCATCCACGTGTCCGAAAGCGCAAGCCCTTTGGCCGCGGCCGGCGTTTGACCCCCGCGTCGCCACATTGCACTGAAGAAAGGCGTCGGGAACGCACTTTGGATCAGGAGAGCATCATGCGTATGAGTCGACCCGTCGCACGCCCGTATCTCATCACCGCCGCGCCCCCCGCCGTGGTCGCGGCCATCTTGACCAGCATCATCACTGTCGCCGGCTGCAGTGATGACGCGAGCGAAGGCAACGTCTTCGGCGAGATGATCAATCCCGCCATGGGCGACACGGCGGGCAACCCCGTCGGCAACGCCATGCCGAGCTCCGGTGTCATGCCACCCGGAGCCAGCACGACGAGCGCAGAGGTTCCAGCCTCCGGCACTGCGGGAGTCGGCAGCCCAGAGCCTGCCATGCCTGCCGGTGAGCCCGCGCCCGATGACGGATCCGGAGACGGCAATGACCCCGGCGACCTGCCGGATGCGGACGACGACGCCGCAACGCCAATGCGCCCACCGTCCACGGAGCTGATGCTCGAGGTGACGGTCGAGAACCCCGAGGTGGAACCGTACTTCAACATCTACCGGCCCGCGGACATGCAGGCCGCGATCGACGCGACCGGCGGCCCCCTGCCCGTCGTGGTGTGGGCCAGCGGCGGGTGCTTCCGCGCCGACTTCGCGTGGGCCGCGCTACTCGAGCGCTGGGCTGCAGCCGGCTACGTGGTGCTCGGACTGACACCGGGACCGGACGCCAGCGTCCCGGGGACGACCACAGCGGTGGAGCACGGGCAGTTGATCGACTGGGCGGAGGAGCAGACCGACTTCCCCGAGATGCTGGACCTCGACCGGGTCGTCGCGACCGGCAACTCCTGTGGCGGCGTCACCGCGCTCGAGATGACCTCGATGGACGACCGCGTGGCGTCGGTCTTCGTGCTCTCCGGATCGAGCGCGATCGGTGCAGCCAACACAGCGGTCATGGCGGGCGTGACCGTGCCGGTGGGCTTCGTGGTCGGCAGCGCGACGGAGGACATCGCCGCTGGGCCCGCGCAGATGGACTACGATCTCCTGGCGAACGGCATCGCAGGCATGCTGGTCAACCGCACCACCGGCGATCACGTCCTGGTGTCCACCGGAGAGGCGGTGCTTCCGGAGGTTGCGGAGATCGCGCTCAACTGGATGGACCTCACGCTCTACGGCACGCCGGAGGCAGCGGCCGCTCTGGAATCCGCCGACGTCTGTGACGCCTGCACGCCGGGCGACTGGAACCTAAAGGCGAAGCACTGGGATTCGCTGCAGCCGTAGACGGCTGGGTCGCACTACCCGGCGTTCCCATGGCTCGACTACCTCGGACACTTGCTCTTCTATGCTGCTGCCTTCCACTCTTGCTCGCCTGTGATGGCGGCGACAGCGGAGGAGAGGGCGGCGATCCGGACCGGGGCGCCGCCCCTCGGGGCGCGGACAGTGGCACCGCCTCAGAACGGGAGCTCGGACCCGACGCCTCGACCCCCCCGGCGCCAGATGCCAAGCAGTCCAGCCCCGGTGTCTACGAGGGTCACTCGGAGCGGATCTATTCCGGCTTCGAGATCCAGAGCCAGTACGTGGAGGTCCGGGACGGCACGAAGCTCGCGATGGACATCTACCGTCCCCTGGAGACCGACGGCAGCCTCGTCGAGGCGCCGCTCCCGGTTCTGTGGATGCACACGCCCTACGGCCGGCGGGCTCCCTTCGAGGTGCCAGGCTTCACAATCGGCGAGATGTACCCCGGCACGGCGGCTCGGCTCGTCGACTACGTCTACGTCATCGCGGTGGTCGACTTCCGCGGTCTGTACGCGTCCTACGGGCGCAACGCGGGCTACAACCGGGCCCCTTTGGCGAAGGCGACGTGCAGCCCCTGGTGCCCGGCGAGCCGGTGCAGCTGCGCTTCGACGTGCTGCCCTTCTCCATGCGCTTCGCCGCCATTCGCCTCGTGCTGACCTTCGCCGATGAGGCAACGCCGCGGCTGGACCCCGCGCCCACCATCACGGTTCACCGCAGCGCCTCGCGCGCATCGAGCATCACGCTGCCCATCATTCGGCCGTGAGCGGGTTCGACGGCACCACAGGAACACCCTTCGACCACAATCGCAGTACCAACCCAACCCAACCGGGGGCGGCCCGGCGCGTGATGGACCCGATCGCGCCGCCGGGTTCGCCCCCAACCTTCCGGTCACCGCATCTCGCCAAGCGTCTAAGAACCTTCGCACTTGCGGGAAGCCATTGGCCGCGGGCAGCTACACCAGGTTGGGGCGCATCCCGCTAGATTGGATCCAGGCCCATGAAGGCGACTGGACCGATCGAAGCTGGCGACCTCGCCCAGACCCTCGCACGAGGCGAGCGGGGTGGTCGCAGCTCCATCGTGAAGCCGGCAGATGGCGAGGTCGAGACCGTGGGGGAGCCTCCCCGCCAGACCACCCGGCCGCCCAGCCGCGGCCCGCGACGCGACAGGCCACGCCGCGATCTGGTCATCGGACCCACGCTCGGACAGGGCGGGATGGGTGTGGTCCGAACGGCCCGGCAGGTCACGCTCGACCGTGAGGTGGCGGTCAAGACGATCCGTCCCAAGCTCGCCAGCAAGGCCGCCTCGCGCATGCTGCTGCAGGAGGCGTTGATCCTCGGGCGGCTCGACCACCCGAACATCCTGCCCATCCACGACATCCACGACGAGAGCGGCGAGCTTCACATCGTCCTCAAGAAGGTCGAGGGCGTCGAGTGGTGCGCCCTGATGCACCGCCCCGACCTCCTGCGCGAGCAGCTCGGGGTCGATGACGCGCTGAGCTGGAACATCGAGATTCTCATGACCGCGTGCAACGCGGTCCACTTCGCCCACAGCCGCGGCGTGATCCATCGCGACCTGAAGCCGGAGAACGTGATGATCGGGCGCTTCGGCGAGCTCTACCTGATGGACTGGGGCCTCGCCGTGTGCCTGGAGGACGACGGCACGGGCCGCTACCCGCTAGCGCTCGACGCCACCAGCCTGGCGGGCACGCCGCACTACATGGCACCGGAGATGCTCGGCGACACCGGGCAGTCGATCGACGAGCGCACCGACGTCTACTTGCTGGGTGCGGTCCTCTACGAGATCGTCGCAGGACAAGGGCCGCACACGGGCGGTAGCATGGATGCGATGATCGAGCGGGCGCGTCGCTCGAGGCCGAAGATCCCCGATGGCTGCCCCGCTGAGCTGGCGCGCATCTGCCGCCGCGCGATGCAGCGGGACAAGAGCGCACGTTTCGAGAGCGTCGAGGCCTTCCGCGACGCTCTCGCCGGCTTCCAGAAGCACGCCGACTCCCGCAGGCTCACCAAGCTCGCGCTGGAGCGCACCGAGGTGCTGCTCTCCCGCCTCGCGGTCGCGCAGAGCCGGGCCGACCACGAGCACGTCGAGCACCTCTTCGCCGAGTGCCGCTTCGCCTACCGCCAGGCGCTCGAAGGCTGGCCGGACAACGAGGCCGCCAAGGAAGGCCTCTCGCGCGCGACCGCAGCGATGGTGGAGCACGAGCTAGACCAGCGCCACGTCCGCTCTGCGGCTCGGCTCCTGCGGCTCATGCCGGATCCACCCCGCGCGCTGCGCGAACGCACGGAGCGCAGCCTGCGCCGAGCAGCGGAGCGGGAGCAACGTCTCGCCGAGCTCGACCGCGCGGGCGAGCGACACCTTCCTGGCCTCGCCAGGCACGCGCCCTTCGCCAGCGCCCTGTCGAGCCTGATCGCGGCCCTCGCCTCAGCCCTCGCCATCTTCCAGCGCTAGCAGGCCAGTGAAGAAGTGCTTTGCGTGGGTGTCGGAGCGCGACGGCGCTCGATTCGCCGTCCTCGAGACGAGGAAATGCCGAGCATTTTCGAGTCGAGCGGACGGGCGAAGCGAGGGTCGTCCCGCCCGGCAAGCGCGTGAATGACTTCTTCACCGGCCTGCTAGGGCGCGAATCTGGACGCCCGCGGGCGTGGGGAGCGTCGTCCGATGCGCTTCCAACACTAGAGCGCACCGTCAGGTGCGCTCTAGGGAGTGGGGCACACCGCCCACTGGTGCCTGGGTGCGATCGGTCGGGCGGCGGGCGGTGTGCCCCGTGTCAGTTGGTTGAGTGTGGCAAGTTGACACGCGCTGGCGAGTCCGTGAGCGGAGCGCCCGTGCTTCGCAGAACCGCTCGCGCCGCTCACTGTGGATTGCCAACGCGCTCTACGGTTTGCCGTACCGACCCGCGCACCGCAACGGCCCCGTCCACGGCTGGCTTCGACGGCAAGTCCTTGGCCCGCTCGAGCTGCATGCGGATCGCGTCGTGCCGCGCCTTCGTCAGCGGATAGCCGAGATACATCGCCACGCCGAGCAGCGTGATGACCGCGGTCAGCGGCCCCTCAGTGAACCCGAGCTTGAAGAGTGTGCTCGCGGCGACCTGCCCGGGCTCCGCCTGGTCCGGGAAGTTGACCAGCTTCAACATCAGGCCGCCCAGCATCGTGCTGAGGGCGCCGGTCGTCTTCGTGATCAGCGAGCGGGTCGCAAAGATGAGCCCCTCGACCCGCTTGCCGTCGGTCAGCGCCACCTCGTCGCCGATGTCCGCAAACATCGACTGGGGAATGCTGATCAGGGCCGGGCCGATCAGCCCCGCGATCAGTCGAAAGAGCAAGAGCAACGGAAGCAGCAGCGGGGAGCCGTTTTCCGGAAAGACCCCCGCGAGGCGGCAGACGATGGGAACGTTGGTCGCGAGGACCAGCACCAAGACGCAGCCCACCATCGCATTGCGCTTGTCGAAACGACGCGTGAGCCACGGCACGATGTAGAATGACGGGATCAAGCCGATGAGCACCGGCACGCCGAGCAGGCCCAGCTGGCCCGAGCTGAGCTCCCAGAAGTAGATGCCCATGTAGGTGAACATGAAGGCCTCGACCCCGAGCGTGAAGGTCGTCAGCAGCATCCCGAAGACGAGCGCGCGGAAGGACTTGAAGCGCATCAGCCCCAGCAAGCCCACGAAGGTCTCGCCGAAGGAGAAGCGCTGATCGGCGCCGGCCTGGGGCAAGTGCGGAATGCGGTCGCGGGTACCCCACGCGCTGTAGAGAATCGCAGCGGCCATCACCGCCCCGAGCGTGGCCGCGAACGGACCGTAGGCGGCCTGCTCGAGCATCTCGCGCTCGGTGCCGGAGAAGAAGAGCGGCGGGCCGGCGACCCGCATGCACATGGCGCCGAGGAAGCCGAAGAAGGTGCTGTAGGTGAAGAGGCTCGCGCGCTCGACGTAGTCCGGGGAGAGCTCGGCACCCAGCGCCATGTGCGGCACGTAGTAGAAGGTCATGGACGCGCGGACCAGCACGGCCGTGAGCAGCAGCCAACCGAAGAGCGACCAGCCCGTCAGGCCCGCGGGGGGCGCGAACAGCATCACGAAGGTGATCGCGAGCGGCAGGGCGGCGAGCACCATGTACGGGTGGCGCCGTCCCCAGCGCGTCCGCGTGACGTCCGAGAGGGCTCCGGCGACCGGGTCCGTGACCGCGTCGAAGGCCAGCGCGACGCCGGTGGCCAGCCCCGCGAGCCACGGGTCCAGTCCCAGGACCTGATTGTAGTAGAGCACCACGAACATCGAGAACGCGATGTTCTTGATGCCCTCGGCGCTCTGGCCCACGCCGAAGGCGACCTTCGTGCGCAACCTCAACCCTTCTGACGCCATCTTGCCAGCTTCGCCTGCCGCAGGCGCCCCCAGCGGCCAGTTCCTCGCCCTTTCGGCCAACGTGCCCCGCGATGGCGCAGCGCAAATGGCCCACCGGGCCAGCGAATGGCCCCGGCCACCGTCGCAGGCCCTGCCATCACCGGAGGTGGAACATGAGCTCGGAGGTATCGATGGGTAAGCGTGTGGCGGTCGTGACGGGTGCGGCGTCGGGCATCGGCCTGGCGTCCGCAAAGCAACTGGCTGCTGCAGGGCACGCGATCGCGCTGCTCGACCGCGACGGCGCCGGGGCAAAGAAGGGCGCCGCATCGCTCACTGCAGAGGGTGCCCGCGCCGTGGGCTACGGGGTCGATGTGGCGGACCGTGCGGCGCTCGAGCGCGCCTTCGAATCGCTGCGCTCGGAGCTGGGGCCGGTCGGGATCCTGGTGACGAGCGCCGGCGTCGAATCGTTCGACAAGCTTCTCGAGATCACGCCCGAGAAGTGGGATCGCATCCTGGCGGTCAACCTGACCGGAACCTTCACCTGCGCGCAGCTCGCGGCGCGAGACATGATGGAAGCCAGCTGGGGTCGGATCGTCACCATCTCTTCCTCGAGCGCCCAGGCAGGCGCCGCCATGATGGCGCACTACGTCGCATCCAAGGGTGGAGTCATCGCGCTGACGCGAGCGCTCGCACGGGACCTCGCCCCCCACAAGATCACGGTCAACACGATCCCGCCCACGATCGTCGACACGCCGATGGCGCGCAAGGCCGAGGCCGACGGCACCTTGCCCTTCGGCAGCCTCGACAACCTGACGCCGCGGGTCCCGCTCGGGCGCCTCGGCACGCCCCAGGACATCGCCGCGGCGACCGCCTTCCTCTGCTCCGAGGAGGCCGGCTACATCACCGGCCAGATCATCGGCGTCAACGGGGGCATGCAGATTTGAGCGGTTGCCGCGAACCCTGGCCGAAGCGGCAAGGTCTTGGCCGGTTTCGGTCGCGTCGCGCCCGTAGATTCGGAACGTAGGGTGGGTGTGAGTGAGGATGATCAATCGATGACGTGTCGCCGATCGCCACAAGCGGCCACGCTGGCGCTGCTCTCGCTCCTGCTGGGGGCCTGCAACATGAACGGCTTCGCCGCGGACCAGGCGGGTAGCATCGCCGCGGGTTCCATGTCGCACATGCGTGGGTTCTGGGACTACGAGATCGCGGGCCACGGCAACGCCGCCGGGATCATGCAGCTCGAGAGCCTGCACGGCATCAGCCCCCAAAACGAGGAGCTCGCGCTGGTACTGTGTGCCAGCTACATCGGCTACGCCTTCGGCTGGGTCGAGGTCGCGGCGGAGAAGGCAGAGGACTCGGAGCAATACGAGGCGGCCGCGCGCGAGCGCGCACGCGCCGAGTGGCTCTACCGCCGAGCGCGGGACCTCGGGCTCGGGGTCATGCGCAATCGCCACGAAGGCATCGACGCTGCCCTCGAGCAGCACCCCGACCAGCTGCGCGCCTATCTCCGCGAGCACTACGACGACCCAGAGGAGGACGTCGCCCCCCTTTTCTGGGCCGCGGCGGGCTGGGGAGGCCTGATGGCGATGAGCGAGGACCTCTCGCTCGCCGTGGACCTGCCCGTGATCGTCACGCTGGTCGAGCACGTCCTGGAGCTCGACGAGACGTTCGAGGACGGCGCAGCCCTGGTCTTTCTCGGCGGCTTCAACTCCCAGTACCCCGCCCAGTTCGGCGGCAGCGTGGAGAAGGGCAAGGAGTACTTCGAGCGCGCGCTGAAGGTCACGAAGCGCAGAGCCCACCAGGTTCAGCTGAACTACGCCCGGCTCTACGCGCTGACGGTGAATGACCGCGCGCTTTTCCTGTCTCTACTGAACGAGATCATCGAGGCCCCGGACCAGGGCCACGACGTTCGCCTCGCCAACAAGATCGCGCGCGTGCGCGCCGAGCTGCTCCTCTCCAAGGTCGACTTGCTCCTCTAGGAGGTCTCCATGTCCAGAACACTCAGGCTCACCACTGTCGGGCTCATCGCATCGCTCGTCCTCTGCATCCCAGGCGCACAACGCCCCGCTGCGGCTGGCAAGTCGGTGGAGATCCGGGTCGCCACCCTGGCCCCGCGAAACTCCTCGTTCATGCGCGAGTTCAAGCGGCTCGACAAGCGCCTGCGAAAGCAGACCAACGGCGGCGTGCGCTTCAAGCTCTACGCCAGCGGTGTGGCGGGCGATGAGAAGGACGTGCTGCGAAAGATGCGAACCGGCCAGCTCGACGCCGCCATGATCACCTCGGACGGGCTCGGGCTCATCCTCCCGGAGGTGAACGTGTTGCGTGCCCCCGGGGTGGTCACCAACTACAAGCAGCTCGAGGCGGTGCAGAACGTGATGCTCCCCGAGTTCAACGAGAGCTTCGAGAAGAAGGGCGTCAAGCTCATCGCCTGGGGCGAGGCGGGTGAGTACCGGCTCTTCTCGCGCGAACCCGTGTCCCAGCCATCCGACATCCGCAAGATGCGGCCCTGGCTGTGGCCGTCGAGCCCGATCATGAAGGAGACCTGGCGCGCGATCGGGGCGACCCCGGTACCGCTCGGCATGGGCGAGGTCTACGGCGCCGTCCAGACCCGCATGGTCGACCTCGTCGAGAGCACTGCGATCGCCTACGTCGCCCTGCAGTGGCACACGACCGACCTGGCCTACGTGACCGAAGAGACGAGCGGCGTGCTGGTGGGCGCCTGGGTCATGAACAAGAAGAGCTTCGACGCCCTCGAGCCCGCCTGGCAGGAGGCGATGCTCAAGCTCGCCTCCGCCAACAACGAGTCTACGCGCCTGCAGACCCGGAAGGCCGATCGCGACGCCTACAAGCGCCTGGTGAAGCGGGGGCTCAAGCTCAGCAAGCTCTCGCCCGCCGGATCCAAACAGATGGAGGGCATTCGACAGCAGGTGCGCAAGCGCATGGTCGGTCGGGTCTACTCGGCCGGGCTGCTCGCTCGTGTGCAGAAGATCGCGGACGCGGCGAAGTAGCGCCGGTAGCAGTGTCCGATCCCACCACCCACAACCCCGCGACGGGCGAGGCCGTGCCCGGCCGCCCCTTTGCAGCGCTGCGGGAGTCGACGCAGCGGCTCCAAGCGCTGACCTGCGCCGCGTCGAGCTGGCGGCAGAGCTCGATCGGGCGTCGCGCGGAGCTCCTGCTGCAGGTCGCGGACGCGCTGCGCGGGGACCGCGAGACCCACGCCCGCCTGATGGCCACCGAGATGGGCAAGCCGCTCGCGCAGGGGCGCGGTGAGATCGACAAGTGTGCGCTCGTCTGTGAGTACTACGCGAAGCACGGCCCGGCCTTCCTGGAGCCGTGCCAGATCGAAACCGAAGGCACGAAGAGCTACGTTCGCTTTGACCCCCTGGGCGTCGTGCTCGCCATCATGCCCTGGAACTTCCCGTACTGGCAGGTGTTCCGCTTTGCAGCACCCGCGCTGATGGCGGGCAACGCGATCGCCCTCAAGCATGCGCCCAACGTGCAGGGCTGCGCGGAGGCGATCGAGCGTCTGCTGCAGTCGGTGCACCCGGAGTCGCCCCTGCTCCAGAACTTCCACCTCACTGACCACACCACCGGTGCGCTCATCGAGCACGATGCGGTCGCCGCCGTGACCTTCACCGGCAGCACCCGCGGCGGACGCGCGGTGGCGGCCCGCGCCGGCGGCGCGCTCAAGAAGACGGTGCTCGAGCTCGGTGGCTCGGATGCCTACCTCGTGCTGGAGGACGCGGACGTGGAGGCAGCCGCCGCGGCCTGCGTCGACAGCCGCCTCGTCAACGGCGGCCAGAGCTGCATCGCCGCCAAGCGCTTCATCGTGCACCGCGCGAGGCACGAGGAGCTTACCGCCCATGTCATGCAGCGCATGGGGGCCGCGCGCATGGGCGATCCCTTCAAGCCCGGCACGACCCTGGGTCCGATGGCACGCATCGACCTGCGCGACGAGCTGCACCGCCAGGTCACGGAGAGCGTCGCGGCCGGTGCGCAGCTGCGCCTCGGCGGCGAGGTCCCGGCGCGTCCGGGCGCCTGGTATCCGCCAACCGTCCTGACCAATGTGCGTCCGGGCATGCCCGCCCACGACGAGGAGCTCTTCGGCCCGGTGGCCAGCGTGATCGAGGCGGAGAGTGACGAGGCCGCGCTGCGCATCGCGAATGGGAGCGAGTTTGGACTGGGCGCCGCGCTCTTCTCGAGCGATCCGCAGCGCGCGGAGGCGCTGGCGGCGCGTGTGGAAGCGGGCTGCTGCTTCGTGAACGACTTCGTGCGTTCCGACCCGCGGCTCCCCTTCGGCGGCATCAAACACTCCGGCTATGGCCGGGAGCTGTCGTCCTTCGGCATCCGCGAGCTGGTGAACGTCAAGACGATCTACGTGAAGTAGGTTGATGCCGAGTATCTTCAAGTCGAGCGGGCAGGCGAGGCGAGGGTCGTTCAGCCCGGCAGGCTCGTGAATGACTTCTTCACCGGCCTGCTAGTGGGGCACGACGGGCGCTCAGGAGGAGGGGTTCCAGTGCAGGTGGAGGTCCTCGAGCGCGACGAAGAAGCCGGTGCGGCACCTCAGCGGCTCGGCGGCATCCAGACCCAAGGGGGGGCAGACGTTGGCACCTCCTCAATCGTCGTCTTCCACCACCTCGATCGCCCGCTCGGGGCATGCCCGCGCACCCATGCGCGCGCGGTGCTCTCCCCCCTGCGACACCTGGATCACCGTGAGCGCGGTGTACCCGTCCTCGCCGAGCACGAAGATGTCACCCCCCACGTCGTGACAGCGCGCGTGACCTGTGCAGAACTTGCGGGCCGCGCGCAGCTTCACTGCGCGCCTCCATCGCGCCCTTCGAAGCGGACGGGCAGACCCCCGTCGACGTGAAGGGTCACGGTCGACTTCATCCGCACCTCGTGGGGCCTCTCCACCACGAGCTGCCCGCGACGCGCGATCATGGCCAGCACGACGACCGCCTCCATCGTCGCGAAATGCGTGCCGATGCACATGTGGGGACCGCAGCCGAAGGGCACGTAGGTGAAGTCCCGGTGCCCTCCCCGGTCGCCCACGAAGCGCTCTGGATCGAAGCGCTCGGGCTCGGGCCAGTGCTCGGCCATGCGGTGCGTGACGAGAGGAACGATGGCGAGCAGGTCCCCCTTGCGGATCTGGTGCCCGCGCAGGACGTCGTCGCGCGCGGCCACGCGTCCGAACACCCAGCCCGGCGGGTACAGGCGCATCGACTCGCGCAGCACGGCCGTCGTGTACCCGAGCTGCTCGACGTCCGCCGCCGTCGGGGCGCGATCACCGAGCACGCGGTCGACCTCGTCGCGCACCCGAGCGAGCTCCTCCGGATGGGTCGACAGTAGATAGGTCGTCCACGTCAGGGCGTTGGCGGTGGTCTCGTGGCCCGCGAAGAAGATGGTGATGAGCTCGTCCCGGATCTCGTCCGCCGGCATCGGCTCCCCGCTCTCCTCGTCGCGGGCGTCGAGCAGCGCGTCGAGTAGATCCTCGTGGCGCTCGCCGCTCGCTCGCCGTGCCGCGACGAGCCCGTCGATCAGCTCGTGGAGGGTGGCGAGGGCCGCGCGCAGCGTGCGGTTGTCTGGGGTCGGCAGCCAGAGCGGAACCAGGAAGGGCACGAACGCATAGCGCGCCACGTAGTGCTCGAGATCCGCCAGTGCCTTGTCGAGCTCCGCGGTGTCCTCGCCGAGCTCGCCGGAGAACATCGTCTCGACGATCACGTCCCTGGTGAGACGCATCATCAGGTCGCTGGCGTCGAGCTGCTCGCCCTCATCGAACCGCTCCACGTAGCGCGCGGTCACGGCGGCCATCTTGTGGACCAGGTGCTTGAGGCGCGAACGGTTGAACGCGGGCTGCATGATGCGGCGCTTGCGCCGCCAGACCTCGCCATCGCTCATGGGCAGGGCGTTGCCCATCACGAGTCGCATGACGTCCACGACCCGTCCACGCTCGTAGGTCCCGAAGCCCTGCTGGAGCACCTGCTGCAGGTCGTCCGGGTGCGCGATCACGGTGAGTGTGCGCGGACCGAGTGGAATGCGGACCAGGGGACCGTGCTCACGTGTGGCCTGCAGTATGAACGCGATCGGATCGCGCAGCATCCCGCGCGCCGCCCCAAGCAGGGACCCTCCCCGGGCAACGGGCGGGCCCGGGAGCTCGCGCGGCGCCAAAGCCGTCTCGTGGGACTCCGTCGGTGGTTCGAGCTCAGCCATGGTCTCTCACTCCTTCTCCATTCACGGGTTGAGCTCCGCTGCGCCGGGTCCGGCACCCGGAGGGAGCGCCCGCAGCCGGCCGGCGCGGGGCAAGCGCATCGCCAACCGAATCACGTGGTGCAACCAGGCACCCGGCAGCAGCCGGCTCATCAACACGAGCATGGTGGCGTCAACTCCCGCGGTGTGTCGTGCGAAGGGCTTCCGCTCTGCGACCGCCCTAGCAAGTACTCGCGCGAATCTCTCCGGCGGATTGGCCGCCCGCACCACCACGTCGCCGGTCCGGTCGATGCCGACGTAGTGACTCGCGTAGGGCCCCTCGTGGTCCCGGTAGTCCGAGGTCTGCACCAGGATGTCGGTCTTGAACGTGCCCGACACGACCACGCCCACACCCAGACCAAAGGGCGCGATCTCCCCCGCGAGGGACTCCGCCCAGCGCTCGAGCGCGCCCTTGGACGCGGAGTAGGCGCTGATGGCCGGCATGCCGCGCACGGCGCCCTGGCTCGAGACCACCACGATCCGCCCGCGGCCGGCTGCGCGCATCCCTGGCAAGAGCGCACGGGTCAGAGCGATTGGGCCGAACAGGTTGGTGTTGAAGAGGTCACGCCAGGCTCGCTCTGGCGTGTCCTCGAAGGCACCTGCCGCCGCGATGCCCGCGTTGTGCACGAGGGCGTCCGGCGCGCCGACCGCCGCCTCGATGGCCCGGGCGGCCGCTGCGATCGAGGCCGCGTCATTCAAGTCCAGCTTCACGCCCAACAGGCGCGGATCGTCCGCAGCCGCGCCCGTTTCCTGCCGAAGGCGCTCGAGCCCTGCCTCCACCGAACGCATGGCCGCGACCACACGGTAGCCCCGAGCGTAGAGGTGTACCGCGGACGCCAATCCAAGCCCGCGCGATGCGCCGGTGATGACGACGGCGGGCGCGCTCATCGCTCTTCCCCCTTGCACATGCCGTCGGTCCGCACGGGGTTGTGCTGCGGCCGCCCCTCCGGCTGCGCGGTCATCCAGCCGTTCCAGTAGCCCTCGAAGAACGGCCCGGGCTCACCCTCGGTCTCGTAGTAGCCCTGCGGGTCGTAGACCTTGGCGTCACGATAGGGATAGGGACAGGCGACAGCGGTGGCCAGGCCCGACGCGCGGATCGTCGCGAAGGCGCCGCCGTAGACGAAGTAGCCCGCGTTCAGAATCGCGAACATCATCAGGAAGGTGCCGAGCGCGGGGCGATGGGTCAGGAAGCGGAAGCGCTGCACCAGCTTCTCCGCCTGGGTGCGGCCGGTGTCGTCGCGGTAGCAGAGCACCGCGGCGGGCACCATCACCACGCACACCAGCGACGACTCCCAGATGAGGGGAAACTGGAACGTGGTGCCCGCGAAGAGTGAGCCCCAGGGGATCACCTGCGAATAGATATACAGCCCCGTGTGAACCAGCATGATCTCCAGGCAAGCATCGAAGATGAAGCCGATCACGAAGGTCAGGCCCGCCAGGCTCCAGAGCGGATGGCGCCACACGAAGGCGTCCATCGAGGCGCGCGCCTGCAGGCGGCGCAGCAGCGCCATCGCCGGAAAGAACGGACCGAAGTAGAAGGCCGCGTAGCCGATCACGATGAAGGGCTCGACCGTCGGCGACAGCTCGATCAGGGGCCAGTCCTCGGGCCAGTGCCAGAGCTCCGGGTTGTACACGGCGTAGGGCGCCCAGTTCATGATCGGGTCCTGCCAGACGATCGCGGTCGAGGCGATCGTCATCAGCACGTAGGGATGCCCGGGCTGACGCCGCCACGCGCGCACGCAGGCAGCGATGATCAGCAACATCACGACCACGGTTCCCCACTCGTGGATCGCGAGCCAGAGGTCGCCCCACCCGAAGAGGAACTCCACCGGACGCGCGTCGCTGATCGCCTCCGGATTCGCGATGCGCGGCGACACCGCACCCATCCGCGCGTGGTACGCGATCAGGAAGAGTACGACGGCTCCGAACAAGCCCCAACCCCAGGGCGCGAGTGAGCGATTGCCGACCGTGGTCCCACCGCCCGGGTGAATGTGTGGATGGGGTGTGCTCACGATGCTTGCTCCGGTTGCAGCTCTTGCGCACCGGCCAGGTACGCGTCGATCATCTCGAGCAGGCCGCGGCTCACCGTGGTGTCATCGGTCAGCGGTCCCGCGATGGCGGCGCGGGCGGCCTCCCGCACCCCCAGGCCGTCCGCTACGAGCCGCCCCGCGGCGATCAGCACGCGGGTCGAAGCCACCTCGCGCAGACCCGCCGTGTCGAGCCGCCGGATCGCTTGCCCCAGACGCACCAGCTCTGCCGCGCCGGCTTCCGGTACCCCGGCCTCGCGCGCGACGATGCGGGTCTCCAGCCCCGGCTCCGGGAAGCCGAGCTCGATCGCGATCATGCGCTGCCGGGTCGAGTCCTTCAGGTCCTTCAGGACACTCTGGTAGCCAGGGTTGTAGGACACCACGAGACAGAACTCGGGCGGCGCGTGCAGCGTGACCCCGAGGCGCTCGATCGGCAGCTGGCGGCGGTGGTCGGCCAGTGGGTGGAGGACGACCGTGGTGTCCTGACGCGCCTCCACCACCTCGTCCAGGTAGCAGATCGCCCCCTCGCGCACCGCGCGCGTCAGCGGCCCATCCACCCACTGCGTCTCGCCGTCGCGCAGGAGGTAGCGCCCGACCAGATCCGCGGTGGTCAGGTCGTCATGGCAGGCCACCGTGATCAGTGGGCGGCCGAGGTCGTGGGCCATCGCCTCGACGAAGCGCGTCTTGCCACAGCCGGTCGGCCCCTTGAGCAGAATCGACATGCCCTGCCGATAGGCAGCCTTGAAGACGCGCTCCTCGCTGCCGACCGGAACGTAGTGGGGCCGCGACGGGTGGATCCCGCTGTCGGCGCTCTCTTCGCGCGCCGCGCGCGCGTCATGGCTCCTCTTCGACTCCAGCACCGTGCTCTCTCCTTTCACAGCCGTCGCCTCAGGTCGGCGGAGGCCAGCGCAGCCCGGAACAGCGGCCCGACCAGACGGCTCAGCTCGGCGGGCGACGCCAGCGCGGCGTGGGCCGAGCTTCCGAAGGCGCGGCGCAGGGCATGGGCCTCCGTGCTCGCGCCAACGCTCAGGCACAGGCAACCGACACCATCCTGGCGCGCTTCCTCGAGCGCGCGGCTCACATCGGCCGCGCCATGGACGGGCTCGTAGCCGTGGTCGTAGGCGAGTCCATCCGAAAGCACGACGAGCAGCCGCCGCGGCGTGCCCGCGTCCGCGTGGAGCACGGCGACCCCGTGGCGAATCGCGGCACCGAGGCGCGAGTACCCTCCCGGCTGTAGAGCGTGCAGCCGCTGGAGCGCGAGCACGCCCAGGTCCTCGTTCAGGCGCTTGACCGGCGTGAGCTGCACGGCGGAGCGGCCGCGCGAGCAGTACGCGTACAGGCCCACCCGGTCGCCCAGCTCGTGCAGTGTCAGGGCCAGCGCGGCCGCCGTCGTGCACTGCTGGTCGTGCACGGTTCGCCCCTCGCCGGCCGGCTCGGCCGCCGAACCCGACACGTCCAGCAGCAGGAGGACCGAAAGGTCGCGCCGCCGCCTCACGCTGTCGACGAAGAGATCCTCCGCGGGCGCCACACCCGCAAGCAGGTCGACCCGCGCCTCCACCGCAGCGTCCAGGTCGATGTCATCGCCCTGGGACTGGCGGTGAACGGGGCCGATGCCGAGGCCCAGCCGCGCGAGGGCACGGCGCAGCCTCGAACGCTCCGGCAGCTCCAGAGCGGCCGAAGCCGCGCCAGCGTCGGCCTCGCTCTCGAACACGGTGCACCAATCCGGACGGTAGCGGTTGCGGTGCGCGTCCCACTCCGGGTAGCGGCTGCCGCCCTCCCCGGCCGCCCGAGGCTCGCAGCCCAGAACCGCAGGCGCCGCGTCCACAACCCCTACCTGCCGACGACCACGGGTCCCCGCCGGGGTCCAGTGGCTGGGCGCGTCGGCACCCGGGCTGCCACCGCCGTGCAGCTGCCGTACCGCCGAGAGCAACCGGGACAGCCAACGGCCGATGGCACCGCCACCGCCGACCGGGCTCGCGAAGAGGTCGTCTCCCGCCTCGTCGGTGACGGCGTCGTCCGCGAGCTCGCGCAACGCACGGGGCCCACCTGGCTGCTGCAGCGCCGCACCTTGCGTGCCGATCACCGACCGGCGCGCCGCGAGCAGGCGTCGTGGATGGATGGCGCCGAAGCTCTCGGGCGCCTCGACGACCGCCGCGGGCGCGCGCGCCGCAGCAAGGGATTCCGTCGCCGAATCGGTCGCCACTGGAAGCGCTACGGGACCCATAGACGCCGGCCCGGGCGGCAGCAGCGACTCGAGACTCGAGAGCGCCCTGTGCCCCTCAACCGCCAAGTAGCGCCGCGTCAGTGCGGGCCGCCGCGTGAGACCACGTACGATCCCGGACTCGAGACTGCCCGCCGCGAGCAAGGCGGCCTGCACCGCTAGCGACTCAAGCTGCGCCCGGGGGCTCGCGTCGGGGTCCAGAAAGAGCACCTCGCCATCGGTCCAGGCCAGCTCGCCGGGCTGGGCCGGCGCCACCCTCAGCGCGCGGCGCGAGATGGCCGACGCCAGGAGCCCCAGCCGATCGACGCCATCGCCTCGTGCTGCCGCCTCCATCGCGCCCTACTCCCGCACGCCGATCGCGAGCCCGGGATCCGGCGTCTGCTTCGCGGCCGCTTCGCGCGCCAGACGCTCGTCGCGGAACCGGACCAGATCCCGAAAGCCGATGCGTTCGTACTTCGGCCGAGGCTGCACGCCCCACTCGTCCTGGGCGGTCGTCTGGCCGGCGCCCTCCGCGGGTCCGAAGAGGGGATAGGGGTAGATGCACTCGCGCGTGTCGTCGGAGAAGCGGTGCTTCTGCAGCTCGCTGCACATCTCCTGCAGCGAAAGCGTCGGCCAGCCGTACCACACGAGCAGGAACGGGAAGGTGAAAGTCCCCTCCAGCACCAGCGCCGTGAGGCACACAAAGAGGCCGCGCTGCAACCAGCGATGCAGCCGCGAGTAGGTCTCGCGCGTGCCTGGCGCAAGGCCCTGGTTCGAAGACTGATTCATGCCGCGCCCCCTCAGTCCGAAAAGATCTCGCGGTTGACCGTGTGCAGGTACGGGATCGCGAGGAATGGAGTGATGTAGAAGATGTCGTAGATCCACCATCCGATGACCGGGAACACGACGCCCGTGTAGCGGAGGTCGGCGAACATGGTCATGTTGGCGACGTAGCCGACCCAGTAGATGACGCCGAACCAGCAGGTCACGATCAGCCACTGGTGGCCCCAGCGCTTCATCTGCAGAAAGCCGATCGCGGCGGCAAGCCGCATGCAGAAGACGGTGGGCACGAGGCCGATCTCCCAGGACTTCTCGCCCGGCGCGCCGGTGCCACCGATCCAGAGCTCGTTGTAGTGCCAGTAGTAGCCGGCATCGAACATGTTGCCCCAGGCCGTGACCAGGGTGCGGTTGATCAAGCTGTGGTGGGCGACCAAATCCAGCGACCATCCGATACTGTTGAGCCCGGAGTCCATGATCACCAGGTAGCCGAGCAGTGTGCAGATCATCGGCCGCACCGACAGTCCCTGCAGCGCCGCCTTGCGCTGGATCGACATCCCCTTGAGGAACAGCGGGAAGCCGATCGGCCCGAGGATCGCCGTCGTCATCATGATGGCGCCGGGCAGCATCCAGCGGTCCGCCTGGCGTTGAGCCTCGCGACTCTGCTCCTGGTGGACGTCGTAGCCGCTCGCCACCGCGGCGCGTTCCATGGATGGGGCTTCCATCGCGTTTCTACCAATCACTCACGGAGTACATGTGGAGCTGGATCAGGAACATCGTGAACAGGTAGCCGTAGATGAGAACCTGGAAGGCGTTCAGCGCCCGCTTGCGACGCCGGTCCTGCGCATCGATGCCCTTGTCGTGCCTGTCGTTCACGTCTGCCCTCCTCCGTCGCCCTGGCGATGGCTCAGTCGCCTTCGCGTCACTTCGCCGCCCCCAGGCTGGCGACCGCCAGCTCCCGCAGGGCGCCCGTGATCGCACCGTCGCTGCTCAGGGGCGCGAGGATGCAGACCTCGGCCGCTGCCAGCTCGCTGGACCCGGCTGCGATCATCTTCGCGGCCGACACCAGCGCCCGTGTCGAGGGCGGCTCCAGATGAAAGGCGTCGTCCGCATGGCGGATGCTGCTCGCGCACTCGACCAGCCGGCAGGCCACCGCACCGTCGATGCCCGCCTCGGCGACGAGCACCTCGGCCTCGGGCTCCGGCTGCAGGTAGTCGAGCGCCACGGTCACGAAGCGCTGGCGAAAGGAGGGCTTCAGCTCCTTGAGCGAGCTGCGGTAGGCCGGATTGTAGGAGCACACCAGCATGAAGCCGTCGGGCGCCTGGAGCGCCCTTCCCGCCCGGTCAAGGAAGAGCGTGCGCCGGTGGTCCGTCAGCGAGTGCAACACGGCGAGCGAGTCGTGCCGTGCCTCCACCACCTCGTCGAGGTAGCAGATGGCCCCCTCCTGGATCGCCCGTGTCAGCGGCCCGTCGTTCCACACCACATCGCCGCCGGTGACCATGAAGCGCCCGACCAGGTCGGCGCTCGTGAGGTCATCATGGCAGCTGATCGTCGACACTGGCCGACCCAGGCGCGCGCCCATGTGCTCGACCAGGCGTGTCTTTCCGCATCCGGTGGGTCCGGTGAGCATCACCGGCAGGCGCTGCTCGAACGCCCTCTCGAAGAGCGCCACCTCCTCACCGCTGGCTCGGTAGGCCTGTCTGGAGATCGCGCCCTCTCGCTCCAACGCGCTCATGCCGCCACCAGCTCCCGGTGCACCCGCGCCAGCACCCGCGGCAGCTCCTCCACCCGACGAATGCGTGTGGAGCGCCGCTGCCCGAACACGTCCGGAAGCGGATCCACGCGCGCGCTGCCGACGCCGATGTAGTGCACCGTGACGCCCGCGTCCTCGGCCTCGTCGACCGCATGCGCCGAGTCCGCCCAGGCGTACGCGCCCTCGTAGCCGTCGTCGGAGATCAGGCCGTCGCCGATGACGATCAGCAGCCGTCTCTCCGAGGGCTGGGTGAGCAGCCGGCTGGTGAGATGGCGCATCGGCGCGCCGAGTCGCGTGTAGCCGCCGGTGGCGAGACCGAGCCCGCTCGGCACCACGGAGCGCGCGTCGTCGAAGTCCTTGAGGCACGCCACGTCCACGCGATGCCGCGTGTTCCCGCTGAACGCGAACAAACCATGGCGCTCCCGCGCAACCGCCATCGCGTGGCAGAGCGCATCGGCGCAGGCCAGCTCGAGCTGGAAGATGCGCCCGTGGCCGGCTCCCAGCGAGGCGCTGCCATCGAGCAGCAGCGCGGTCGTGACATCGCGCGCGCCCGGAAGCAGGTCAGTAAAGATGCGCCCATCGGAGGCACCGCCCGTCAGCGCGTCGACGCGGTGCGCGATGTAGCGCTCGATGTCGAGCTCTGTGCCATCCTCGAGCCCGCGCTGGCGCTGCCGGTGGGTGTGCTCCTCGAACCAGCGGCGCAGCCGTGCGGAGGCGGGCGTCCGGGGTTGCGCGTCGGACGGGTGCCTGCGCTCGAGCACGGCCACGTGATCGGGCAGGAAGCGTTGCGTCCAGAAGCTCCACTCCGGATAGGGCACGCCCACGCGTCGGTCGGCGCGCACCTCCGGGTCCTCCTCCTCGGGCCGACTCGGTGGCGCCAGGTTCGGGTTCCGTATCGGGCCATCCCCGCCCACGGGTATGGTGTCAAAGCCCGGTGACAGCACGCGCCGGCGCTCCGACCAGGGCATGCGACCGCGCATTCTGCTCAGCGAAGCGAGCAGCCCCCGGGCGGCCGCTGCATTCACGGGCAGCTGCCCGAGCACCTCGTGACAGTGCAGAGCATCGGCCGACCGTGCCAGGTGCAGGGCCTGGTCGAGCAGCGCCGGACCGTCGAGCGGATCGCGCAGGCGCACGTCCGGCAACAGGCCCACCAGGTCCTGCAACAGTCCGGGCCAGCGCCTGCGCACCCACCCGAGGGCGACGCCGCCCTCCACGATCGTGAGCGCCCGCAGCTCGCGTGCGGACAGCTCGTGCAGCGGGTAGTGCGGAAGCCGATCCTTGGATGGCGCGCACTGCAGGGCGATGCCACAGGTCAAGGTCCGCAGCGACCAGTCCGGACCCAGCGCCGGATACGGCACTCGCACGGTCGTCCTGGCCCGGTCGAGACCGAAGCAGCGACGCTCGCCTGAGACCAGACGCACCCCGGTGCGCCTGCCTTCCGAGAGCACGGAAGCCACGAGCGCGCAGGTGCGCTCGAGCTCGGTCGCTGCCACGGCCATCACCGCACCCCCGTGCGAGCGGCCGCCGTCAGAACGTTCCGACCGAGTCCATGAACCAGTACCAGAAGGCGATGATGAGACCCATGCTGCCGAACGCGGCAGCCAGGCGCAGGATGTCCAGGAGCATCTTCAGTCCTCCGTAGCGCTAAGCTCGAGCGGACCGAAGGCGAGCACGTCACAGGCACCGGGGAGGCGCTGGGGAGGGGTCGCTGATCTGGGTCTCGAGCCGTCACGAGACTCGAACCTACGATTTTCTACTTGCGAGTCAATCGAATTTTGACTTGCGAGTAAGTACAAAATGAACATTGTGAGTGTGCATGGCCCGAATTCGTGCCAACAACGCTCCCATCCTGGACCCGAGCCCCAAGGCCGAGCGCACCCGGGCCGCGATCCTTGCCGCGGCGGAGCACCAGTTCGCGCTGCACGGCTTCGTGGCCACGCGGCTGGAAGATGTGGCGGCCGCCGTGGGGCTCAAGCGGGCCGCGCTCTTCTATCCATTCCGTGTCAAGCAGAGCCTCTACGATGCCATGATCGCGGACGCCTTCGGCGCGCTGGGGACGCGACTCTTGAAGGCTTTCTCCGCAGAGCTGACGCTCGCGCAGCAAGTCGAGCAAGCGGTGGAGGCCTGGGTCGACACCATCATGGCGCGCCCCACCCTCGCACGCCTGATCCTGCGGCACTCCGCGGAGGCGGACACCCGCGCGACGCAAGGCATCTTCCCCGACGCCGAGCCGATCTTTCGCACAGCCGTGTCCGTCTTCGAGCAGGGCGTGGAGAGCGGGGAGTTCGAGCCCATCCACGATGACTTCTACCTGGCGGCGAGCGCAGTGCTCGGCGCGACGGTGTTCTACGTGGCGGCACTCGCCCCGCTCTTGCCGAACACGGACTTCGACCCGCTGGCCCCCGAGCAGGTCGCTGCCCACAAGCGCGACACCGTGAAGATGCTGCGCATGATGCTCGGCATTCGCCCGCCGCGGCGTACCAAGCGCAAGGCGCGCTGAACGTCGCCTCAGGGAGCTACAACGGCCGCGTTTCCAGGACAAAAACAGCCAATCCAGCGCTTCGCCCTACCCCCAACTGCCTCAGAACGGCCACCGACCCGCGGTAACTGGTCAGTCTGGCCATTGATTGGCCGCGGTTGGCCTCGACGCGCATGGCACCACGAGGAGGTGGGTTACGGGCAACGACGACAGAATCTGGTGGTGGCAATCGCAGCGGTGGTCGCGTGCGCGTGCGCTGCCGAGGACACGGTGGCTCCCAACGTAGGAAGCCGCGACGACGGCGTGGCGACACCGGGCGGGCCCGGCACGCCGGGCAGCACGCCGGGCACGGGCGACACCGCGGGAGCCCCGGGCGACACGGCCAACATGGACGGGCCGCCAGGCGACGTCGCCGGTTCGCCTGCAGCCGCGGGCATGACCGGGGGCGCTGCGGGCAGCGACGGCGCCACGCAGGACGCAACGACGCCCGGCGATGGCGACGGCGTTGGCGACGCACCTGGCGACGTCATGGCAGCCACGGACGCCGACTGCGACGTGAGCGGCCTGTGGGCGGTGCGCATGATGACGGTCGTGCAGGCCCTCGGCCTCGAGCAGTGCGGCAACCTCTACCACTACATGGAGCTGGCCCAGGACGGCACGGACGTCACGGTCGTCGACCACCTGAGCTGCGGCATCGAGGGGCGCGGCTCCTCGACCTCGAGCTTCAGCGACGCGACCGTGCTGGGCCTGATGCGGGCGAGCTCCCAGATCGGGCGGCGGGGCACGATGCAGAAGACCGCGGACGGAAGCTGTCGGTTCGAGATGGAGCCCTACTGGTTCGTGCTCGGTGCGGACGAGACTCTGTTCGCGCCGGATCCGCGCAACGCCGACCTCACGCTCGCGAGCGTCCAGAGCTCGAACCCAATGCCTCCCCCGCCGGCACCGGGCGTGGTCAATCTCGACGTCCCCGGCGTGATCGACATCGAGAACGACGGCTTCCCGGGCGCGGCCTTCGTCGTAACGGGCGCGATCAGCGGCAAGCGCCACGCGGCGCAGCGCGGCGTGCACAGCTGGCTGACCAACGACCGATACCGGATCACCCCGGCGACCGACTGGATCGACGACATCGAGGTACGCGCGGACTACATCGGCGAGGACCTGACCTACCACGTGGAGGGAGACCCGCTGCTGTGGGCGGGCGCGCTGCCCGTGCGCGACGCGGCCAGCGCGCGTGTCACGATGCGCTTCCTCGGACGGGACGCGACCGATGCGCGCGTCGCGGAGATGGTGGTCTCCGCCGACCCCGAGGCGGATCCCGACGGCGCGGTCCAGACCTGCGCCAACATCCGAGCCGCGCTTCCGCCGATCGCTCCGCTGACCGCACCCCAGGTGTGCCCATGTCCCGGCGGCGGGATGTGCATGTGACGAGGCGGTCGCCCGCGACGCCCCCCAGGAAGTCCCCGGCAGTGCCCCAGACCCCAGCGACACCCGCCCCCCGCGGGGTGGCGGGCGTCGCCGCGATTCGCGTGGGCGCCACCCTGCCCGCGCCCGCCAGCAGGGCCCCCCGG
>JAPPOT010000754.1:0-404 GCA_028817855.1 Myxococcales bacterium
CTCAATCTCGTCGGCACCTTCCCCCGCAAGCAACGCCCAGTTGCCGTCGCCGTCCGCCATGAGTTGGAAGTACCGGTCGTAGTGGCCTGGAAACCCTGTGGCAAGGACGGACGCGAACCTCGCTTGCTCGGCGGTGGACCGTGCCCAGAAGTCGACGGAGAAGGGACCAGAGTAGTCGAACGCCACTTCGGCCCAACCGCCATCGAAGCTGAATGCCTCACCACCCTTCCCTGGCTCGAAGTCGACCGCCCCTTCCAGGACGGCATCCGCGCTACCAGCGATGGCGCCCCGCTCGTCGTCGCCGCGCCACCAGCCGATCATGCCGTCCGGCGCCGTCACGCAGCCCATGGTATCGCCGTCGCCGTCGCCATCCCCGTCGCCGCCGGAGTCCCCAGCGCCGGCTC
>JAPPOT010000754.1:414-6840 GCA_028817855.1 Myxococcales bacterium
CCCCATCGCCCTCTCCCTCGCCGCCGGCGGCCCCCTCGCCGTCTCCGTCGCCGCCGGCGTCCCCCTCGCCATCGCCGTCTCCGTCGCCGCTGGCGTCCCCATCGCCATCGCCGTCGCCATCCCCGTCACCAGACGGGGCGTTGTTGTCGCCCATGGGCTCGTCATCGCCAGAGGAGCATCCCGGAAGGGAGACACACTGAGCCACGGCGGTGACAAGAACCAGGAACAACGACAGACGATTCATGATGTGCCCCTATCTACGTGAAGGCCAAGGTGGTCGAGTCGACGGTGTTTGCTCACTACCTATTCAGCGGCGAGGGCGCGAACCCCCAACTCTCGGCCGGGTCGATTACCACAGTCGGGTCTTGCCGGTCCATGCCGGCGGGTTGCGGCAACTGGCTGTCTTGGCGCGCAAGTTCGGCGGGGACCTGGCTGCCTATCTGGCCCGCGGTGGGAGTCCACCAGGCGGCCCGGGTCCGCAAGTTGCGCTGCAACTTGCGACGGTCCTTGCATGTCCGCGGAATTGCAGAGGTCAGCCGCATTCGACGACGGCTGGACACCTCCCCGTCACGTAACCGCGACGCTTGGCTCTCCAAGCGTGGGACTACTCGGTGGACTGCGCGAACAGCTCGCGCTTGACGAACGACGGGTGCAGGTGGTCGAAGTCCCTGTCGGTCGTGATGAGGGTGGCGCCCGCGGCGCGTGCCGTCGCGGCAATCCACAGGTCGTTCTTGCCCATGTTGCGGGCGCCGTCGGGGTGCGTCGCGGAGGCGTAGTCCAGCTCGACGTAGGCGTCGATGACGGGCTGGCTCAGCTCGATGGTGACCACGTTCTCCAGGATGCTCCGGCGGACGAAGGCCACCTTCTTGTCGCCCCAGTTGTTCCGGCGACCAAGCGCCAACAGCTCCCCATGGCTGACGACCGAGACCAGCGGGCGCACCCCCGCAGTCAGTAGCCCATAGCGGGTCGCGACCTCCTGGCCGCGCTCCTTGCCCCGGGCGAGCAGCAACAGGATGCTCGTGTCGAGCACGTAGGACTCGGCCACGCGCTCACAGCTCCTGGAGCGATGCGACCAGCTCGTCCTCGGTCTCGTCACCCGGCCACCGACCGAAGAAGGCGGCGACGCCTCCGGTCTGTGGACCACTCGCGCTCAGCTGCTGCGGAGTGAGCGACGCACGGATGGGCTCGGGCACGCGCGCCCACAGCGTCGGCGCGCCCTCGCCGCTCTCGATGGCGTCCACGTCGATGCGCAGCAAGCGCCCCGACGCGCGGTAGACCGCGCGACCGTGCACGAGCACCTGGGCGCCGAGGAAGTCCTGGGCGGTTGGGAGGCCGTCCTCGGAGACGACGCCGCGAACCTCGTTGCCGTCATCGAGCTTCAAGCCGAGGCTGCCGGTGCTGACGCGCAGCATGTCGAGCGTCGCAAGCAGGCGCACCGCCCGCGGCGACGGCGTTCGGTTCCGCAGCTCCCGCGCGCGCTCGATGAGGCAGCCGTCGAGCACCTGTGCCGCATGGGTGCCAGTCTGCATCAGCTCCAGGCTCTGGAAGGTGCCGTTCAATCCCTTGTCGAACGTCGCGATGCCGCCCAGCAAGGAGCGGTCGTAGCGGTCGCTGTCCGCCGCGTCCGCGCGACCGATGCGCGAGAGCACGCCGGCGAGCATGTCGAAGCCGGTGTACTGCGCGTCCGGAAGGCCGGTGGGGAACATCTCGGTCTGCTCGTAGAGGCTCGGTGCCGCGTCGCCGAAGCGCGGTGACTCGAACAGCAGCGTCGTGTCCCGCCGTCCAAGCTCGACCCCTGCCAACCGAATGATCGTCGAGGCACCCAGCCAGGCCGGGCTGCGTCCGCGCGCCGTGCTGCGTCCCTCGAAGGCCATGCGGACGCTCTTGCGTACGGCGGGCTCCAGCAGGCGCAGGACCTCGCCGAGCGCCGTGGGGGGTACCCGGGCGTCGAGGTCGTGGGCCGAGTGAAGCCGAATCTGCTGTTGAACGAGGTCCGTCACGCTTGCTCCCGCCGAGCGCCGAGCGGCGCTGCCTTCCATTATCGCGGCTTGGGCCGCCGTCGCAAGGTAGCGACGGACGGGCCTCCGCTAGCTCGGCGCGGGCGCCTTGGGGAGCTTGCGCAGCCGGTCGCGGACCAGCTCGGCGCGCCGCTCGCGGTCAGGCTCGGCGAGGCCGACCAGCTCGCCGATGTGAGCGTGGCTGAACTCGCCGCGGCTAAGGATGACCATCAGCGTGGTCTGGAGCGCATCGGGCTCCGGCATCTGTTCGGCGTCGATGTGGCTCCGGAGCAGCTCGACCTCGTCGATGACCTCCTGCATCAGCGCGTCCACCTCGTCCGGTCCGTCGAAGCGGGAGTCGGGGCGGAAGCGGTGGAAGGCGCGGGCTTCGCCCGAGCCATCGACCCAGGTCCAGTAGCGCTGCGCAACCTTGACGTAGCCGCTACGAAGGCTGGTGAGCTGCCGGCGCAGCTCGCCCAGGTGGTCGGCCATCTCCCGCACGATGGGCTCGATGGGCAGCCCGGCGTACGCCCAGCAGTGGAGCACCGCGTACCACGCGGCGGTCTCCTTCGGCAGTGCGTCGGGGGCCACGTCGGTGGGGTGGCGATGCAGGCGCCACGTGTTTCCCTCGTCGCGCGGAAGACGCGCTCGCAGCTCATCGCCCGGGTTCCAGTTCGTCGCCAGCGGCGGGGCCGCGTGCTCGCTCAACCAGTCGAGCAGCGCCCGGATGTCGAAGCCGAAGCGCTTCTGCACCAGCTCTTGCAGCGCTCCGCACCAGTCGTGCTCCTGCTGTGGCTCATCCACCATGACCAGGCAGTAGTAGGCAACAGCCGTCAAGATTCAACCCGGCCCGGCGGGTCTCCGCGGTCCCAGACCTCGGACCGGGAACGGCTTGTAGGACAACTCGTTCCCGGTGCCGGAGGCTGTCGAGGATGGCTAGACATCGTCCATGCGCGACGAACGGAGGTGCGCGATGGATGATGAGTTGTTGCTGTTGGACGAGGTCGCCAAGCATTGCCGAACGACGGTCGCCACGGTTCGGCACTGGGTCGCGACCGGGCGCCTGAAGAGCATCCGCCCCGGTCGCCGCCGTCTCGTGCGGCGTTCGGCTCTGGAAGCGTTCCTCGACCCGGGCGCCGGTACCGAGGCCGCGCGCGGCGATGACACTCCGGTGCCATGAGCGAGCACGAGGCCGAGGCGCTCGCCGCGCGCGTCGAGGGCATCGTGGAGGCCGCGGGCCTTCGGGGGCTCACTCAGCTGTCGGGCATTGCCGACATCGCGGCTGCCGTGACGCGGCTGGGTGCGCTCGCCGGCGGGCTCGACGACCTTGGCCGCGCGCTGCTGCGCGAACACGCCGCCGATGCGCTGAGGGCGGTACGCGTGAAGAACGCTGCCAAGTTGGTCGACGCAGGGCTCGCCCGAGCCGCTGTGCCCAGCACCGTGGCTTCCGAGGGCGGTGGTGTCGCGGCAGTTGTGTCTCTGCCGGAACCGTGGCCCGAACCCGTCAACGGAGCGGAGGTGCTCGACGACCTCGTCAAGGCGGTTCGGCGCCACGTGGTCCTCGGCGAGCACGAGGCGGTCGCGGCTGCCCTCTTCGCGCTGCACACGTATTGCCTCGACGCGGCGCACATCTCGCCGCGCCTCGCGGTGCTGTCGCCGACAAAGCGCTGCGGCAAGTCGACGTTGCTGAACCTCCTGGCGACCGTGGTGGCGAAGCCCTTGCTGGTCGCGAACATCACGGCCGCCGCGCTCTTCCGCATCGTGGATGCGGTCCAGCCAACGCTGGTCATCGATGAGGCTGACTCGTTCATGGCCGGGAAGGAAGAGCTGCGGAACGTGCTCAACGCGGGGCACGACCGCGAGACGGCGCGTGTGCTGCGATGCGCAGGCAAGGAGGATGGCTTCGCGCCCCTGGTGTTCTCGGCGTGGGCTCCGGTGGTCATCGGCGCCATCGGGGAGCTGCCCGGTACGCTGGCGGACCGCTCCATCACGATTCGGATGCGGCGCAAGGGGCCGTCCGACCGCGTTGCGCCGTTGCGGCGCCGGGAGAGAGCGGCGCTGGCGCCCCTCGCTCAGCGCTGCGCGCGCTGGGCCGCCGACAACCTGACCACCCTCGGCGACGCGGCCGCGCCGGAGCTGTCGCTCGACAGCGACCGGGCCGCCGACAACTGGGAGGCGCTCGTGTGCATCGCTCGCCTGGCCGGGGGTGACGAGTGGCACGCTCGCGCCGTCGTCGCCGCCCAGGCGCTCTCGTCCAAGGCGGCCACGGAGGAAGGCGGTACGGAGCTGGGAGAGCGGCTCCTGTCGGACATCCGCGGTCTGTTCGAGTCCCGTGCTGTGGGTGACCGCGTGTCGATGCAAGAGCTGGCGACCGCGCTGGCTGGGCTCGATGGCTCGCCGTGGGGCGAGGTGTCCCGCGGGAAGCCCATCACAACGAACTACCTGGGCAAGCGCCTGTCGCCGTTCGGTGTGCGTGCCAAGCCCATCCGCTTCCCGGACAAGACGCGCAAGGGCTTCGAGTACAGCGCGTTCGACGACGCGTTCGCCCGCTACTTGCCCGCGCAAGCGGTTGCACCGGTTACAGGCACGGACTCGCAAGCGAATTCCCTCGGCGACAGCGGGTTACCAGACGTGCGTGTAACTGGAGCGCAAGAGGCCCCTCTCGGGTGTCATTCCGAGGGCGTAACCGATGTAACCGCATGGGCCCCTGAACCCGCCGACCTCGCGTTCGAGGAACGCGCGGCCATCCTCGAATACGACGCCGGCTTATCCCGCGCCGAAGCAGAGCGTCGCGCCCGCGAGGAGCTCCTCGATGCGTAGTGCTCCGCCGCCGGAGACCTGGCTGACCACCGCCGAGGCCGCCCGCTACCTCAAGCGCTCGCCGTCCGCGGTGCGGACGCTCGTCCACCGGCGCCAGCTCGCCCCCGACGGCCGGGGGCCGCGGGGAACCCACATGTTTCGCCTACTTACGCTGGACCGCTTCCTCGAGGCGGGGGTGCGGTACGCTCCGGGTCGGCATGCAACGCCCGGTGAAAGAGTCAGAGATGAGAAGCAAGGGCAAGAAGACTCGGTATCCGGGCATTCAATCGCTGGGAGAGGGGCGCTACCGCGTTCGGCTGAAGTGGCGCGACCCCAAGACCGGCAAGGCAAAGGAAGTCGATCGAACGTTCGAGGGGCTGGCCAGTCCCGCGGAGGCAAACGGTCGGCGCGAGGAGCTTCGGGCGCAGCTCGAAGCCGGGGAGCTGGAACGCGGAACGCGACTGCGGGTGAAGGACTACGCGCACTCGTGGCTCGCTTCCAAGCTGCCCACACTGAAGCCGTCGACGGCTAGCCGCTATGCGACGGCGCTGGACCTGCACGCGCTCCCGTTCATCGGCGAGATGTACGTGGACGCCGTGCACAACAGCGACATCGTGACGATGCGGGACGGCCTGGCCGAGCGGCTGGCGCCCGCAACCGTCAACGGAGCGCTGCGCGTGGTGAAGACCATGTTCGGCGACGCAACCCAGGAGCTGGACCTCCCCCGCGACCCGACCGCGAGGGTGAAGGCACAGCCTGAAGCCAAGGGGGACGAGGACCCCAACTGTCTGACCGGCGAGCAGCTCGCGCGACTGCTCGACGCCATCCGACGGGAGGCCCCACGCCACTATCCACTGTGCCGAACGCTGGCAGAGACCGGGATGCGCATCAGCGAAGCCACGGCCCTGAAGTGGGAGGACATCGACGAGCAGCGCGGGACCATCGCGGTTCGGCGCTCGCACTGGCGTGGTCAGGTCGGAACCACGAAGACGAATCGCACGCGCACGGTGCCCCTGACGCCCGAGCTCGCCCAGGTGCTTGGCCAGCATCGGCGGCAGCTGCTCGAAGCGCAGGCGCCGGGGCTCGCGAATGGCTGGGTGTTCCCGTCGAGGGTCGGGAGCCTGATGAGCCACACCACGCTCCAGAAGCCGCTCAAGGCCGCCCTGGCGGCCGCGGGCATCGACGAGCGCTTCACGGCGCACGGCTTCCGGCGCACCTTCAACAACCTGCTGCGGCAGGCAACCACCGGCGAGGTCGTTCGCTCGATGACCGGACACGTCACCGAGCGCATGACCGAGCACTACTCCTACGTCGGCGCCGACGAGAAGCGCACGGCCGTCGTGCGCGCCCTGTCGGTGCTCTCCGGGCCCCAATCAGCGGCCCGGGTGGGGACCGAGGTGGGGACCGCGTCTGCAGAAACGAAAACGCCGGCTAGCGTCGAAACGCTAACCGGCGATGAAGATTGCCTATTCGGCGGAGCGGGAGACGAGATTCGAACTCGCGACGTCAACCTTGGCAAGGTTGCACTCTACCACTGAGTTACTCCCGCAAACCGGCACAATGGCCGGTGAGCCGATGGAGCTAGGCAGTCGTTTTCCCCCCGTCAAGACATTTCGTAAACTTCTTCGTA
>JAPPOT010000469.1 GCA_028817855.1 Myxococcales bacterium
GGGGGCGGCGGCGGGGCAGTCGCGCCGCCCCGCCATCCAGCAAGAAGGGCAGTGACGGCGAGCGCTCTCACAGCCCGTAGTGAACCACGATCGCGACCACGCCCAAAAAACAAATCGCGAGCACCGCCGCGTGAATCGGATCCACCGAAGTTGCCCGCCGCAGGGCCGCATCTTCGTCGCTGGCCGTCACCAGCCGCCGCACCGCCCCGAAATCGCCCAGCTCGAAGGCCTCGCGCGCCGTCTCCATCCGCCCCACTCTAGCATGCGAGACCGCCGAACCCGGTCACATCCCCAGCCAGCTCTCGATCCCGAAGAAGAGCGACAGCGCCGACAGCAGCGACAGCGGAATCGCGGCCAGCGCGGCCCGCCGGTGGCTGCGCGCCCGCAGATAGGAGACGCGCTCCGGCGCGGGGCGCTCGCCGAGCTGCAGTGTATACATCCGCCGTACGCGCGCGAAGGACGCCAGCACCGGCAGCAGCGCGCAGGCGGTCGACAGCAGCGACAGCAACATGACGCCCAGCTCCCACAGCGAGACCCGGTCCAGCAGTCGGCTGCGCAGGTCGTCGTCCAGACGCACTCCGGCACGGGTGATGTGCGTGTGGCTGACGCCACCGGCCTGCCGCACCTCGATGCCGAAGCTGTCCCCCCGACGTACCGCGTGCACGGCCTGGACGTCGCCATGCCGCAGCAGCGGCAGCGGCCCGGCACCGCCGCCGTCGCTTGCCGCCACGGCGACCCGGTCATGCGCCACGTCCAGCTGCAGCGCGGTGCCTGGAAGGTAGAGGGCGGTGGTGCGGTCGTGCGGCACGGCGCCCGCGGCCACGACGGCGACGCGTTCACCGCCCGGGGGCAGGGGGCCGTGCGACAGCTTCGCGGGGCGCACCAGCGACGCACCCAGCAGCCCGAAGGAAAGCAGCGGCAAGAACACGAGCAGCGACCACATCATCGCCAGCGCGCGCGGCGGGCGGCCCGCCACGCGCGTGCGCTGCGGGTCAGCCAGAGCCCCGCGACTGTCCGCGTAGGCAGCCACCACCATGCCCTGCCCCAACGGCAGGGTCAGCGCGAGCAGCGGCACGCTCCCCAGGATCCACCACGCCGTGCGCCCCGGATCGAGCCACGCCGACAACAGCCCCGCAGCGAGCAGCGGGGAGACCTGCAGCGCGTTCTGCACGAACGAGAGGAGGAGGTGCGAGAGGACGCCCCCCTCGATCACCAGGCGTGCGCTCTCGAGCACCGCGCCGCCGATGCCCGCGCGCTGATCGATCAGGATCACGGGCGCGTAGAAGAAGGGAAGCACGAAGGCCAGGCTGATCGCCGCGCTGAGCAGCCCGATCAACGCGCCAGAAGCCGCCAGCGGCGAGCTGGCGGACTCGACCGCGACCGCCGCCTCGAGCGGGGAGGCCCCCAAGCCCACGCTGGTCAACCAAGCCACGCTCGTCACCAGGAGCACCGCTGCGAGGAGAATGGCGCCGGCGCCAAACCAGGAGCCCGTGCGCGCCACGTCGCCACCGATCGCCTGTGCGAGCTGAACCGCATAGAGCTCGCACAGCAGCCACGGCGTGGCGAGCACGCCAACGCCACAGCACACGCTCAGCAGCGACAGCACGACGGCGCCGCCCAGGGCGACGACGGCGCCGAAGCGTGCAACGAGGATCCGGGCGCTCGCCCGGCAGGTGGCGAGCAGCCGCGGACGGACCGGCATCATGCTTCGGCGTCGTCCTCGACCTTGGGGCCGATGAAGTAGGCCAGCCCGACCGACAGGAAGTAGAGCACGATCAGCGGGATCAGCATGAGCATCTGCGAGCCCACGTCGGGGGGCGTGAGCAGTGCGGCGAGCACCGCGGCCACCAGTATCCACCAGCGTCCAAAGTCGAGCAGCTGCTTCCAATTCACGAGCCCCGCCATGGCCAGGAAGCTGACGATCACCGGGATCTCGAACACCACCCCGAACGCGAAGAGCATGCGCGTGGTGAAGGTGAGGTACTCGTTGATCATAATGGTCGGCTGCACGTTGACCGTCTCCGCGGGCAGCATGCCGGACATGCTCAGGAAGGTCTGAAAGCCGAGCGGGAAGACCACGGCGTAGCCGAAGAACGCGCCACCCAGGAAGAAGAGGGTCGAGGCCAGCACGAACGGGATCGCGTAGCGCTTCTCCTTGTCGTAGAGGCCCGGCGCGATGAAGCCCCACAGCTGCCAGAAGGCCCAGGGCGAGCTCAGCATCAGGCCGACGACGATGGCGATCTTGAGATACGCGACGAAGGGATCGATCGGGTTGGCGAAGTGGATGGTCGGCTCGCCCAGCCCGAGCTTGAGCCAGGCTTCCGTCATGGGCTGGATCAGGAACTCCAGCAGCTGCTCGCGCAGGATCCACGCCACGATGACGCCCGGGATCATCCCGATCAGCACCTTGACGAGCCGGCCGCGCAGCTCGCCGATGTGCTCCCAGATCGTCATCGGCACGTCTTCGGGGAGCTCCGGCTCGGTCTCCGGCAACCCGGGCGGCCGGCCGTGGGAGGGCGCCGGCCCGTCGTCAGCCATCGGCCTTTCCGTCGTCGGGCGAGGTGCCAGCCGGCGGCACCTTGACCGGATCGGCGTTGGCGGTCTCGGGCGGCGGCAGCGGCGCGGCGGATGGCGGCCTGGGCACGGCCGGGACCGTCCCTGCCGGCGACGGCCGCTTGCTCGCAGCCGGGACCGTCCCTGCCGGCGACGGGCCCTTGCTCGCAGCCGGGACCGGAGGTGGTGGCGTTGCAGGTGGGCTCAGGGCGGTCGGCGCGGTGGCCACGGTGGCGCTCGAGGGCTTCGCTGCTTCCCCGGTCGGACCTCCGTCTTCGGAGGGCTTGTCGCCCTCCCCTTCACCGGCCTTTGCCTGGTCGCCGTCGGCTTTGTCTTCCTCGCCCTTGGCATCTTGCGGCACGGTCTTGGCCGGGGGCGGCTGGTAGCGCGGCCTTGGCAGCACAGGATCGTCCCGCATCAGCTCATCGATTCCCACGGTCGTGCGAATGTCCCGACTCGCCTGCCGCACGGTGCGCAAGGTCTTGCCGATACTCTTCATCAAGGTCGGCAAGCGGTCCGGACCCACCGCCACGATGAGCACGATGGCAATCAACGTCAGCTCGCCGATCCCGAGATTGAACATGCTGCTACCCGGGGGCGCCGCCCGGGCGCCCACCTGGGCTGTTTACCACATGCGCGGGAGGGCAGCGAATGGTGTTCGAGGCCACGGAGGGGGTCATCCATGGGTCGGGATCGGGCCACGCGACACGGGTGGAGGTGCGCTCTCGATTGGGATTGGTCGTCGCGAGCCGGGTTCACTTTGTTTCTGGGGGGCTCCGCCCCCGCTCGGCTTCGCTCGGCTCACCCGAGGTCGCCCCCGCGTCAGCATGGGACTGCGTCCCACGCTTCCTTGTCTTGGCTCGCTGCTACGAGAGCCGCCAGGCGCCACCGCGCCCGAAGTTCGCTCCGCTCACGGTGCCGATTGCGACGCCGGAACATGCACCCCAGGACCACTCAACCGTAGTCTGTCGAGGTTTGTTCAGGAGCGAGCGCGCCCGGAGCGGGAACCGGAGGCGGACTGGAAGTACGTCGAGGATTCCCGCGAGGACGTAAGCCGCTCCTGGGCGAACCTCGGCAGACTACCCCCGTGCGAGGTTGTGGAGCTTCTCGCTGGCTGCAGTCAGCGAGCTCACGCGCTTCTCGTGCTCGCGCATCATCTCGTTGAGGCGCTCGACGACGTCGGCGGTCTCGCGGGTGGCGCGGGTCTGGGTGCGCTGGGACTTGTGCAGGTTGGCGACCATCTGGGAGATGTTCTCGATCGCGGTCGAGATCTGGCGGCCGCCGTTCTGCTGCTCGCCCTGGCTGCGCTCCACATGCTGCGTGATCACGCGCATCTTCTCGGCGCTGCTCATGATCAGCTCGGAGCCGCGCGCTTGCTCGGAGGTGGCCGCCGCGATCTGCTGCACCGTCTCGGCGATGCGCGAGATGGCGTCGGTGACCTGCTTGCTGCCCTTGGCCTGCTCGACCGTCGCGCGCGCGATCGCGCCCACCATGTTGGTCGACTTCTGGGAGGAGTCGAGGATCTTCTTGAGCGCCAGCTCGGCCTCGGCCGATACCTCCACGCCGCGGTCGACAGTCGAGGCGCCGCGCTCCACGGCGCCGATGGCGTTCTTGGTCTCTTCCTGAATCGTCTTGATCAGGGCGGCGATTTCCTTGGTCGAGGTGCCCGAGCGCTCGGCCAGCTCCTTGATCTCGTCGGCCACGACTGCGAAACCCTTGCCGTACTCGCCGGCCTGGGCGGCGATGATCGCCGCGTTCAGGGCCAGCAAGTTGGTCTGCTCCGCCACGTCGTCGATCACGTTGAGGATGTCGCCGATCGCCTCGATGCGCTGACCGAGCGAGACGATCGCGCTCACCGCGTCCGAGGAGGACTCCTTGATGCGGTTGATCTCGTGGATGGTGCGGCTGATCGCGTCAGCGCCACGCTCCGCGTCGACCGCCACCTGCTCGGACAGGCGCGAGGTCTGGTTGGCGTTGCTCTGCACCTGGTCGATCGAGACGTCCATCTCATTCATTGAGGAGCTGGTCTCCTCGGCCATCAGCGACAGGGCGTCGACGTTGCGCGCCACTTCCTTGATGCTGTAGGCCATCTCTTCGATCGACGAGACGGTGTCGCGAACGCTGGCAGCCAGGTTCGTCATGTTCTCGGCCACCTCGTCGTTGGTGGCCTTCATCTCCAGGATCGAGGAGGACGACTCCTCCGCGCTCGAGGCGAGCTTCTCCACGCTCTCGGCCACGGTGCCGAGCACCTCGGCGGTCTGGTGGATGGACGAGGCGACCTGATCGATCGCCGTCGACTGCTCGGAGAGCCCGGCCGCCAGGTCGTCGACCACGCCGCTGAGCTCCTGCTCCGCGCTCGAGAGCTGCTCCGTGCGCGCACTGCTCTCGCCGCTGAGCTTCTCCTGGGCCGCCTCGAGCTCCTTGACGCGCCCGCTCTTGGCGTCCATGTCACTGGCCACCAGATCGAGCGCATCGAAGAGCTCGATCAGGTCCACGGAAAGGTCCGCTGGGCGCAGGGGGCGCTCACCACGCTGGCTCGACTTGATCGCGCTGCGCACGGAGAGCAGCTGCTCCTGGTTCGCGCCGCGCCCGGCCATCGCGATCACGCCCGCGATCAGGCCCATGATCAAGCCGATGACACCGGAGATGGCCCCCGGGAACCCCTCTGCGGCAATCGGTGTGACGACGCCGAAGAGGACGCCGCCGGCGAGAACGAGGGCCGAGACAGGCCCATTCTTGCTCTGAAGGAGTTGCTTGATCATCCGTCGAGATTCGGCGTTGCGGTTGGGGGACGGCGCGCGCCTTCGAACGACGATGAAGGGCAACCACCATGGTACCAAGCGCGCTTTTGGCAGCGCAAGCGCGCGGCCGCGCACGTACGCCGGTGTAGGTTTTGGCTAGAGCGCAGCTGCGCATCTCAAAGGAATGCTCGGGATAGAATCCGGAGCGCGACGCAGCCGAGCGGCGTGTCGGCGAACCGAGGCAACGCCGAGTATTGTCGAGCCTGCGGCGACGCGGCGAGCGGCCCATCCCGCCCGACAGGCGCGGAGAGCATCCTTGAGATGCGCCCTAGGCGACGGCCGCGGCCGGGCGTCGCACCGTGGGCGCGGTGTCGGCCGCACGGGAGCTGACGTTCAGCATCGCGGCGATGCGACGCTCGACCAGCTTGCGGTCCCCGACGTGGGGCGCGAGCGCGCGCGCCAGGGCGCGAGCCGACGGGAAGCGGTCTTCCGGGTCGCGCGCCAGCAGCCGCGCGACCACATCGTCCGCCACCGGGTTGACGTGCGGCAACAGCTCACTCACGCGCGGCGCATCCTCGCGGATGATTCGCACCAGGAGCTTCGATACCGTGGAGCCCGAGAACGGCAGCCGTCCGCTGAGGGCCTCGAACATCAGTACCCCGAGGGAGAAGAGGTCGGCGCGTCCGTCGATGTCGTTCTCCCCGGCGGCCTGCTCGGGTGAGACGTAGCTCGGCGTGCCGAAGACCTTGCCCTTCTCGCGGTTGCGCTCCGCCGGCGGTGCGTTCGCGCTGGAGCACACGCCGAAGTCGAGCAGATGGACGACCAAGTCGCCGGTGGGGCTCTTGTCGAGCAGCACATGCTCCGGCTTCACGTCGCGATGCACGTAGCCGGCACAGTGGGCGGCATGCAGGATGGCGGCCACGCGGCTCGCCAGGGCTGCCACCATCTCCATCGGCAGCTCGGTCGAGCGCAGGAGCAGGCGGTTGAGGCTCTCGCCCATCATCAGCGGCATCACGATGTAGGGCGAGCCGTCGTGCAGCGTGCCCGAATCGAAGACCTGGATGATGCCCGGGTGGTGCACGCGCTGGGCGACTTCGCCCTCACGCCGCAGGCGCCGCCCCAGGTCGGGGTGCTCGACGAAGCACGGCCGCAGGGTCTTGACCGCGACCGTACCGCCGTCACGCGTGGTCGCCTCGAACACCACGCCGGTGCCGCCGAGCCCGATCCGGCGCCCGATCTTGTAGCGCCCATCCAGCACTCGACCTCGCAACTCGGATCGTTCGTCCCTGCTCACAGTCCCAACCATCGGAGGTGAGCCGGGAGCGGTCAAAAAAGGCGCAGCACGCCGTTGAGCAGGCCGTTAACTTGACGTGGGGTGTGCTGGACGCTGCCGCCCTTTCGTGTGTTGCGCGGCGGCCTGGAGCCGGGTTGAGGGGCTTGCTGGATCGGGATTGAGGGGCTGGAGCCGGGTTCACTATGTAGTTCGGGGGGCTCCGCCCCCGCTCGAGTGCCGATAGCGGCACTCGAGGTCGCCCCCGC
>JAPPOT010000053.1 GCA_028817855.1 Myxococcales bacterium
CGGGCTGGCTGCTGGCGCAGGCCGCCCTGGCGCGGCGTTGGCGCCGCCGTCGCTAGCGCGCTGCGTTCAGGTGGATGGTGAACCAGGCGTCGCGCTCGCCGGTGTCGACCACCTTCCACGCCTCGAGGGCCTCGGGGTTCATCTCCGGCACGAGCAGGTCGAGCCGACCGTCTCCGTTTGCGTCGAGCAGCGCGAGGTCGGTGTGCACCGCGCGGTCCAGCTCGATCGCGTGCGCTTTGTAGCCGCCGTCCGCCGTGCGTTCGAGCCACGTGATCGAGGCGATCCGCTCGGGGCCGATCAGCGGCTCCGAGTACGAGCCGGGCCACGGCAGGTAGGCAGCGGTGGCGATGTCCTCGTCGCCGTCGCCGTCCAGGTCGGCCACCAGGGCGCGGTGGACGCCCGGCGAGACCGCCAGCGAGCGCCGCTCGAAGCGCAGCCCACCGCGGTTGTCGAGCAGCGTGATGCCCTGGTCCGGCTTGACCACCTGGGTGTCCATCGTGTCGCCGTTGAGCCACAGCAGGTCGAGGTCGCCGTCCCGGTCCAGGTCGTGCAGCGTGATGCCGGAGGTGCCCCAGTCCGGATCGTTGGCGCGGGCGATCGGGGTGGCGGACAGGCCGGTGGCGGTGCGCTGGTAGACGACGATCTCCTCGTACTCCTGGCACAAGGCTGCGATCACCTCCTCGCGGCCGTCGCCGTCCAGGTCGGCCACCTCCACGTCCACCACGCCGGCGCGTTGCTCGATCACGCGGCGCGCATAGGGCGGCTCCTCACCGGGACGCGCCTCCAGCACGATCACCCCGGGGGTCTCGAGCCCGAAGATGCCGACCACCAGGTCCGCGTCGCCGTCGCCGTCCACGTCAGCGATCTCCAGGTCGCCGAGTCGGCCGACATCCTGCAGCAGTGGCTGCAGCGCGTGGGAGCCATCGGGCCGCGCGCGCAGCCACGTCACCGCGCCCAGCCGGCTCTGCAGGTCGGTCATGTGGCCGAGGTCGGCGACGACCGTGTCCTTTCGGCCATCGCCATCGAGGTCGCCGCGCGCCAGGCGGATCGGATGGCGGAAGCCGTCCCAGCTGCGGTGCTCGCCCGAGGCCAGGTCCACGCGCGCAACCGAGCCGCCGAAGGTGTCGGCGACCCAGACCGCGACGGGCTTGCCGTCGGCGTCGAGCTCGGGCTCGGCGTGGGTCGCACCGGCGGCGCGCGGCCCGCGCGGTCCGGGGGTTGCCGTGAAGCGCAGCGGTCCGCCGGGGGCCGGCGCCGGCGGGTAGCTCAGGGACTCCGGGGCGGCCGCGACAAAGAAGCGCACGAGCTCCTCGCGGGTCGGGCGCGGGCCTTTGCCGCGGTTGCCGTGGTGGGCGAGCATCTTGTCGATCTCCCGGGGCCAGCGGGCGCGCGGGAGCTGGCGCGGGTCGACGGGCGCGTGGCAGCTGCCGCAGAACTCCGCGTGGGGCATCGCGGGCTCGGCTGGAACGACCTCGGCCGCGGGAGGCGGGTCGGGCGCCGGTGCCTCGGCCGCGCTGGCGCTGGGCTCGGGCGCCGCATCTCCCCGGCAGTCGCAGGCCGCGAGCAGTGCGATCGCGCCGAGCGCTGCCACTGCCAGGGGCGCCGGGCGGGATGCGCTCATGTCACCGGCATCTGCCAGACGAAGACGACGGCGCAGGCCAGCATCGCGTCCTGGATGATCAGCACAGCGCTGTCGCGGTAGCGTTCGCGCGTGATGGCGATCCACTGCGCAATCCCGGCGACGCCCGCCGCCCAGCCGAACCAGACGTCGTAGGTGAAGGCGAAGAAGCCCAGGTGCCCCGTGCCGACGAAGGCGCCCAGCACCCTTTGAGCTCGGCGCAGCCCGAGCATCGTGACCAGGTTCTTGATCCCCGAGGCCTCGTCCCCCTTCACGTCCTTGAGGTCGATGACGTGGGCGCCCATGGTGAAGCCCACGAGGATCAGCCCGATGGGGAGCAGCGGGATCGTGAGCATCGTCTTGGACCACAGGCAATAGCCGGCGAAGACGCAGCACACGCTGTTGATGCCGATCGCCACCTTGCTCACTTGCCAGCGGGCCTTCAGCCGCAGCGGCGGGGCCGAGTAGATGAAGTATGCGATGCCGCACATCGCCACGAAGAAGAGGCTCAGAAAGCTGGCGCTAAGGGCGAGCGTGAGCGCGAGCGCGAAGATCCAGAAGGACAGCTTGAGGTAGGCCTCCGGGTCCATCGCGCCGGCCACCAGCGGTCGCTCGGGGGCGTTGATGCGATCGGCCTCGATGTCGTAGTAGTTGTTGGACATCACCGCGAAGGTCCAGCCCAGCCAGACGGCGACGAAGACCACCACCGTCGCGATGAAGTCGCCGAAGTCGAAGTGGCGCGGGGGCTTGGCGAAGGCCAGGCCGAGCGCGAAGAGCAGCTCGTAGTGCAGCACGCGCAGGAAGCGGGTGTCCTTGAAGACCGCCCAGAACTGCTCGCGCGCGCCGCGCGCCACGATGCCGAGGGACGCCAGGCAGCACAGCAGGCAGTAGAGCTGGTTGCCGGTGACCGGATCCTCCGTGTAGTTGAGCCGCAACAGCGCGGCGAGCGTCGGCATCACCGTCAGGTAGGCGCAGTGGAAGAAGATCACCGTCCAGGAAGCGATCGCGCCCAGCACCATGCGCACCACCGAGCGGCTCTGGGCCAGGATGTAGACCGAGGTCATGCACAGCACGAGCGCGATCTCGATGCGCATCCCCGGCGTGATGCCCTCGGCCTCGAGCGGGCCGAAGAACGTCAGGTAGCGGCGCCCGAGCTCGTCGAGCGGGACCTGGTTGATGTACGCGATCGTGTACTGGATCGGATCCTGGATGATGAAGTCCAGGGTCGGCGCCAGCAGCACGAAGACGTAGGCGACCAGCATCAGGCGCAGGACCTTGATCGGGTTGCGCCCGGCGAAGACTCCCACCGTGAGCGCCATCCACAGCACCAGCGACAGGTAGGAGAGGGTGAAGTGCACCATCATCAGCGCACCCATGTCGAACTGAAAGACGAACGCCTCGATCAGCGTGCGCAGCCAGATCCAGAAGATGAAGCCCCCGAAGAAATAGGCGATCGGGGCCTTCGACTCCTCGAACGGCGCGGCGATGCGCGCGATCCAGTCGAGCATGGCAGCAAGTATCGCAGGGTTGGTGCGGCGAGTCAGGGAAGCGCGCGCCGCCTGGTCCGCGCTGGTCAGCCGAACCGACTCAGTGGAGCGCGAGGGTCTCGGGCGGCCCCGTCGCCCCGTGGTCGGGCGATTCGCAGGCGAGGGGCCGCGGTGCCGATGTGGGCAACGCCCACTTGAACCAGCTCGGCACGAAGCGCGGCGCGGCGACCGGGTCGTCGATCAGGGTGGTCTTGAGCGCGAGCAGGTGGGCGCGTGAGGGCCGTGGCTGGTGATGCCAGCCAGTGCGAAGCGCGCGACCGTCTGCTCGAGCAAGGCGCGGCTCTTGCGCGACAGCGACAGCGCAGGGGCGAGGCGCCGTGCGCGGGCATGGCCGAGCCGTCCGAGCACGTGCAGCGACGCCCAGAGTGCGCTCAGGGCGTGCCAGCGACGGGCTCACGTGACCAGCTCGCCGCGGTCGGCGGCGTGCAGGAGCGACTGCAGCTCGAGGTAGGAATGTGCGGGCAGGTAGCCCCCCACAGGGTATGGTCGATGCAGTGGGCCAGGCACGCGTCGGTGCGTTCGAGGACCTGCAGCCCGGGCAGGTGTCGGGTGACCGACACCTGGAAGAGCGCTAGCTCAATAAAATCAAACATTTATGCGACGACCCGGAGCGTTCTTCGGCGCCGCTCCGCGGGCGTCGCCTCGAATGCCCGCCGATAGTCCGCGAATCGCCCGCCGGCCCGGACCGCGTCGAGCACCGCGAGCCCCGCAGCGGCCCCCCCCTGGGCCAGCTCGTACTCCACCCAGGCCCAGCGCGAGCTGGTCGCGCGGATGTCCACGCGTCCGCGCAGCCCGCGCCGTAGCCGCGACAGCCGCGCCTCGACGGTCTTGAGCCCGGCGAAGGGGGCCCCGTCCAGCGGGGTGTTGCGCTTCGCGACGAAGGGCGCGATGCCGAGGGCCACCGGCACGATGCGCGAGAGCTCCGTCCCGAAGCGCACCAGCTCGTCGATGTCCGCGTCGGTCTCGTCGGGCAGCCCGACCATCATGTAGAGCTTCAGATGGGCGAAGCGGTGCTCGCGCGCGAGCTGGGCCACGCGCAGCAGCTGGTCCTCCCGCGCCCGCCGGTCGATGGTGTCGCGCAGGCGCTGGCTGCTGGCGTCGAGCGCCGTGGTCAGCACGCGCCCGCCGGCCTTGCGAAGCGCTGCGACGAAGGGTGCCTTGAGTCGGTCGGGCCGCAGCGACGATAGGCTCACGCGCCTCCCGCCTGCGGACAGCTGCTCCACCAGCTCCACCACCTTCGGGTGGTCGCTGACCGCCGCGCCCACCAGGCCGACCTTGGGCGCGTCCTGGGGGACCAGCTCGAGGATGCGCTCCATCGGCACGATGCGCATCCCGCCGTTGGTCGAGCGGCGCATCACGCAGTACTTGCAGCCGCGCGAGCAGCCCCGCTCGGTCTCGATCAGGAACATGTCGCTGAGCTCGGTGTGGGGCGTGCGAATCGCCGACCACGCCGGGAGCCTCGCATCCTCGCACTGGCCGAGCGACGGCAGCGTCTCGCCGTGCAGGCTCGGCACGTAGCAGCTGTCGATCTCGGCGGCGAGCAGCGCGAGGGCGTCCTCCCGCGACTCGGCCTCGGCGAGCAGGTCGAGCGCGCGGTGGATGGTTTCGTCGGCCTCGCCCATCAGGATCGCGTCGGCGAAGGGCGCGAGCGGTAGCGGGTTGCTGTTGGTCAGCGGCCCCCCGGCGAGCACCAGCGGATGGCGGCCATCGCGGTCCTCCGCGAGCACCGGCACACCGGACAGCTCGAGCAGCTGGATCACGCCCGCGAGCTCGATCTCGTAGGCGACCGAGAACGCCAGCAGCGGGAAGTCGGAGACCGGGCGCTGGGACTCGTACGAGCACAGCGGCGCGCCCGCGTTCCGCTGCGCATCCACGTCGTCCGGCAGGAAGGCACGCTCGGCGCTCCAGCCCGGCCGCCCGTTGATCTCGCGGTAGATCGTCTGGAAGCCCAGCGACGACATCCCCACGTGGTACGGGCTAGGGTAGAGCAGGGCGATCCGCTGGGCGGCGTCCTTCACGATCGTGCCGACCTCATCGGCCAACCGCTGACGAATGATGTCCCGCCCGGCCATGCTCCCAGCCTACGCCGACCGTCTGCTCAACGCACGGCGGTGAACTTGCGGTCCCAGCGCAGGCCGTTGCCGCCGTTGGACCAGTACACCGAGAGCGCCTTGCCCTTCACGCGGCCGATCGGGATCGGCCCGATGGTGCGGCTGTCGTTGCTCTGGTCGCGGTGGTCGCCGAGCACGTAGACGTGCCCCTCGGGCACGACCATCGGCTGCGGCATGCGCGAGCGGGTTGCCGAGCTGGTCTCGAAGGTGCGCCCGCCGATCTCGGACTCGTAGATGCGGCAACCGGGCTGGTGGGCACCCTGGCCGGTCGTGCAGCGGCCCCGATCGATGCGCGGCAGGGCCACGCCGTTGCGGTGGACCACCTCGCCCTTGAGCTCGATACGGTCGCCGCCGAGGGCGACCACGCGCTTGACGATGTCGACGCCGTCGTGCGGGCTCTTGATGATCACCACGTCACCCAGCTCCGGGCTGCCCCAGGTGAACTCGGCCTGCTCGCGGAAGGGCAGGAAGAGCCCGTAGAGGAACTTCGCCACGACCACGCGGTCGCCGTTGAGCAGGGTGGGCTCCATGGACGGCCCCTCGATCTCGAAGGCCTCGAACAGGCACGTGCGGATGATCAGCGCGAGGATGACCGCGCCCCCGATCGTCTTCAGGTTGGCCGCGATCTTCTCCCAGCCCGACTCGTCGACCACGTCGGGGTGGGGCGGCTCGAGCGCGCGGGCGCGCGCTTCCTCGGCCTCTGACTCCGGCGCGTTCATCCGTGCACCGTGGGCCCGAGCGGCAGACGGTCGGCGATGTCCGCCTCGCGCGAAGCCAGGGGCGCGAAGCGCTCGCGCGTTGCCTGCTCGCCGAAGCAGTCGGAAGCCAGGTTCGAAAAGAGCGTGAAGTGGCGCGCCTCGGAAGCCATCAGCCCCCGGTAGAAGGCGCGCAGACCACCGTCGCCAAGATGCTCCGACAGCAGCCGAAAGCGCTCACAGGAGCGCCCTTCGATCAGCGCGCAGATCAAGAGCCGGTCGAGCAGGACCGGCACGCCATCGTGGCGGTTGTGCTTGGCGGCGGTGCGCAGGGCGACCACGTACTCGTCCTTCTCGGGATGGCCGAGGGAGCCGCCGCGTTGCTCCAGCCGCCTCTGGACCTCGAGGAAGTGCTTCGACTCCTCGCGGGCCAGCTCGCCCAGGGGCTCGGCCAGCTGCGGCGCCTCGCCCCCGTGCCGCGCCACCAGGCTCAGCGCGCTCTGGGCCGCCTTGATCTCGCAGTGGGCGTGATCGGAGAGCAGCCCCGCGAGGTCGGCCTCGGCGGCTTGGACCCAGGCGGGATCGGTGGGCTTGAGCAGGCCGAGCATGGGCTAGGAGGGGTCGCCGAGCTTCCCGAACTGGCGAGCCTTTTGAGGGAAGCTCCCCCATCGGTGTACCCTATGGGCCGGCATGCGGCGCAAGCTATTGGTAGCGTCGGGGTTTTGCAAGCTGGCGACGGTGGGCACCCCATTTCTCCTTTGCTGTCTGGTCGGGTGCGGTGGCGCACCCCCGCCCAAGCCCCCCGAGGACCCCTACGGGGTGCGCGTGGAGGACACCTCGGGCCACGACCATCACGG
>JAPPOT010000597.1 GCA_028817855.1 Myxococcales bacterium
CGAGCGCCTGCGCGAAGGTGATGGTGGGCCACGCGACTTCCAGCGTGCGCTGGCGCTCTACGACGGGGCGTGCACGCGCGGGCACGGGCCGGGCTGCGCCGACCAGGGGCTGATGTACCAGGACGGTCTCGGCGTCGGACGCGACATCGAGCGTGCGATCGATCTCTATGCGCAGGCCTGCAACGGCGATGGTCCCCGAGGCTGCAGCCGCCTCGCCTCCCTGTATCTGACGGGCACCGGCGTGGCCCGCGACCTGGAGCGGGCCCTGGCGTTCGCCGAGAGCGGCTGCAAGGGCAGCGACGGCATGGGCTGCGTCAACCTCGGTCTGATGCACCGCAATGGCGATGGCGTGAAGCGCGACCCGAGCATCGCGGCGCGGGCCTTCCGCAAGGCCTGCGCGGTCGGCGAGGGTCGCGGCTGCGCGCTGCTCGGAGAGATGCACGCGGCGGGCCAGGGCGTGGAGCAGAACGCGCACCTGGCGCGTATGTACAACGGCAAGGGCTGCGAGCTGGACGACGGCCGCGCCTGCGGCAACATCGGCGTCAACTACCAGCTCGGCGTCGGCGTCGAGACGGATCCACGAAAGGCCGCGCACTATTTCAAGCGCGCGTGCGAGCAGGGCGAGGAGCGCTTCTGCAGGTTGCTCGAACGCTTCGAGGCCGGCGCAGGCGAGCACTGAGCTCGGGCTTGGCGGTTCTGGCAGCAGTCGAGTGGCTTACGGCTTTGCGCAAGGGCACGCGCCTGGGCAAGGGCAAGCTCGGACAAGGGCGAAAGTCGACGCCAGAGCTTTCGCGGACTTGCGGTGGCGCCCGGCAGGTGCGATGCCAGCCGGGTGCTTTCGTCGCTGCCGTCTGCAGCCGGGCTCGCGTGCGCGCTGCTGTGTGTGCTGGCAGCGAGCGCTTCGTGGACCGCCCAGGCGCAGGACGCCGAGCGCGAGGACTTCCGCGCGACCGCCAGGGTGAAGACGGACGAACCCGGCGCCGCCACCATCCTCGACGAGCGCGAGGTGCGGCTGCTGCGCCGTCGTCAGGGCGACGGCTTTCGCCTGGTCGAGACCCTGCCCGGCACCTCGCCCCTCTTCAGCGGCGTGCCCTACTTGCTGGTGCGTGGCGCACCTCCGTCGGGCACGAGCCAGTACTACGACGGCGTGCCCGTGCCGACCTTCTTCCACCTCGCCCTGGGGCCGGGCATCGCCCACCCCACACTGACCTCGGGCATGCGCTTTCACTCGGGCGTGGCACCAGCGCGCTACGGTCGGCGTACCGGCGGCGTGTTGGTCGTGGACGGCCCGGGCCCGACACCCGCGGCCCCCGAGGCGGAGCTCGAGGCGCGCTTGCTCGACAGCCAGGCGGCCGTGCGGACACGCGGCGACTGGCCGCTGTCCTTGCACGCGCGGCTCGGCTACGCCAACGCCCTGCTCGAGGCGATCGATTCGCGCGCGCGCCTGCGCTACTGGGACTACCAGGCGCACACCCGTCGCAAGGTCACGGCCCGTGGGCACTTCACACTCCACGCCTTCGGCATGCTGGATGGGGTCGGGGACGTGAACGAGCCCGAAGACGACATCGAGCTGGAGTTCCATCGCCTATTGTTGCGCTTTGAGCAACTCGGTGAGCGCGTCCACCTGGGAGCGTCGCTCTACGCGGGCCATGACCGCGGTCAGCTCGGCGAGGAGCTCGACGGACGCTCCCTGCGCCTGGGCCCGTCGCTCTACGTGGAGCGGCGGGTCGCGGGCACGCGCGTGCGCCTCGGCGCCGACATGGACGCGCAGCTCACGCGACTGCGACGCCCACCCGAGTCACAGCCGCGATCTCGGCTGCTCGACGTGAACGATCCGGACCGCTTCCTGCCCGACTTCGACGACCAGCTCACCGTCGAGACCGGTCCCGAGGACTTCGTTGACCAGTCTCCGCTCACGACCGTGCCGGGACGCAACGCCATCGGCGCCTACCTGGAGCTCGCGCTGGCACCCGCGCGCCCATTCGAGGTCGAGACCGGGGTGCGCACGGACCTGTTCCTGGTCGGCGGACGCAAGGCGCAGTCGATCGACCCCAGCATGCTGGCGCGCTACCACGCCAGCGAGGGGGTCCGGCTCCACGCGGGCATGGGTACCAGCCATCAGGTTCCGTCGACGCCGCTGCCGATCCCGGGCCTCGACGACTTTCAACTCGACCGTGGCCTGTCGCGGGCGATCCAGACGGAGGCGGGCCTCACGGCCGAGCTGCCGTGGGCCTTGGAGCTCTCGAGCACGCTCTTTCACCACGCCTTCGAGCACCTGGTCTTCCTGGAGCTCGTGCTCGACTGCGACGGCAACAGCGATGCGCGCGCGGCCTTCACCTTCACCCCCGGCCAGGCCCGCGACGTGCCCCTGTGCCGGACGCGCGGACTGCCGCGCGGCGACGGGCGCGCCTACGGCGCCGAGGTCCGACTCTCCCGCGCGCTCGAGGAACGGCTGACCGGTTGGCTCTCCTATACCCTGGCATGGGCCGACGCCCGAGCGGCCGACGGCACCCGCTTCGTGCCCCAATTCGACGTACGCCAAAGTGCCGACCTGGTGCTGAGCTTCGACTGGGGCGGCGGGCTGGAGTCCGGCGCACGGCTGCACTACCGCTCCGGCAAGCCCGCCGTGAACACCATCTTCGCCTTCGGCCAGGACCGCTTCGAGCGCATCGACACGCGCCTACCCGACTTCCTTCGCGCGGACCTGAACCTCACCTACGGCTTTGCAACCAGCGTTGGCGAGGTCGAGCTGCTCCTATCCTGGGCCAATCTCACCTTCGCCCGCGAGGCCACGAAGCGGGATTGCTTCCTGCTGGGGGGCCTGCAGGTGCGATGTCAGATCGACTACCAGCCTGCCATCGTCCTGCCGAACGCGGGGCTGCGCGTACGCATGTGATCTCCGCGCGCCGCGATTGTCTCCGCTAGCCAGGATCGAGGCCCGCGCGGTCCATTTACGACCACGGCTTGAGCCCCTATCGTGGGAGCCATGGCAGAGCATCCAATCGACTACATCGAAGCCATCGCCGACGCCTTCCCGGAGCGTCCCGCGCTCGTATTCCGGGCCCAACGGGGACAGGATCTGCGCCTCAGCTACGGCGAGCTCGACGAGCGCCTCAACCGCGCTGCCCGCGTGCTGCAAGGGCTTGGCATCGGTCCCGGCGATCACGTGGGCTGTCACATGTACGACACACCGGCGCACGCGGACGTAATGCTGGCGGCGTGGAAAATCGGAGCCGTCCCGATCAACGTCAACTTCCGCTACCAGGGCAGCGAGCTGCTGTACCTCTTTGACAACGCCGATCTCAAGGTGGTCGTCAGCGAGCCCGACCTGGTCGAGCTGGCACGCGATGCGGGCAAGGGACTGCCGGGGCTCGATCACGTGATCGCCGCGGGCGAGGAGTGGGAGCAGTGCCTGGCGCAGGCTTCTCCGGAGCGCCCTGCGATCGAGCGCACCGGTGACGAGCTCTACATGCTCTACACCGGCGGGACGACCGGCATGCCGAAGGGGGTGATGTGGCGCCTGCAAGACATCATGCACGCGGCCATGGGCACGGCGGCCAACGAGGCGCTGCAGGTACCGGCCGCGGCCACGCCCGCGGCCGTGCTCGAGCACATCCGCCAGGAGATCCCGATCCTGATGCAGCTCTCCTCGCGCTGCTGCTTCCTCCCTCTGATGCACGCGGGCGGCCAGTGGGCGATGTGCCAGGGGCTGATCCGCGGCGGTGTGACGGTGCTGCTCCCGGACAAGCATTTCGACCCCGCGTTCGCGCTGAGGGTGATGGCGGAGGAGAAGATCAACATCGCGATGGGCGCCGGCGACGCCCACGCGCGACCGCTGCTCGACGCGATCACGGCCGAGCACGACGGGGTGCTCGAGCTGCCCAACTTGATCCTCTGGGTCACCGGTGCGGTCATGATCTCGCCCGCGATCAAGGACGAGCTTCTCGCCGCCCTGCCGAATACCTTCATCTACGACGCGCTCGGGGCCAGCGAGTCGGGCGGCCAGGGCGTGGCGGCCGGCTATAGCGAAGAGGGCTCGCCGCGCTTCATGCTCGACGAGGGGCACCTGATCGTGGACGAGGCCATGCAGCCGATCGACAAGAGCGAGCGCCGGATCGGCAAGCTCTGCAAGACCGGCCACATCCCCCTGGGCTACTACAAGGACGAGAAGAAGACCGCCGAGACCTTCCCGGTGATCGATGGGGTGCGCTACTCGATCCCCGGCGACCTTGCGCGCTGGGAGGAGGATGGGTCGGCCACCCTCTTCGGGCGCGGCTCCGTCTCGATCAACACGGGTGGCGAGAAGGTCTTCCCGGAGGAAGTGGAGAAGGCGCTCAAGAGCCACCCGGCCATCTTCGACGCGGTCGTGGTGGGCACTCCGGACGCGCGCTTCGGCAACAAGGTGACCGCGGTGGTCTCCCTACGTCCGGGCAGCGACAACCCCGGCCTGGACACCCTCTCGGGGCACTGCAAGCAGATGCTGGCGGGCTACAAGGCGCCGCGCGAGCTGGTCGTGCAGGACTCGATCGTGCGCTCGCCATCCGGCAAGCCGGACTACCGCTGGGCGGCCGAGGTCGCCCAGCACGAGCTCGAGGCCAGGGTCAGCGCGGAGTAGCCCGCGCCGGTGCTCGAGTCGAAGCCGACCTGATCCTCGTAGGCGCTGGGCTGCCACGTCCCGGTGGACATGAACGCCCTGAAGAGCGGCGGGCTACTTCTTGCGGCTGAGGCGGCGATCCACCTCGTCGTGCAGCTTCTTGCGGTCGCCGTCGCTCATCAGGATGGCGTCGACCGTGCTGTTGCGCTTCTTGCCCCGCGGCAGCGCGTCCTTGCGCAGCAGCACCAGGTGCTGGAGCGTGCGGGCGTCCTCGAAGATCAAACAGTAGTGCGCGCCGCGCTCCAGGGCGGTGAGCTTGGTCCCCGCCTCGGTCCACTCCACCCAGCGGGAAGGGGTCGCGCCCTCCTCGCGCTCACCGTAGCCGGCGTCACCTCGACCGAAGCGGCGGCGGAAGCTCTCGGCCACGTCGTCGTAGGCCAGGTCCCTGAAGGTCTCCGCCTCGAGCTCGCGGTAGTATTTCCACAGGCGGTTGTCGATGAAGAAGTAGAAGTCGCGCGAGCCGTCGCCATCGACCACCAGCATCGCCTCCTGGGTGCCGTGGCGGAACTCGGGCGCCATCGGGGAGACGTCCCAGCCGGTGATGCGCCCGTTGAAGTTCACGAAGTTGCGCTTGATCGCGCGATAGGCCTCGTTGGCCTCCTGAATCAAGGCATCCTGCTTGACCGCATCGAATGACCTGCGGATGCGCGGCTCGTACTGCTCGCGGATGCGCTCCTTGAGCACCTTGAGCACCTCGGAGCGGCTCATGCCCCAGCGGATGTCCTTGAGCTCCTTCGCGATCGCGCCCGCTCGGACCTTGTCCAGCGCGCCCCCGGTGAACTCCATCTCCTCGCCACCCTCGGCCTCGGCGCTCTCGACCTCGTCCAGGGTGAATTCGGTGACCTCGCCCGAGTCCGCCCAGGCGGGGCTCGCGAGGAGCAGGAGAACGATTGCCAGCAGGGTCCGTTGCATGATCGCGTTCCGCTTTTAGAGTACTTTTACAATACCATATGCTAGCCTAAAATTGGAACGTGTCGAGTCTGGCCACAGACCCGGCTCAAGGGCTTTGAAATCACTGAAGGTCGGGTTTCAGCGGAAGGCGTGTGGCCAGCCACCGGACGCCCTGATCGCCCGTTCGATGGCCGCCATCTCGGCGCGGGTCGCTGCCAGCACGCCGAGCACACGCCGGTGGTGCTCCACCTCCTGCGCGTCCAGGTCGCGGCGCGCCCGCCGACGGTCCTGCAGCCACTTGAAGGCGACGAGGTAGCCGCCGACCCGGTGACGGGCGACCCCGAGGGGCACATCCTCGAAGAAGCTGCGGTCATTGATGTACAGGCGACCGCGCCCGGCCTCCACCGCGGCCAAGCGGCGTCCCGGCTCCCCCACCCTGCGCACGGCCCGCTCTCCGCCGTCGACGAAGCGCGGCAGCGACGGCGGCATGGCCTCCAGCAGATGCAGTGCGAGCAGCCGCGCCCCGTGCGCGGCGAGGCGCTCGAAGAGCACGGCATCGCGCGGCAGCGGAATGCGCGGGTAGTCATCCCGCAGCGCGTCGCGATGGCGCCGCCGGTATCCGGGGCTGTGGAGGATCGCGTAGACGTAGGCGAAGCCGTCCGCGCGCGAAGGCACGGCGGGCAACCCGGCCGCGAGCAGCTCCACGCGCAACGCCGACGCGGGGAAGACGTGGCAGTTCACCGAGCTGGTCGGCGACAGGCCGATCACGTCCGGCAGCCCGCGCGAGACGAAGACGTGGGCAAAGTCCCGGTCCTTGACCACGCGCGAGACCCACAGCAGAGGCTCACCATCGATGCGCGCGCGCAGCTCGCGCACGGGGCGCGTCCAGATCTCCGGCTCGTCGTAGACGAAGCGCTCGTCGAAGGGGCGATAGGCGTAGGGCTGCACGCGCGCTGGCTCAAAGGGCTCTTCCGCGTGCCGCCGCGCCAGCTTGCGCATCGCCTCGCTGGGGCGCGTCTCGCTCCCGAGCGTGGCGCGAGCGCGCTCGAGCTTCGGGATCACCTCGTCCCGTGCGAAGGAGACGAGGACCGCGTCGTCACCCGGCTTACCCGCAACACTGTGGAACTCGAAGAGGTCGGACAGGGACGGGAAGCTCGCGTACTCGGGGCGCTCGACCGGCCGGGGCACGAGCATGTGGTCTGGTGCGGCGGGCGAAAGCGGACGCCACTCCAGCTCACCACGCGCGAGCGCTCCGAGCTTGTGCGCGCGGCTGCCAGCGAC
>JAPPOT010000485.1 GCA_028817855.1 Myxococcales bacterium
GACCGAGACCGAGACCGAGACCGAGACCGCCGTTCGTCGCGAACGCCCTACCGCCCTGCGGATCCGTGCTTACCCTCACTTCCGACCCATGTCCGCCCCCAGCCCGCAAGCCGGCCGCCTCGACAACCGCGCCGTCGCCGAGACCCTCGACCGGCTCGGTGAGCTGCTGGAGGGGCAGCGCGCCAACCCCTTCCGTGTGCGGGCCTACCACGCCGCTGCACAGACCGTGCGCGAGCTCGCGGAGCCGGTCGCCACGCTGCTCGAGCGCGAAGGCGAGGCCGGGCTGCGCGAGCTCGAACACATCGGCGAGGGGTTGGCGGCCACGATCGCGGAGCTGCTGCACACGGGTCGGCTCGCGCTGCTCGACCGCCTCGAGGGAGAGCTGTGTCCGGAGCACCTGCTGGCCTCCGTACCGGGTGTTGGCCCCACGCTCGCCCACCGCATCCACGAGCAACTCGGCATCGACTCTCTGGAGGACCTGGAGCTGGCTGCCTACGACGGGCGGCTCGGCTCGCTGCCCGGCTTCGGGCGGCGTCGCGTCGATGGAATCGCCGCCGTGCTCGCGACCATGCTCGGCAAGCAGCGCCGCCGCCGCGCGCTGCCCGACGGGGTGCAGCCCCCGGTCGCCGATCTACTCGAGATCGACGCCCGCTATCGCGACGGTGCCGAGGCCGATCGCCTTCCGAAGATCGCCCCGCGCCGCTTCAATCCTCGCGGCGAGGCCTGGCTCCCGGTGCTCCACGCCCAGCTCCACGGCTTCCACCACACCGCGCTCTACTCCAACACCGCACGCGCGCACCGCCTGGGGCACACCGGTGACTGGGTCGTGATCTTCTATGAACGCGACGGTCTCGAGGGCCAGTGCACGGTGGTGACCGAGCACCAGGGCCCGCTTGCGGGCCAGCGAGTCGTGCGCGGTCGGGAGCAGGAGTGTCGGAGGCACTATGCAGGTCTCCGGGTCGCTGCAAACGGCTGATACGGGCAGCGCGCTGATCGACTGCGGCAGATTCGTGAACGGGCCAACGGGCTCCGCCTCGGTCTCGGACTCCGTTTTTCCGGCAGCAGCGGGCGCCCATCGGGTGCGGGAACAAGTGCCGTCCACAGCGCGTTGACCCGGCAGCTACCGGACAATAGGGTCCGGGCCAAACGCGGCCCCCGCGCGGGCGTCCGCCCATCAGCGCCGGGCAGGAACCCGGGCGGGTTGGAGAGCACATGTTTCGCGGTCGAATTCGATCCATTCACTTCATCGGCATCGGCGGCATCGGCATGAGCGGGATCGCCGAGGTGCTGCTGGCACACGGTTTCGAGGTCAGCGGCTCGGACCTGGCCTCGGGTGAGACCACCAAGCGCCTCGCAGGACTGGGGGCGGCCATCCACGTGGGGCACGCCGCCGACCAGGTGCAGGACGCGGACGTGGTGGTCTTCTCCTCGGCCGTATCCCCGGAAAACCCCGAGGTCGTGGAGGCGCGCCGCCGCGGCGTACCGGTGATTCCCCGCGCGGAGATGCTCGCGGAGCTGATGCGCTTGCAGGACGGCATCGCGATCGCGGGCAGTCATGGCAAGACGACCACCACCTCGCTGGTCGCCACGGTATTGCGAGCGGCGGAGCTCGACCCGACGGTGATCATCGGCGGCAAGCTCAACGTGCTCGGTTCCGGTGCCGCCCGCGGCAAGGGTGAGCTGCTGGTGGCCGAGGCCGACGAGTCGGACGGCTCCTTTCTACACCTGACGCCGGCCATCAGCGTGATCACGAACATCGATCCCGAGCACCTCGATCACTACGGCGATCACGAGGCGGTGAAAGAAGCCTTCGTCGACTTCGCCAACCGCGTGCCGTTCTACGGCCTGGTCGTGGCCTGCCTCGATCACCCGCACGTGCAGGACGTGCTGCCGCGCATCGACAAGCGCGTCGCCACCTACGGGCTCGCGGCGCAGGCGGACTACTGCGCGCGGGACCTCCAGGTCGCCGGCCTGTCGACCCGCTTTGAGCTGGTGCGGCGCGGTGAGCCGGTCGGGCGCTGCGAGGTGCGCATGCCCGGCGTGCACAACGTGCTCAACGCGCTCGCGACGCTCGCGGTGGCCGATGAGCTCGGCGTCGACTTCGACACGGCCCGACAGGCCCTCGCCACCTTCGCCGGCGTCCAGCGTCGCTTCACGGTGCTCGGCGAGGCCGACGGCGTCACGGTCGTCGACGACTACGGCCACCATCCGGCCGAGGTGGAGGTGACCCTGGAAGCGGCCCAGCGCGCCTACGGGCGGCGCGTGCTGGTGGCCTTCCAGCCCCACCGCTACAGCCGCACCCACCACCTCTTCGACGAGCTCACGCGCGCCTTCAACCGCGCCGATGTCCTGCTCGTGACCGATGTCTACGCCGCGGGTGAGCAGCCGATCGAGGGTGCCGACGCCGCCAGTCTGGTGGCCGCCATTCGCGCCCACGGGCATCGCCACGTGAGCCATGTGCCGGAGCAGGCGGACCTGATCCAGGCGCTGATGGACGAGGCTCGCCCAGGCGACGTGGTGATCACCCTGGGGGCCGGCAGCATCACCCGCACGGGCCCCGCGCTGCTGGATGCGCTCGTGAATCGTGTGTGAGACGACTCACAAGTCCCGCAGATCGAAAAAAAGCGGCGCATTATGCCCTGAGTCTTCACCAAGACAGGTGATCTTGGTCAATTGAAGGGGTCTAAACGTGCCAATTCGCCGCTTGGCGGGTTGAGAGATGCGATCTAGCTCAAGTTATGTGCAAATGTCGTTCATGGGTACTCCGGAGTGGTCCCGGATGCAGGGTGTCGGATTTGTTTTTGCCGAGGGTCAGTCATGTCGAAACTTGCGAATTGGGCTACGGGCATCTGTCTCGCCATCCCGCTGGTAGCGTGCGGCACTGAAGCGCCGTCCCGTGACAGCGGCGGTCAGGTCGTCAATCTTCCTCCGGGGTCGACCCAGACCCCCGGACAACAGCCGGGCAACAACTTCGGACCCGGCGGAACCGCCGGCATGGGTGCGCCCGGCATGGTCGTGACCACGCCGGGCCCCGACGGCACGGGTGAGCAGGTACCCGGTGCCGCGACCGGCGACATGCCCTGCGACGTCGCCGGCGTGGTCGCCAACAACTGCGGCCGCTGCCACGGCGACCAGCCGGTCGGTGGCGCCATCAAGCTGACCACCCACGAGGACTGGCATCAGGTCTCGCCCTTCTACGACCCGACCAAAAAGGTCTATGAGGTCGCCCAGGTCCGCATCAACAACGGCGAGATGCCCCAGGGCGGCACGATGTCGGCCGGTGACCTGCAGGTGCTCGACCAGTGGCTGCTGGCCGGCGCCAACATGGCCGGTCCGTCCGACGCCTGCACCCAGGACGTGATTCCTCCGGGTGACGGTGACGGCGAGGTCGATCCTCCGGTCGGCCCCGGCGGCACGATCGACAACTGCACCAAGCCCGGTGCCTTCGATCCGCTCGTCGCCGAGGGGGCGGAGACCTGCTACGAGTTCCCGGTCCACGCGCCAGGCGGCACCGGTCCCTTCACCGTGCCGACCAACGAGTCCTACCACGAGTGGTACTACGCGGTGCCGTGGGGGCCGAACGACGTCTGGACGCGCTACGGCGCCGACTTCGACAACCTCGAGGTGCTGCACCACTACCTGGCGTTCACCAGCAGCGCTGCGCGGGCGCCGGGTGACGTCGCGACCAACGTGCTCGGCACCACGCTCGGTACCAACGCGACCCTGATCGGCGGCTGGGCCGTCGGCGGTTGCCGCACGGAGAATCCCGTGGGCGTGGGCGGCGACATCCCGAACAGCCCGCTGCTCATGATCCAGTGGCACATGTACAACAACACCGGCCGGCCGGCGCAGGACGCCTCGAAGGTGCAGTTCTGCGTGGTCCCGGAAAGCGCGGTCGACCACGTCTCCGGCATCACCTTCCTCGGCACCGAGAACTTCAACGGGCCGGGTGGCATGCCGCCGGGTGACAACGACTTCACCACGCAGTGCACGAACAACTCGGGCGCGCCGATCACCGTCATCGGCTTCAACCCGCACATGCACCTGCTCGGCACCCACATGAAGACGGATGTTCGCCGCGCCGATGGCTCGATGGAGAACATCTTCGACATGCCGTTCCAGTTCGACTACCAGGTCAGCTACGACATCCCCGCGGCAACGATCATGCCCGGCGAGACGCTCGTGACGACTTGCAGCTTCTTCAACAGCACCGGCAGCAACGTCGCCTTCGGCGAGTCCACCAACCAGGAGATGTGCTACCAGTTCGCCATGTCCTACCCGGCCGGCGCGCTCAACAACGGCGCCCTGAGCCTGATCGGTGCGCTCAACACCTGCTGGTAGACGCTAGCTAGCAGCCACACGCGGAGGCCCGTCGACACGCTCGACGGGCCTCCTGCAATTTCGGCGGCTTCTGTTCAAAAGATGACGTTCGTCGGTTGGCCTCGCTAGGCTGCCGGGAGCGCCCCGCGGCGCCCGGCAGCATGACCCAGGCCTCGAAGCGAAAGCCCAACCGGCGCAAGAGCCGGCTGACCGAGTCCGAAGAGCCCCCCAAGGTCGAGGCTCGCGTGCGCTTCGTCTACTGGCGCGAGCGGTTCCGCAACGGCCTGGCGCGCCACGCCACACTGCTGCGCTGGACCGGGCGCGCCGTGCTCCTGTGCGTGCTAGGCGCCGGCGCCGTGGCCGCGGGCCGGCTACTCGAGCAGCACGTGCGCACTGCGGAGGCCTTCGCCACCACCGAGATCACCGTCGACGGCCACTCGCGCCTGACCCGCGAGCACGTGCTGGCCGTCGCCGGCCTGACGCTGGGCGACAACGTCTTCGAGCAGAGCCCCGAGGAGGCGCGCGCCGCCCTGCTCGAGGATCCTTGGGTGGCCGAGGCCAGCGTCGCGCGCCGCCTGCCCGGCAGCTACGAGATCACGCTCCGGGAGCGCCGGCCCGCCGCCGTCCTGGCGCTCGAGCAGCCGTACCTGGTCGCCGACGACGGCAGCGTCTTCAAGCCCTTGGAGCCCGGCGAGCCGGCCGACCTGCCGGTGATCACAGGCGTCGACCCGGAGCGCTTTCGCCTCGATCGCGAGCTGCGCACCTCGCTGCTGGTGAGCGCGGTGGCGCTGCTCCACGACTACCGCGACGTCGGTCTGTGGCGGCGCGAGCCCATCGCCGAAATTCACGTGGAGGAGAGCGGCGGCTTCGCCCTCTACGTCGGCGAAGACGCCGCCCTGGTGCGTCTCGGCAAGCGCCCCTTCCGCAAGAAACTGCGGCGTTTTCGCGGGATTTTGGACGAATTGCGGCGCGATCGGAGCCGCCCGGCCTACGTCTACCTCGACAATGTCCGACGTCCCGACCGCGTCACCGTCCGCCTGCGGTGAGCGCCGCACCCACATGAATTTGCAAGTTTTTTGGGGGCCACATCGGGGCTGTGTATCTCTCGGATAGGACGCACGTTCGAGGGAGCGATAAGGCCAATGGCGGACAACGAGCTGATCGCGGGTCTGGATCTGGGCACGACCAAGGTCTGCGCCATCGTGGGTGAGCAGGTCGAGGACGGGATCGACATCATCGGCATCGGGTCGGTGCCCTCGAAGGGTCTGAAGAAGGGCGTGGTCGTGAACATCGAGTCGACCGTGCAGGCGATCCGCGCGGCGATCGATCAAGCCGAGACCATGGCGGGCTGCGAGATCAACACGGTCTACGCGGGCATCGCCGGCAGCCACGTCACCGGCTTCAACAAGGAAGGCGTCGCCGCCATCGCCGACCGCGAGGTGCGCGAGGCCGACGTGCGGCGCGTGCTCGAGCAGAGCAAGGCGATCCCGTTGCCGAGCGACCGCCAGGTCATCCACGTGCTGCCCCAGGAGTACATCGTCGACGACCAGGATGGCATCCAGCGTCCGGTGGGGATGAACGGGGTGCGGCTCGAGGCGCGCGTGCACCTGGTCACGGCGGCGACCAGCCAGATCCAGAACATCATCAAGTGCGCCGAGCGCTGCGACCTGCACGTGGCCGACACCGTGCTCGAGCCGCTGGCGAGCGCCGAGGCCGTACTCTCAGAGGATGAGAAGGAGATCGGCGTCGCGTTGGTCGATATCGGTGGCGGCACCACCGATATCATCGTCTACGTGAACAGCGCCGCCGTGCACACCAGCGTGATCCCGGTGGGCGGCATCAACCTCACCAACGACGTGGCCGCGGGCCTCAAGACGCCGATGGCGGAGGCCGAGCGAATCAAGATCAAGTATGGCTGCGCCTCGCCGCGCATGATCGACCTCGACGACGAGATCGAGGTGCCCGGCGTCGGTGGCCGCGCCGCCCGCGGACTGCCGCGCGAGGTACTGGTCAACATCATCGAGCCGCGCGTGGAGGAGATCTTCCAGGCGGTGCACCACGTATTGTGCGAGACCGGCTACGCCGAGCTGCTGCACGCGGGCGTGGTGCTCACGGGTGGCAGCACCCAGCTCGACGGCATGCCCGAGCTGGCCGAGGAGATCCTCGGCATGCAGGTCCGCAGGGCCAGCCCCGTCGACGTGGGCGGCCTGTCGGACGTGGTCAAGAGTCCGGCCTACGCAACTGCTGTGGGCCTGGTGAAGTACGGCGCGGAACACCTCCACGTCGAGAGCCACGAGCAGACCTCGTATCGGCCGGTGCGCCAGAGCGCGGGCTGGGGCTCCCGGCTAGGAGGCTGGTTCCGGGAGGTTTTCTGAAGGACGTAGGTGGCTGAGCCACCCCACACTGCCGATCATCGGGGGGGCGT
>JAPPOT010000677.1:0-6436 GCA_028817855.1 Myxococcales bacterium
GGCCCCGGCCTCGGTGGGCGTGGCCACGCCGGCTAAGATGCTGCCGAGCACGAGCAGGAGCAGCACCAGCGGCGGCAGCATGACGAGCACCACCCGCCGGCCCAGGGCCGCGCCGCGCAGCTGGCGTTGCGCCTCGGGCAGGGCCGGCGCGGCCGCGGGACGCACGGCCGCGACGCCCATGACGTAGACCATGTACATGCCGGTCAGCATCAGACCCGGCAGCAGCGAGCCCACGAAGAGGTCGCCCACCGATACGCCGAGCTGGTCGCCGAGCACCACCAACACCACCGACGGCGGGATGATCTGCCCGAGCGTGCCCGAGGCGGCGATCACCCCCGCGGCGAGCTGCTTGGAGTAGCCGTTGCGCAGCATCACCGGCAGCGAGATCAGCCCCATCGCCACCACGGACGCGCCGACCACGCCGGTGGCGGCCGCCAGCAGGGCGCCGACGAAGACGACGGCCAGCGCGAGCCCGCCGCGCATGCGCCCGAAGAGCATGCCGATCGTCTGCAGCAGGTCCTCGGCCAAGCGCGAGCGCTCCAGCATCGTGCCCATGAAGATGAAGAAGGGCACGGCGAGCAGGACGTAGTTGCTCATGATGCCGAAGATGCGCTCCGGCATGGCGTTCATCAGGGTCCACTCGAAGTAGCCCTCGGCGACGCCGATCGCGGCGAACACCAGGGCGGTGCCGCCGAGCGAGAAGGCGACGGGGTAGCCCATGAAGATCAGGCCGAAGGCGACCGCGAACATCAGCGGCCCGAGCATCGACTCGTCCATCAGTCGCGCTCCTCCGGCGGCAGCTCCCTGCCCAGCACCTGGGCCAGGTGCTTGATCAGCTGGGAGACGCCCTGCAAGGCGAGCAGCCCGAAGGAGACCAGGATCAGCGCCTTGATCGGGTAGCGCGGCAACCCGCCCGGGTCGGGGGAGATCTCACGGATCGCCCAGGAGTTCGCCACCGCCGGCCAGGACATGTAGAGGGCGAAGGCGCAGAAGGGGAGCAGCAGGAGCAGCGAGCCCGCGAGGTCGATCCAGGCCTTGCCGCGCGCGGGCAGCCGCCCATAGAAGACGTCGACTCGCACGTGCGCGTCCTCGCGCAGGGTATTGGCCGCGCCGAGCAGGAAGAGGGCGCTGAAGAGGTACCACTGCAGCTCGATGTAGGCGTTGCTGCTCAGGTTCTCGCCGGCCCGCTGGCCCAGGTAGCGCGCCACGGCGTTGAAGGCGCCGATCAGCACCATCGCCAGGGCGAGCCAGGATACCAGCCCGCCCACCGCCCGGTTGAGGCGGTCGACCCATCCCGCCACTCGCAAAAGGCCACCCACGCCGGCTGCCTACCGCAAGAGGGCACCTGGTTCAACAGAGGGTCTGGCTCCCCACGCTCGTCCGAGTCCGAGACCGAGTCCGGGACCCCGCCACGGGCCCCGCCCCGCTACTCGATCTCGTTGTCGATCCGGAATGTCTCGGAGCGCTGGAGGTTCCCGTCCTCGTCGACGCTCAGGTAGAGGTCGAAGGTCGACAGCTCCTGATCGCAGTCCTGGTCCCCCGCGGCGCGCAGCACCAGGATCGTACCCCTGGCATCTTCCTTCGGGAGCTTGATGCCGAGCGCCTTGGGCGAGCCCACCTCGTAGCGAAAGAGCTGCGGGCCCTCCGGGGCAAAGCCGACCTTCTCGAAGCGCGCGATCTGCTTCGGTGTCCACTCCACTTCCTCGCAAGGTACCTCGTCTGGCGTCGCCTTGATGCGAAGCTTGCGCAGCTTCGCCACCGCTCGGCGCCGCTTGCCCTTGCTCTTGCCCGCCTTCTCGAGCGCGGCGCGGTGCGAGGCCTCCAGCGCCACGAACATGGCTTCGAGATTGGCAGTCGCCTCACTCGTATTGGCGCGGCGCATGTAGCCGGTGAACGACGGCACCGCCAGGGCGGCCGCCAGGCCCATCAGCGGTACCGAGCCGCCCATGTCCGGCATCGCGTAGCGCGCAACCAGGTCGTTGCCCTCGCGGACCGGGCCGACCTCGGCGAGGAAGCTGCGCAGCCGGTGGTAGGCCACGATGGCCCCGGCGCCCTCCCATGGATCCTCGCCCGCCTTGGTCTCGTCGGCCGAGGCGCGGGCGAGGCTCATCGCGTGGCCCTTGGCCTGCTCGAGGATGGCCACCGCGTTGTCGAGCGCCGCCGGGTCCGAGCCGCGCACGCGCAGCTCCATGTTGCCGCCGCCATCGACCGCGAAGAACGCATGTTGCAGACCGAAGCGCTGCACGTCCTCACCCAGCGCGGCCGCGGCGGGATGTGAGAAGGTCGCGGCCAGCACCACTTCCGCATCGAGGGTGGCGCCGGCGCTGGCGAGCACGCCGAGAGGCGACTCCGGCCCAAGCGCGTCCGCCTCGCCGGCAGCCAGGTCCATGGCCTCGGTCAGTCCCTGCGGCGTGCCCACGGCGATGCCGTCCGCGAGGACGCTTCCGTAGATCACCGGATCTTCGCTCAGCTGCCACACGCCGCGCTCCCGGTAGCGTCCGATCGCGGTCCCCGGCAGCGGCTCCTCGGCGTCCATCAGGAAGAAGGCCGCCCAGTCGTTGTCCTGGCCCGCGATCACATAGAAGACCGCCCCGCGCAGCTGCAGGATGTCGACACCGATGTGCGAGCGCATGTAGGCACCCAGCTCGGCATCGCCCTCCGGGTCGGAGCGCATCATCGAGATCACGGATTGGAGCGAGCTCTCGCGCACGATCAGCGCCCCGATCGCGCTTGCGGGTACCCGATCCAGCATCCGATCCGAGGCCGGCGGCGGCGGGGCCTTGGCCTCCTTCATGGCCTTCATCGTACCGGAGCCCTCCGACACCGCGGCAGAGCTCCCCCCACATGCGACCACGGCGAACGCCAGACAGCATGCAAACCAAGCAAGAGTGGTTGTCTTCACCGCGCGATCGTAGCAAGAGCGCGCACACCGACTCCAGCACGAGTTGCGCCGCGGCCTTACAGGCTCAGGCCGAGCGCGCGCAGCTGCTTGTCGGCCTGGGGCGCCCAGCCGCGGTTGGCGATCGGGCTGGCCGGCGACGGGTGCAGCACCGTGGAGATCTTGACCATGTCGCCGAGCACCTCGCGGGCACGCCCCTCGGCAAACTTGCCGACGCCGATCACCCACTCTGGCTCCAACACACGCACCAGGGCCGACAGGTGGCGGTCGCAGGCGGCGTAGAGGGGCTCGCGCTCCTGGGGCGACAGCTTGTCCGGTGTGCGGTTCTTGCCGCTCTTCTCCATGAACACGAGCGGGCAATAGTTCGCGATGAAGTGGCCCTCGAAGAAGCGCTCCGCGCTGCGGTGGCGCTCGCGCAGCGCCCCCCACAGGCGCGCCCCGCTCACCTCGCTGCGCTCGCAGGCGAAGCCCTGGATCGGGCGCTTGGGATGCTCCGGATCGGGCCGCTTCACGGGCGCCTCGATGCCGAGCCAGTCGCGCACGAGTGAGACTTCCCCGAAGGGCACCCCGGTCTGGGCCATGCCCCATGGGCCTGGATTCATGCCCAGGTAGATCACCCGCTTGGGCGTGTCGGCGTAGCGCCTGAGGTACTCCCGGTGGGGCGCCGCGGCATAACGCAAGGGGTTGTAAACATGCGTGACGGGCTCGCCGAAGGTGAGCGCTTCCACCTCGCGGCTCAGCTTCTGGGCGGCGCGCCAGAGTCGTTCGTGCAGGGCCACGGGGGGTAGGTACCACAGCGCGGCGTCTTGTAAGCGCCCCCCGCGGGGTGATACTTGATCTCCGAATCCCTTGGGGGGGATCGTGACCGACTCGCGTGGGCGCACACCGGTAGGCAGTGCGACGGGCCAGGACCCGTCGGCCTCGGGCGGCACGGGCTGGAATCCGGCCCCGGAGGCCGCGGCCGGCTTCCTGCGCTCGCTCATGGTGAAGTCGCCCGAGTACCTGCTGATCGTCGATCGCGAACGCCGCATCGTCGACGTCAACCGGGTCAACCTCTTCGGGCGAGAGGAGGTGGTCGGGCGGCGACTCGACGAGTTCGCGGGCGACGAGCAGCTCGAGCCCATGCAGCGGGCGGTTGCGGATGCGTTCGAACGCGGTGAGTACGGCGTCTACGATGGCTACCTGGACCCACCTGACGGCGGGAAGCGACGTCAGTACCGCAACCACCTGATCCCGCTGTCCACGGAGCTGCTGTTGCTACGCGCGGTCGACATCACCGAAGACATCGAGCGGCAGCACGCGCTGGAGGCGAGCGAGGAGCGCTACCGCTCGCTCACGGCGCACCTTCCCGACTTCGTGGTGATGATCGACCGGGAGCGCCGCTTCCTCTGGGCCAACCGCGTGGCCGAGGGGTTCACGATGGATCAGGTGCTCGGCGCGCGGGTCGATGACTTCACCGCACCCGACGCCGCGCCGGGAACCGTCGCCGCGATCGAGGAGGCCTTCCGCACCGGCGAACCGACTAGCTACGTGGCCCGCACCGATGCGGTGGGCGACTCCCCGCGCTGGTACCTCACGCGCGCGGTGCCGATGCCGGCCGGCGGCAAGCTCGATCGGATTCTGCTGCTGACCGCGGACATCACCGAGCAGAAGCGCGCCGAGCTCGCCCTGTCGGCGAGCGAGGAGCGCCTCGAGCAGGCGCTGCACGCCGCCGATATCGGGCTGTGGGAGTGGATCCCCTCGCGCAACGTGGTGCTCGCCTCCGGGCTCTGGGCCCGAGCCGCCGGCCACCCCGCGGCCACGGACGAGGTTACGCTCGAGACATTCTACGGCTCGGTCCACCCCGAGGATCGGACGCGGGCGCAACGCACCATCGAGGGGGCGGCGTCGGACGACGTCACCGGCTTCGAGCTCGAGTACCGGGTGCGCGCGGACGCCGATGACCCCGGCCGTTGGCTCTTGCACCGCGGGCGCTTCATGGCGCCCGGTGATCCGTCCCTGCCGCCGCGCGTGGTGGGCACCCAGCTCGACGTGACCGCCCGGCGCGACGCCGAGCGCGAGCGCATGAGCCTGCAGGAACAGCTGCAGCGCGCCCAGCGCCTCGAGAGCATCGGGCAGCTCGCCGGCGGCGTCGCCCACGACTTCAACAACTTGCTGCTGGTGGTGCTCAGCCAGACCGAGCTGGCGCGCCGCGCCGCTCAGCGCGGGGACGATCCCTCCGGCCCACTGGCGCAGGTGCAGGCCGCCTCCGAGCGCGCCGCCGAGCTGACGAAGAAGCTGCTGGCCTTCAGCCGCCAGCAGGGGCTGTCGACGCGGACGGTCGCGCTCGGCGAGCTCGTTCACGGCCTGCTGACGATGCTGCGCCGGCTGATCCCGGAGAACATCACGCTCGACTACGTGGCGACTGGCAATGGCGATCACGCCACCGTGGACGCCGGACAGCTCGAGCAGGTCCTGCTCAACCTCTGCCTGAACGCCCGCGACGCCATGCCCGACGGCGGCCGCATCCAGATCGAGACCGGGAGCCGGGAGCTGGACGCGGAGGATCCGCGGGAGCACCCGGCGCTCGCCCCAGGGCCGTACGCGAGCGTGCGCGTACGCGACACCGGCAACGGGATCCCACCCGAGGTGCAGCGGCGCATGTTCGAGCCCTTCTTCACAACCAAGCCCGCCGGACAGGGGACCGGCCTGGGCCTGTCGGTGAGCGAGGGCATCATCAAGCAGCACGGGGGCTTCATCCGGGTCGACAGCACTCCCGGTCGCGGCACCACCTTCGAGATCCTGCTGCCACAGAGCGACGACTACGCGATCTCTGCCCCGCCGAGGCCGCGCAACCCGCGGCCGCAGCCAGGCACGGAGACCGTGCTCGTCGCCGAGGACGAGGACATGGTGCGGAGCCTGGTCGCGCAGATCCTGAGCGATGCCGGCTACCGCGTGATCGAGGCCCGCGACGGCCTGCAAGCGGTCAACGCCTTCGAGCGCCACGCAAGCGACATCTCCCTGGTCCTGCTCGACGCCATCATGCCCAACCTCAGCGGACGCGAGGCCTACGAGCGCATCGCCGCGCTCGATCCCGCAGCGCGCTTCCTGATCAGCAGCGGCTACAGCGACGAGCAGATGCCCGAAGCCCTGCTCAAGCGCGAGAACCTGGTCATGTTGCAGAAGCCGTACGCACCGGACGACCTGTTGAGGGCAGTACGGACCGCTCTGGACGCCCCCCGCTAACGTTCGGGCCCAGAGGCGTCCAGGGCCGGCTTCGCCTGCGATTGTCCGCTCGATCGCGGCCAAGGCCAGTGCTCGGCTCAGCGTCCTCGCGGGAATCCTCGACGTACTTCCAGTACGCCTGCGGTTCCCCCGCTCCGGGCGCTCGCCCCTGAACACCTCTGGACCCGAACATCCTCGGCATGCCGGGACCACGGACTCGGGCTCGGTCACGGACGCGGACTCGGACGCGGACTCGGACTCGGACTCGGTCACGGACTCGGACTCGGTAACGGACGCGGAATCGGTGGCGGAGGCGGACGCGGACACTGGAGG
>JAPPOT010000677.1:6446-6734 GCA_028817855.1 Myxococcales bacterium
GCTTGGAGGGTGGGGGACGGGGGCGTGCGCCCGGGCTCAAACAGTTGGCCCTTCATTGGATCGCCGTGCTGTCATCGAGGTTGCACTCGCGGGCTCTGGGCACGGGCACGGGCACGGGCACGGTTACGGGCACGGGCGCGGACTCGGACTCGGACTCGGTCACCGCCTCGGTCACCGCCTCGGACTCGGACCCGGACTCGGTCACCGCCTCGGACGCGGACTCGGACTCGGACTCTGAAGGATCCCCAGGGATCGTCCCCTAGGTTTGCGCCTGTAGGTATTGGAGAC
>JAPPOT010000031.1 GCA_028817855.1 Myxococcales bacterium
CCTCCATCCATCAAGTCTTGGCCGGGAGGGTCGACCTTGTGGGTGGAACGCAACACAGGAGCAATCGGTGGACATCGCGACTCCCATTGGCATTGTTGTTGGCTTTGGCCTGATCGTCGGCGCGATTCTGGTCGGCGGGTCCCTGAGCTCGTACATCGACATACCCAGCCTGCTGATCGTCGTGGGTGGCACGGTGGCGGCCACGCTCATCTGTGAGAAGCTTCCGAACCTTCTGGGCGCGGTCGGCGTCGTGAAGAACGCCTTCAGGTTCCCGCCCGGAGACGCCGTCGCGACCATCGCGAAGATCATCGAGCTGTCGAACATCGCGCGCCGCGAGGGGGTGCTCGCGCTCGAGAATCAGAAGATCGAGGACCCGTTCCTGGCCAAGGCCGTGCGTAAGGCGGTCGATGGCCTGCCCCAGGACGAGATTCAGGACGGCTTGACGGCGGAGCTGGTGGCAATGAAGCAGCGCCACCAGCGAGGCCAGAAGCTCTTCCGGTTCATGGGCACGACCGCGCCCTCGATGGGCATGATCGGGACGCTGATTGGCCTGGTCCAGATGCTCCAGACCCTCGACGATCCGGCCGCGATCGGCCCGGCGATGGCGGTGGCACTGCTCACCACGATGTACGGCGCGATCCTCGCCTTCCTGGTGTTCAACCCGCTGGCCGAGAAGCTCGAGCGCAAGAGCGCGGAGGAAAGCGCGAACATGGCGGTCGTGATCGCGGGGATCGAGTCGATCCTCAAGGGTCACAACGCCATGATCATCAAGGACAAGCTCGAGGCGCGACTGTCGCCGAAGGAACGCAAGCCCGAGACCGAGGGCGACGCCCAGGCCGCGTAGGCACCCGCCATGAACATCGATCTGGATGCCTTCGACGACGGCGGTGGTGACGATGGGGGAGCGCCCGCATGGATGGCGACCTTCTCCGACCTCGCCACACTCCTGCTCACCTTCTTCGTGCTGCTCCTGTCGTTTGCCGAGATGGACGTGATCGAGTTTCGCGAGATGCTGGGCTCCGTTCGCAACGCCTTCGGTACCCAGACGGAGGTGCCGGGGCACATCGAGGCGCTCAACACGACGCCGATCGAGTGGCACGACACGCCCTCGAGCCCGATCATCGCGCTCGACGAGAAGCAAAGCAGCGCGCTGCGCGAAATCCGGCGCTTCGTGCGGCAGCGGGAGATGCAGAACGACGTGGAGGTGGCGGTGTCCGAACGCGGCGTCGTGGTGCGCCTGAAGGATAGTATCGCATTCGCCACCGGCTCGGATCAGCTCAACGAGGGCGTCAAGCCGGTGCTCGACCTGGTGGGCGAGCTGGTCGTGGAGTTCCCGGAAGGGCTCACGATCGAGGGCCACACCGACGACCGTCCGATCCGCAGCGACCGCTTTCCATCCAACTGGGAGCTCTCGACCGCCCGCGCAACCGCGGTGCTGCGGCACGTGCAGCGCGATGGACCTCTGAAGGTCCAGCGGCTGCGCGTCGCCGGCTACGCCGACACCGAACCCCTCGTCCCCAACAGCAACGAAGACAACCGGGCGCGCAACCGCAGGGTGGAGTTCATCTTCGATCGCAGCGCCAAGCGCGCCAGGAAGCGCCGCACCTTCCGCGATCTCCTGGGCGCGGCCGCGCGTGGTTCACAGGCTCGAGCACCCGTCGAGGCGGACGCCGGCGTGCCCTCCGATGTCGAGGCCGCCCCGCCGCAGCCCGATCGGGTGAATTGACCCGAGCTGCTCGCCCATGGTCAGACAACTGAGCGCACATCCCCCATTCGGGGACTTGGTGCTACACAAATGGCGTTTTTTTTCAATTTCCCTAAAGTCGCCTCAGGAATGATCCGTTCATTGGCATTGTCGCTTTTGTCACAGACGGGGTGCCTGAACGATGGAGTTGGACAATCAGCCGGGAGAACGGGCCGCGGATTCCGAGCGCTTCCGCGACCGGCACGCGCCATTCATTCTCGGAGACGATCCGAAGCTGCTCGATGTCTTCCGGATCATCGAGCGGGTTGCCGACACGGACTGCTCCGTCCTGATCACTGGGGAGAGTGGAACGGGTAAGGAGCTCGTCGCGCGTGCGGTGCACCAGGCCAGCGACCGCCGTGATGGCCCCTTCATCACCGTCAACTGCGCGGCGATCCCGGAGAATCTGCTGGAGAGCGAGCTCTTTGGCCACACCCGCGGTGCCTTCACCGGCGCCACCGTTGCGCGACAGGGCAAGTTCACCGCCGCCGACGGCGGGACCATCTTCCTGGACGAGATCGGAGAGCTGCCCCTGGGGCTGCAGGCCAAGCTCCTGCGCGTCGTGCAAGAAAAGGAGGTAAGTGCCGTCGGCGAGTGCCGCAGCCAACGCGTGGACGTACGCATCGTCGTCGCGACCAACCGCAACCTGGAGCAGATGGTACAGGCCGGCGACTTCCGCGAGGACCTCTACTACCGGGTCCAGGTCGTCCCGATCGAGTTGCCAGCGCTTCGCAACCGCCGCGGCGACATCGCAGAGCTCGCGCGGCACTTCGTCACGCGCACCAATCGGCGGCGCGGTCGCGATGTGGAGGGCATCGAGGCCCCCGCCCTCGCTGCCCTCGAGGCCTACGAGTGGCCGGGCAACATCCGACAGCTGGAGAACACGATCGAGCGCATGGTGCTGCTGTGCTCCGGGACAGTGCTCGAGGTCTGCGACCTTCCCGACAAGCTGCAGCAAGCGTCCGATGCGGCCAGCGGCCGGCGCTCGTCGCCGCCCACGCTGCCCCAGGAAGGTATCCAGCTGCGGGATGCGGTCGAAGAATTCGAAAACGCACTGATCCTGCAGGCCCTCGAGCGCACCGGCTGGAACAAGAACAGGGCCGCCGCCCTGCTCCACATGAACCGCACAACGCTCGTGGAGAAGCTCAAGAAGAAGAGTCTCAAGGTGCGTGCCCATGCAGCCTGAGCGCGGCGCATGCACGGTTGCGGGCTCCGCGATCCGTCAGCGTGACCGACGCGCGCGTCAAAGGCTTGGCGCCGGCGTCCGCTCCACAACACGGATGTCAGTGATTTCGCGGTACTGCGCGCTGGCATGTCGATTGCTTCGTACTTGATCCCATGGCCGACGTCTTCGCAATCACCGACGTCCTCCAGCGGAGCCTGGACTACCACCTGGACCGCCACACGGTGGTCAGCTCCAACCTGGCGAATGTCGACACCCCGGGCTTCCGCCCCTTCGACCTGGTACGCGCTGCTGCGGAGGAAGGCAGCGCGAGTCTGCCGCTGCAACGCACGCAAGGGGAGCACCTGGCGGCCAGCGGCCAGGCCGGCGACGATGGCGCCTACCTCGAGGAGGACCGCACGGCGCCGGTGGGTGCCGACGGCAACTCGGTGAGTTTGGAACGCGAGATGTCCAAGCTCGCAGCCAACGACATCCGCTTTCAGGGTGCCGCCACACTGGTGACCCGCCATCTCGCGATGTTGCGCTACGCCGCCAGCGACGGTCACGGCTGAGGAAAGGAGGACCCAGATGAACCTCTTCAGTGCAATGGAGATCGCGGCGTCCGGTCTAGACGCCCAGCGTGCGCGAATGAACGTGCTGGCCTCCAACCTCGCCAATGCGCGCACCACGCGGACCCCCGAGGGCGGCCCGTACAAGCGGCTCGATCCGGTGTTCGAGGCAGTGCCGATCCAGGAGCGGTTTGCGGATCTCGTCGCGAGCGCCGCCACCCAGCGTTCCTACGCGGTGCGCCTGGCCGAGATCCGCGCGGACGAGACGCCGCCACAACTGGTTCACGATCCTCAGCACCCGGACGCGGACGAACGGGGCTTCGTCCAGCTACCCAATGTGAGCGTGGTCGAAGAGATGGTGAACATGATGACCGCGTCGCGCGCCTACGAGGCCGGCGTCACGGTGATGCAGACCGTCAAGGGCATGGCGCGCAGCGCCCTCGGCATCGGAGGCTGACGTGGCGCTCACGATCGATCCACAGCACTTGGTCGAAGCCAGCCGGCAGCTGCAATCCCCGGCGAATTCGGAAGTGGAGCGCCCCTCCGAGAACCAGGGCCCTTCCTTTGCGGAGCGGCTGAGCGATGCGGTCGCCGAGGTCAACGACTTGCAGGAGCATGCGCACCAGCTCTCGACGGAGTACGCCGAGGGCCGCAACAACGATCTGCACGGCACCGTCATCGCGATGGAGCAAGCGGACATCTCCCTGCGCATGGTGGCGACCATCCGCAACCGCGTGATCGAGGCCTATCGCGAGGTCATGAGGATGGGGGCGTAGGCGGTGGCGGATCCACGGGGCAGTGCGGCCGAGCTCTGGGGGCGCTTTCGAGGCGCCCCCAACAGCACGCGGATCGCCATCCTCGTGGGCGCTGCAACCTTCGTCTCGCTGCTCGCGTACGCGGCCAGCCAGACCGCCTCCCCTTCGATGGGCGTCCTGTTCTCGAACCTCTCGCAGGATGACGCCGCTCGCATCACCGATCGGCTCCGCACGATGGGGGTCAGCTACGAGACGGTTGAGGAGGGCGGCACGGTGCTTGTCCCCGAGTCGCGCGTGCACGATGTCCGCCTCACGCTGGCCAGCGAGGGCCTGCCGCTCGGGGGCGGCGTCGGCTTCGAAGTCTTCGATCAGCAGCGCTTCGGTGAGAGCGAGTTTTCCGAGCAGGTGAAGTATCACCGGGCGCTCGAAGGCGAGCTGGCGCGCACCATCTCCCACCTGGGAGGGGTGCGGCGCGCGCGGGTTCATCTGGTGCTCCCGAAGCGGGCGCTCTTCACGTCGTCGGAGCAGAAGGCGAGCGCCTCCGTGGTGCTGCACCTGCGTCCCGGCTTCAAGATGAGCGACGGCCAGGCCCAGGGCATCACGCATCTGGTCGCCGCCAGCGTGCGCGGTCTCGAGATCGAGCGCGTCACGATGGTCGACGGTCAAGGCGAGCCGCTGGGCAAGCCGAACAAGGGCGTCGAGCAGAATGTCACCGACTCCCTCGCCTTCCGCCGACAGGTGGAGCAGACGCGGGAGACCGCGGTGCAACAGCTGCTGGACCGGACCCTCGGTCCCGGCAAGGCGATCGTGCGCGTGGCCGCAGATGTGAACTTCAGCCGAGAGGAGCGCACCGAAGAGCGCTTCGACCCTGAGGCGATCGCACCGCGGAGCTTCCAGCTCGAGGAAGAGGCCAACGGCAGCGAAGGCCGGATCGCGGCCGGCATCCCCGGGACGCCGTCCAACCTTCCGGGAGGCGAGGCGCCGCAGAGCGCTCGCACCAACGACAAGCTCACGCGGCGGCGCGAGACGCGCAACTTCGAGGTTAGCAAGGTCACCCGGCGGGCGGTCGAGCCCGTCGGTCGCATCGAGGGGCTGCAGGTCGCGGTCGTGGTCGACGGCGAGTGGAGCGGCGAGGGTGCGGAGCGCACCTTCCAGCCACGCCCCCAGGAGGAGCTCGATCGGATCGAGGCGATCGTCTCGAGCGCCGTGGGGCTGGACGCCGAGCGCGGCGACGCGATCACGGTCGAGTGCATCCCCTTCGCGCCCGAGGTCGAGCCTGTCGACAACCGCCTACCGCTCGAGGTCTACGCCGACAAGTACGCACCCTACATCGAGTGGGCAACGAAGGGGCTCGGCGGGTTGGTGGGCCTGATCTTGCTGGTGATCGCCATGCGGAAGATCAAGCGCCGCGTCGAGCCCGTGACCGTCGTCGGCGAGTTGGAGGAAGGGCACACGCCGCCCGCTCTGGGCTCCAGTGAGCTGCGCGCTCAGGCCGAGTCCGCAGCGGCCACGGCCAACGAGCAGGACGAGCAGGCGGAGGAGATCCGCCTGCTCGCCGCCGACATTGCCAAAGCCCAGCCCGAGACGACCGCGCGTGTGGTGCGTGGTTGGCTGATGGAGGACGCCCCATGAACGCAAGCCTGGCGAAGCAAGGGGGAGCGCCGTCGCGCTCCGCGCTGGCGGGCCCGGCGAAGGGGCTGCTGTTCCTGATCAGCCTGGACGAGGCGATCGCCACCCGCGTGCTCGCGCACCTGGCGCCGGAAGAGGTCCGCAGGCTGCGTTCGGCGGCGGAGATGCTCAAAGAGGTCGACCCGACCGAGCTGGTCGGGGTGCATCGGGAGTTCATCGATATCGTACAAAAGGGCGTACCGGCTAGCCTGAAGGGCAGCGGGGCCTACCTGAGGAGGTTGGTCGGCAAGGCGCACGGTGAGGGAGCCGCCGCCGAGCTGTGGAGCGAGCAACGCGGGACCGAAGGGGTGATGGCGGCACTATCCAATCTGGATGTCTCGACCATCCTCGGCATCCTCGAGCGAGAGCACGAACAGACCATCGCGGTCATCCTGTCCCAGCTACCGCCCCAGAAGGCGTCCGATGTGCTGGGCCGCATGGCCAGCGAACGCCAGGCCGACGTGCTGATGCGCCTGGCACGCCTGGAAAGCGTCCCGGTGTCGATCATCGACGAGATCGACCAGCAATTCGCCAGTGAGCTCGAGATGCTCGGCGCCGACATCCGCACGCCGATCAAGGGCATGGAGTCGGCGTCGGACGTGCTCAAGCGAATCGATGGGGAGCGTGCCGAGGCTCTGATGGAGGAAATCTCGGCGGTCGACACGATGATGGCGGAGGAGCTCCAGCAGTCTCTCTTCACGTTCGAGGACCTGATGCGGGTCGACGCCCGCGGGATGCAAATGCTGCTCAAGGAGATCTCAAGCGAGCAACTCGTGCTGGCGCTCAAGACGGCCATCGACGAGATCAACGAGAAGAGATTCGGAAGCGTGTC
>JAPPOT010000749.1 GCA_028817855.1 Myxococcales bacterium
GGGGGCCAGCCTGTGGGGGGGGGGGCCGGTCGTAACGAAGGCCAGGGCGGCCAGGGGAAAAGCCAGTGCCAGCAGGTGCTTGCACCTGATCCCGAGGATCCGCAGCCGGCCCATGGGGGCCTCGTCGACGGCGGGCGGGGAGGCATGGGTGGGGGGCTGCTGCATCGAAGGTTCAGGTGGTCCGACCAATGTGGTCCGACCACTATGTGTGGATCGGGTCCCGCGGTCAAGTGGGAAGCGTCCAGGCCTTGCCCGTCGGCGCGACGGGCGTACGTGGAGCGTGATGCCCGGATCGCAGCCCCCACACTGGTGTCGCACGGGCCTGGTCGTCGCGGCCGGGTTTCTGATGATGGCTTGCGCGAGCGCGGCGCGCCCTGCGCCACGGGCGTCCGCACCGGCCGAGCGCGCCGGCTATCCGGGTCGCTGCGCACTGCTCGCCGTGGAGCACAGCACGCGCGAGAGCGACATGCCGAGCGACTCGGTCGAGCTGGTCGCGCGCTACCGGCCCGAGGCGGGCGCCACGCCCTTCGGCCTCGCCTTTCAGGTTCGGCGCGAGCGCGCCGATGACCTTCGCGCGCACCTGGAGCAGCATCCAGCGGTGCTCTGCGGGCCCGAGCCGGAGGTCGATCCCGATGCGGTTCCGGTCTACAGCGTCGAGGTTCCCCCCTTCGAAGGTCAGCAGGGGACCTACGTCGGCGGGGGCACCGACTAGAACTCACCTGATGGGTTCTAGGAGCGCAGCTCCAAGCGGCTGGCGTGCGAGGCCCCTGTGCCTACTTCAGGGCCGTGGCCAAGTACATCCGAGAGATCATGAATCCCGAGCTCTTCGCCGTGGAGCCGGACTCACCCCGCGACACGGCGCTGGACTTCATTCTGGCCCTCGGCATCACCGCATGCCCGGTGATCGACGAGGCGGGCAAGCTAAGGGGCATGGTCTCGATCCGCGACCTGATGAGTGGACCCGGTGGCAATCGTGTCTCCGATCGCATCCAGGAGCCGGTACTGACCATCGACAGCGCCGCCACCATCGAGGATGGCGCGCGCAAGCTGGCGGAGGAGCACGCCCACCGCATCGTCGCGCTGGATGAGAAGGGACGCGCGGTCGGGATGGTGTCCGCGGTGGACCTGGTCGCGGCCATGGTCGGTGCGCCCGTCGCGCACCCCGCCGGCTTTCCGCGCGTGGATTCCGTCGCGGGCCTGTCGTGGAGCCCGGACCTGGTGCTCGAGCCCGAGCAGTCGGAGCAGGTGCCGAGCGAGCCCGGGGTGCTCGTGCTCGTCTACGGGCGGGCCGGCAGCGAGGAGCTGCCGGTCTGGGTCGAGCAGGCGGGGGACTTGCGCGCGCGCATCGACTCCGTGCTCGACGTGCCGCAGGACGATCAACCGCAGCTTGCGCACTTGCTCGAGCGCGATCATGGCCACCTGCGCTTCCGCTTCGCCGTTGTCGGTGACCCCGCGGAACGCGAGCGCGCGGTGGGTGAGCTTCGCACATATGTACACACGCGTCAGCGCCTGGGCTGACGCGCGCCCGCTCCCAAAGACGGTTGAGCGCCAACCCTCGACTCGCGTAGCGTTACGCGCGGAGGGAGGCTTCGATGAAGACACTGTTGAAGGTGTTGGGGGGACTGATCGTGCTCGTCCTGCTGGGCGCGGGCGGAACATTCACATGGGCCAAGTCAACGACTGCCGACAAGCTCGCGCAGAGCTACGAGGCCCACACGATCGACTTTCCGATGCCGTGGCCGCTCTCCGAAGCGGAGCTGGCAGCGATCGTGAAGGAGCGCGCGGCGGAGAAGGCAAAGGCGGAGGCTCCAGCACCGGCGGGTGACGGCGCGGGTGAGGCGCCCGCGGAAGGCGGCGCACCCGCCGAAGGAGAGGGCGCAGCCGAGCCCGCTGCGGACCCGCTCGAGGGCATCGACCTGGCAGCGATCGCGATGGAGCGCGCCGTTGCGCGCGGCAAGCACCTGGTGGAGGCGCGCTACGCTTGCATCGAGTGCCACGGCGAGGACTTCAGCGGTGGCGTGATGGTGGACGACCCGGCGATGGGGAAGATCCTCGGGCCCAACATCACGACCGGCAAGGGCGGCAAGACCGAGGGCTACACCCCGGCTGACTGGGATCGCATCGTGCGCCACGGCATCAAGCGGGACGGCAAGCCGGCGGTGATGCCGTCGGAGGATTTCCAGCTGATGTCCGATCAGGAACTGTCGGACATCATCGCCTACCTGCAGACCGCGCCGGCGGTGGACAACGAGGTGCCGGCGGTGTCCCTCGGTCCGGTAGGGACCATGCTGATGGCCACCGGTGGCCTGCCGCTCTCGGCCGACATCGTGGAGGATCACGACGGGGCGCATCCCAAGTTGCCGCCCAACAGCGAGCCCACGGCAGAGTTCGGCAAGCACCTCGCGGGCATCTGCACCGGCTGCCATCGCAAGACCCTGGAGGGCGGACCGATCCCCGTGGGGCCGCCTGACTGGCCCCCCGCGATGAACCTCACGCCCCACGCCGACGGGCTGGAGGGCTGGAGCTTCGACGACTTCAAGAAGGCCATGACCGAGGGCGTGCGCCCCGACGGCACCGAGCTCAAGGTGCCGATGACCCTGGTGCTGCCCTACGCCCAGAAGATGAAGGACGTGGAGATGAAGGCGCTGTGGGAGTACATCAGCAAGCTGCCGCCCAAGCCCACCGGCATCTGACACCCGGCGAGCGGGCGACGGCACCGAGGAGCTCTACCCCCACGAGGTGCTGGGTCGTGAAGTGCCAGCGCGGTGCTGCGATGCGGTCAGTCCGAGAGGTAGACCGTCTCGAGGCTCTCGCCGGGGCGCACCTCGAGCACGCCGGCGTCGAGTGCGAGCAAGGCTGCCAGGATGCGGTCGTTGAGCTCCGCGGGTGAGCTCTCGGTGGGAAGGGACACGCGCAGGGTGTTGCCCTCGTAGCGCGCCTGCAGCTCGGGCAGCTTGTCCCGCAGCGCCGCCAGCTCAGGTGGATGGGCCAGCACGAAGTGCACGATACGCGCCCGCCCGGTGACCTCGGCCAGGGGGCCGCTGCGCGTGGCTCGACCCGCTTCCATGAAGACCACGTGATCGCAGACCGCTTCAAGCTCGGCCAGCATGTGTGAGCTGACCAGCAGGCTGGCGCCGCGCGCGCGCTGGGCGACGAGCAGGTCGCGCATCTGGGCCACCAGGCGCGGGTCGAGCCCGCTGGTCGGCTCGTCGAGCAGGATCAGCTCCGGGCTCGCGAGCAGCGCCTGGCCGACGGCGACGCGCCGGCGCATGCCGTGGGAGAGCTCGGAGATGCGCGAGTCGCGCCGGTCCTGGAGCGCGACCTGGTCGAGCACGCGGTCCGTCTGCAGCGCGGCGTCGCGCGTGCTCGCCCCCTGCAGCCGCGCCAGGTAGCGCAGGTAGGTCTGCACCCGCGTGTGGCGCGGCAGCTCGCAGTCCTGCGGCAAGAGCCCGAGCCGGCCGGCGGCCTTCAGTGGATCGAAGGCGCCCATGCCGAGCACGTCGACACGGCCCTCGTCGGGGCTGAGCAGCCCGCCGACCACGCCGAAGCAGGTTGTCTTGCCGGCGCCGTTGGGGCCGATCAGCCCGGTGATGCTGCCGCGCTGCACCTGGAAGCTCAGGCCGTCGAGCGCGCGCGTGGAGCCATAGCGCTTGCGCACCCCCTCCAGCTCCAGCGCCGGCGCGCTCATGCGTCTCTCCGTGCGCGGAAGCGGTAGCCGAGCGCGAAGTAGATCACGCACAGGGCGCACAGCATCACCAGCGCCGGCAGGCGGTCGAGCAGGTCCGGGCGCCACAGATCGGTCTGGTGGGCGCGGGGAAGCAGCGGCACGAGCGCGCGCACCGCGGGACCCGCCGCCTCTTGTACCCGGTCCAGGTGCGCGATGCCCCACAGCATGCCGGTGATGCCGAGCGTGATGAGCCCGAGCGCGCGCGACCACGGCACCGAGCGCGTCAGGTGGGACAGCCCGATGGCGATGCCCACGTAGGCGAGGCAGTAGACGAAGCCGCGGCCGCACAGGGCGAGCATCCAGAGCGCGGTCGGGCCGGGCGCGAAGCCCTCGAACTGGAAGTAGCCGGTGACCCAGACGCCGACGGCGCCGGCCATCACGCTCACCGCCATGAGCGCGGCCTGGCCCACCAGCTTGCCGACGCTGAAGCTTAGCCGCGGGGTGCGCACCAGCGAGAAGCGCGCCGCGCCGGTTGCGAGGTCGGTGGCGACCGCCTCGCTCGAGGTGAGCATGACGAGCGCGGGGCAGAAGTTGATCACCATCCACCCGTAGAAGAGCGCCAGCGGTGGGATGGTGACCAGCTCGGCGGCGAGCTCGGCGTCGTCCAGCACCTCGGCTAGGAACCGCTGCGCCTCGGCTGAGCTCATCAGCTCCTGGGTGAAGGTGCCCGGGCGCTCGCTGGCCGCCACCGCCAGGGTCTGGGCGAGCATCGCCTCGAGCCCTGCGAGCACCTCGATCAGGATGAAAGTTCCGGCCACCGCGCCGCCCAGGTAGAGCAGGGCGAGGATCAGGACGCGCCGCGAGCGCAGGGCCTCGCCCAGCTCGTGCCCGGCCACGATCGCGACGTCGCGCAGGATGCCCAAGGTCTACTCTTCGCTCTCCACCGGTGGCGGTGCGTCCGAGCCGGCGCCGGCGCCCTCCGTGGTTGGCGGCGCTGCGCCCTGCGCGGGCAGCTTCTTCAGCTGCTCCTCGATGGCCGGGCGCCATTGCTCGATGTCGACGTAGTTCCAGACCTCCATGGCGGAGGGATCCACGTCTTCGGCGGCCTCGCCCACGATCGACTCCAGCTCCTTCTGGCCATCGAGCAGGATGCCGCTGACGTCGTGGCCCAGCCCGAGTGCCTGAGCGGGGCTGGGCGCCTCCTCGCGCACCATCTGATCGATCATCTCCTCGCCGTAGCCGGCGAGCTGATCGTTCATGCGCTGGACGGTCGCATCGACCTGGGCGACCTGCCCGTCGTTCAGGCCCGCCTGCTCGATCAGGGCGACGCGCGACGCGGCGGCCCGAGCGCGCTGCACTTGTGCCATTTGGTCGAAGCGCTCGAGCGGCGGCAGGTCCTGGTTGTCCGGCGCCTCGCCCCGGCGTCCGCGACGCGCTTCCCGATCGCCCAGGCGGACCTCGAAGCCGCGGCGGTGCGCGCGCCGTCGTTCGCGCATCTCGCGGAAGGGGCCGCGACGTTCGCCGCGCGGGCTCTCGCCGATTACTGCGACGTCGCCGTGACTTCCCGGGAGGGCATCGGCGTCACGCTCGAGGGTGCCCGCATCGGGCGAGGCTCCCGGCTGTGCTGACCCGGCGGGCGTCTCGCTCGCGAGGGGACCGCCGGCGATCGTCTGCGGTGCCTCGCGGCCGAGCTGGGGGAGGAAGCTGTCGAGGATGTTGGGGCGATCGGCGCGCGCCAGGGAGCGCTCGAGCTGCGCCACGCGATCCTCCAGCTCGACGCGCTCGCGTTCGGCAGGTATGCCACCGAGCGCGAAGCCGATCACCAGCCCGGCCGCCACCCAGCCCACGATCCGCAAGCCCGTCACGGCATGCAGTGTGGACAAGGCGCCGGGGCTCGGCAAGCGCGACTGACCCCATCCGGGGGGCGCGCATTTCGGCACGAAAAACGCCCGCTCCAGGGATCCAGCTCCCCCCGCCGTGCGTAGCCCACATATCGTGCGTGCTCCCCTGCCGGTCGCCCGTCCATCGGCCGGGCCGGATTCCGTCGGTCCCTACGTCATCGAGCGTCCCCTGGGCGCGGGCGGGATGGGCCGCGTCTACCAGGCCCGTCACAGCCTCACCGAGGCGCCGGTGGCGCTCAAGATCCTGGACGGCCAGGTCGACGAGCTGGCCACCACGCGCTTCCTGCGCGAGGTGCGGGCGGCATCGCGCATCGGCCATCCGGACGTGGTGCAAGTGCTCGACGCGGGGCAGACCGACCGCGGCGAGCTCTTCATCGTGATGGAGCTGCTCGAGGGCGAGACCCTGTGCGATCTCGTCGAGGAGGCCAACGCTCTCGACGCGGGTCTGCGGCCGTTGCTGCGCGCCCTGCCGGCGCTGGCGGCGGCTCATCGGGCGGGTTTCGTCCATCGGGACCTGAAGCCGGAGAACCTCTTCGTGTTGTCCGACGGCAGCGTCAAGCTGCTCGACTTCGGCATCGCGCTGGACCTGAACCCGGGCACCATGCGCACGGGCAACGTGCTCGGCACGCCGCACTACATGAGTCCCGAGCAGGTGCGTCACCCGTCGCTGGTGGCCCCGGCCAGTGACGTGTGGGCGGTGGGCGTGATGCTCTACGAGATCCTCGCGGGGGTGCTGCCCTTCGATGGCGAGACCGCGAGCGGCGTGGTCGTGACGCTCTGCACCGACGCCCACGTGCCTTTGAACAAGCGCCGCCCGAAGCTCGACCCGGGGCTGGTCGCGATCGTGGAGCGCTGCCTGTGCAAGGACCCGGCCGAGCGCTACTCGGATGCGGAAGCGCTGCTGGCGGTGCTCTCTCCCTGGATGCACGGCGCGCCGACCGAGCCGACCGCGGGCGAGGGCCTGGAAGCGGGACGCGACTCGCTGGAGGGGAGGCCGACGCAGGAGTTTCGCCGGCGCCGCTGGCCCGTGCGACGCGCGGCGTGGGTGGCGGCGAGCGTGACGGTGGTGGCGGTGGCGTGGCCGGTGCACAGCGCGGTGGTGGAGCGGGAGGTCGCGCTGCCCGCGCAGCACGTGTCAGGCAACCTGCCCCTGCCC
>JAPPOT010000128.1 GCA_028817855.1 Myxococcales bacterium
CCCTCCCCGGCCCCCCCCCCCCCCCCCCCCCCCCCCCCCCCGGCCCCCCCCCCGGCCGGGGCCCCCCCCCCCCGACGGCCGCCAGACTACCTCTGACGCAAGGCCCGGCACGGCCCACGCATCATCCAGCACCACCTCCGAGGCCGAGGCCGAGGCCGTGCCCGAAGCCGAGACCGTGTCGGTGTCCGAGACCCTATTCGAAGCCGAGACCGAGACCGCTGCAGCGAGGCGGCGCTAGCGCGCCCCGCTCTCCCCAACCGCGCGCGTCCGCGCCAGCCCCGCGCGCGCCTCGGTCGCCAGCGGCGAGTCCGGGTGCCGCTTCAGCAGCGCCTCGAACAGCCGGCGCGACCGCGCGGTCTCGCCGCTGCGCTCCGCCAACAGCGCATCGCGCAGCAGTGCGTTCTCCGCTTCCAGGGTGCCGCTCGCGCTCACCGCCTGCTTGGCACGGCGGCTCTCCGCTGCGCGCCGCGCACGGATGGTCTTGCGCTTCGTCCGGTCGGCCTCGGCACGCTCGGGCGCCTCCTGCTCACAACCCCATTGCTCACCGGCCCGCAGCCGCTCGACGCCGCGCTCGTGGTGGACCGCCACGAGCCCCTCGCTCACGCGCACGCAGGTGCGCGTGTCGAAGCCAACCCGAAAGCGCGTGCCGTGCACCACCACGCGCGCGTCCGGCGTGTGCACGCTGAAGCGCCCGGCCGGACCCAACGGTGGCACCGCGCACTCCACCTCACCCCGCTGCAACTTCAGCACCTCGGCGCCAACCTTGCTCTCGGCTGCGAGCGCGAGCAGGCTCGCGGGCGCCAGATCGACGCTGGCCCCGCCCGCGGTCCGCAACGCCACGCGCGTGCCCTCGCTGCGCAGCTCCCGCAGGTCCGCAGGCAGCCCGGCGCCGCTGCTGGTCTGCAGCGCGTGGGACGCCCCCGCAGCATCGATCCACACCGCCGCGTCCGCTTCCGCTCCGGGGGCCTCGAGTTGCTGCACTCGCAGCGCCGGAGGCGCCGCGGGTGCCGCGGCCTCCACCCGTGGCCCGGACGGCGCGCCCTGCTGCGCCGGAATCCAGATCACCAGAGCTGCTGCCGCCGCCAGCGCGGTGGCGCCCGCGACGCTCGCAACGCGCTGCCGGCGCCGGGCCCGGGCGCGGGCGAGCGGCAAGCCCTCCACGCCGGCGTGCAGCGCTCCAAGCACGCGCGCCCGCGTGGCGGCCTCGATCTCGCTCGACTCCGCGGGCAGAGGCTCCCGCAGGACCGAGAGTGGAGACTCCACCGTCTCTGGCTCGCTCATGCTCCATCCCTCCCGCGCTGCGCGGTCTTGCCGGCTCGACGCATCAGCTCCCGGCGCCCGCGCGACAGGCGCGACTGGGCAGCCGCCACGCTCACCCCGGTGAGCTCGGCGATGGCCTTGAGGTCGTGGCCGAGCACGTCGTGCAACACCAGCGCCTCGGCCTGAGCGGGCTTGAGCATGGACAACAGCCGCTGGGCCCGCGCCACCTCGCTGCGCGCGCTCACGCTGCGCTCCGGGTCGACGCCCTCGATCGGCTGCGACCCCAGCCGACCGTCACCCTCGAAGATGCGTTGCTCCCGCACGCGCCGGCGCAGCACGTCGAGCGCCACGCGTGCGGAGACGGCCCCGGCCCAGGCGGGCAGGTTGTACGGGCTCTCGAGCCCCCGCCGGGACAGCACTTCCAGGATCCGCTCGAAGCTGGCTTGCATGAGGTCGTCGTAGTCGGCGCCCTGGCCACGCAGGATTCGCCTCAAGCTGCCGCGGACCGCGACATGAACCCGGTCGTAGAGCGCCTCCGCCGCCCAGCGCTCCCCGGCCATCAAACCGGCTAAAATCTCCTCGTCCGACGAGGCCGACCGCACCGGTTGGCGGGCCACCGCGAGTAGGCGCAGCTGTCCCTGGGTCTGTGACACGGCGATCGACGGCACGTCTTCAGCCCTACCAACGTTTCGGCTAGAGCGAACCAGGCAAGGTTTCGGTCTGGGCTACCTTTTTGGGACATGTCGGCACCCACAGGGCAGGCAATTGTCAGGGATTGCGCACACCGGACAGTTCGGGCAACGTCTTGATAGGAACACCGGCGCGGGAAGGGTGCAGAGGATGGGCCCGAGCCAATTGCGACATCGCCGTTTTGCCCTGTTTGCGGGCCTGTCATGGGCTGGCCTGGCGGCGGTGGTGTCCGCCGGGTGCACCGGCGAGACGCGGATCGCCCTGCTGCAACCGGACGATCAGGTCGTGCTCGCACCGCGCGCGGCGATGGATGAGCCGGGTGGGACCGGGGCCTCTTCGGTCAATCCATCTGACGTTGCGTTCCGCGACCAGGCAGAGGTGAGCGAGGTCCTGACCACGCGCCCCACCGTCACGGCGGGCACCGGCGCGCAGCTCGATCCACCGCCGCAGGACGCCACTGCGGACGACGGGGATCGCGCCGACAGCGAGCCGATCGAAGACGCGCCGGTGGCAGCCACCAGCATGCTGCTGCTGCGCTACGACTTCGAGGGCGAGGGCGACACTGTGACGGACCTGGTCGGCGAAGCCGACGGGCGCATCCTGGGCGGCGCAACCCTCGACGGCAGTGGCAGCCTGCAGCTCGACGGCGACAACGACTACGTCGACATGCCCAACGGCATCCTCTCGGACCTCGAGAGCCTGACCATCACCGCCTGGCTGAGCTGGGGCGGAGGCGCTTGCTGGCAGCGCGTCTTCGACTTCGGCAGCACCGACCAGGGTGAGGACTTCGCCGGCAACGCGACCACTTCCCTCTTCCTGACGCCGGCCTCCTGCCCGCGCGGCGTGCTGACCTTCATGACCGAGCGCACCGCCGACAAGCAGTCGCTGCTGACCGGCTCTCCCCTGCCGGCCGATCGTCAGGCCCACGTCACCCTGGTGCTGGACGGGGCGCGCTCCGAGGTCTCGCTCTACGTGGACGGCGAGCTGCAGGGCATCAGCACCACTTCCCACTCGATGCAGGACCTGCGCGACGTGAACAACTGGCTGGGGCGCTCCCAGTGGATCCAGGACCGCTTCCTGCGCGCCCGCTACGACGAGCTGCGCATCTACGGCGCCGCGCTCACGCCGGACGAGGTCGCGGACCTGCATGCCCGCGGCCCCGAGCAGCCCTGACGCAAGGAAAAGACGCGGGCCGGTTGCCTGCCCACGGCGCGCTCACGCGTTAAGCCGCAGTAGGAACCAATAAGCACTTCCTCCGGGCCTGCGCCCTCATCGTCCTGTTCCACCCGCCCCACCTCCAGGGGCACTCGCAGGATGGTAGCCGGGAGCACCTCGGTGCTCTCGGCACGGGGGCGCAGGCCCGTCCACCCTACAATCCTCGGGGGACCGAGGATCGTAGCTCGCGCCTTCGGCGCTCGGTCAATCCTCGCAGCAGACGGTGACGGCGCCGGTGCCGATGGCTTCGCCGGTGGGTTGGCCGCCGGTGGGGGCGCAGGTGCCGTCGCCGGTGATCGCGACGCCGACCCGGATGGCGCCGTCGGTCGGGCTGACCTGGACGCACTGCTCGGCGGCGTTGAGCGTGATCAGCGGGCTCTCGCACAGGTCGTCCGCGCTGGCGTAGACGCTCCAGCTGTAGTTGCAGTCGGGCGCGTCGCAGCCGCAGGCGCTGCAGCCCCGGTCGTCGTCGATGCCGGTGAAGTAGAGGGTTCGCTCGCTGTAGGGCCCGTCGGGGCAGTCCTCCTCGCCCTGCGTGAGGATGCACAGCGGCGCTTCGAAGCCATCGGGCTCGTCGGCGGGCGCGCAGACCTCGCCGCCCTCACAGCCGCGCGCGGCCACCTCGTCGACGCCACAGCCACGCACCTCCTCGGCGAAGCTGGCCGCGGCGACGTCGGCATCTTGCGCGGACGCCTCACAGGCCGCGGGCTCGCTCGGCAGGCGCGTCTCCAGGTAGGCGGTGTCGGTATCCATCAGGCAGGGGGTGGAGAGCTCGGCGCAGCTGCCGTTGAGCGAGGTGCTGCAGCTGGCACCGTCGCAGCCCGCCACCGTGCCGGTGCCGACGTCGACGAAGGAGCCGCAGGACGATCCATCGCACGTGCAGGTGGAGCAGCTGGCGGCCGGCGCCCCGATGTTGCGCCCGCCGGTGAGCAGCGTCTCGCCAAAGCCGTCGCCGCAGTCGGGCGGCGTGCCGCTTCCCGCCCACAGGGCCAGCGGACCGCTCCAGCCATCGGGGGCGGGCTCCACGCAACGCAGCGCGCCACAATCAGCGTCCGCGCAATCCACGTCGCCATCGCCGTCGTCGTCCTCGCCGTTGTCGCAGTCCTCGTCGGCCTCGCTGGCGTCGCCATCACCCGCATCGCCGTCGCCTGCATCGCCGTCGCCCCCGTCGCCATCGCCGGCGTCGCCGTCTCCCGCATCGCCATCGCCGGTGTCGTCCCCATCACCACCGCTGTCACCGTCGCCCGGGGGGGCGCCGCTGCCGTCATCGCCGTCCCCGCCGGTGCCCGCGGAGCCATCCCCGGGCTGGCCGGTGTCGTTGCTCCCGTCCTCACACGTGCACGCGCTCAGCGTGCCGTCGCCGCGGCAGAACTGTCGCCCGGAGCAACCCAGAGGTCCCTGACAGGAATAGGATGTCCCGGTCGCACACTCGGCTTCGACGGCCGAGCCATCATCACCCTGATCCCCATCGTCGCTGCACGCGCACGCCAGCGTCACGAGGGCGACCGCGATCCCGGTAACGATCGTCCGCATGTGGCGCAGCAGGCCACGATCCCCTACCCATTCGAAAGCCCCCAGGCTTCGGCCCCAAGCACTGCGGGTGCCGATCGAGCCTTGGAAACAGGGGCCTGCGCGCGCGCCCAAGCTTGCGCACCTTGGCGCTCGTTCAGAAGATGAACCAGCACCTGCGCGTGGACCTGCTGGCGCGCGTGCAGGCCCAGTCCCTGCCCTACCACTCCGAGTCGCCCGTGGGCGACACCATCTACCGCGTCTACCAGGACAGCTCGACCGTGGTCGGCATCATGCCGCACCTGCGCCACAATCTGGCGGCCGAGCTGGAGTGCCCGGCCGACGGCTCGCGCCTGCGGGCGCTCCTCGGCCGCTCGCTGGACCACTCGATGAACGCCACGGTGCTGACCCGGCGCGCCCGGGGATCGCGCTAACCCTCTCCGCCAAGCCACTGACTCCCGGCGCCATGACGTACGGCCTCGGCGTTCGACGGTCACGATCGTCAGCATCCTGGCCCGGGAAGTCAGAGGGAGCTGCGCCACCTCACACCTATGCTCCGGTGTGGGGAACCGGAGGTCTGATGTGATGTCGAGAAGGCTTGAAACCTTTGCCGTCCTGGCGGCGGTGTTCCTCGCCGCCTGCGCGAGTGCCGGCAGCGAGGATGGGATCGGCAACGGCGGCATGCCGGGCACGCCCGGTGCGCCGGGCCAAGGCAGCGACCCCACCGCCGCCAGCGGAGATCTGCCGAGTCAGGGCTCGATGCCCGGCGCGAGCACGACGGGTGACGGCACCCCCGCGAGCGGCGGCGCCGGCAGCGCGGCACCGGCGACGGGCGACGGTGCCAGTGACGACGGATCCGGCGGCGACGTGGGTGGCGATGCCAGCAACGACGGCGGGTCCGACGCGAGCACAGACGGGGATGACACCGGCGAAGACGACGTCGGTGGCGACGGCGATGGGGACCCGGTCGGAGATGGAGACGCGGTCGGCGACGACCGCCCGCCGTGCCTGAGCGCCGACAGCGAGGGCGTGATCATCGGCGACTCCTTCATCAACTGGAGCACGCACAGCTTTCCCGCCGACCTCGCCACCAAGGCCGGGCAGACCTGGCGGCTCTACGCCGTGGGCGGCGCCTCGATGGCCTCGGGCGGCATCGCCACCCTGATCCCGGACCAGTTCGAGCAGGCCGTCCTCGCGGACCCGAACATCAAGCTCGTGCTCATGGACGGCGGCGGCAACGACATCATGATCCCGGCGGCCACCTGGCCCGGCGGCGCCGAGTGCAAGAACCGGCAGGACGCGCCCCAGCAGCAGGTCTGCGTCGACATCGTCGACTTCGCCGTCGAGAAGGCCGAGGCCGGCATGGACCGCATGGCCGAGGTCGGCGTCTCCGACGTGGTCTACTTCTTCTACCCGGAGGTGCCCGAGGGCACGCCCCTGGGCGGACTCTACCCGAACGCCATGCTCGTCTACGGCCGCGGCATCGCCAAGGAGGTCTGCGACGGCGCGTTCGAGCGCACCGGCGGCCAGCTGCGCTGCCACTTCATCGACCTGGTGCCGACCTTCGAGGGCCACAACCCGGAGTGGTTCTACCCCACCGACATCCACCCCAACCACCAGGGCTCCGCCGCCATGGCCGACACGATCTGGCAGTACATGACGGACGCCTGCATCGGGCAACAAGCCAGCAGCGGCTGCTGCACCCCATAGGGAAATCGGTGGAGGTTCGTGGGCGATTCCGCTGCACGGCAGGCGCTTCGCGGCCATGGCACGGGCTCAACGCGCAAGGAGGAGCTGGTGCAGCTACTGACAGCGTGGCAACCTCACCCGCGCGCAGCGCGTCCTTTGCGCGGTAGCGCAGCGGGCCGCGGTGGCGGGTCGCGACTGCCACCAAGAGAGCGCCGCGCATTTGCTTCACCCGTGGCACGACGTGAGGCTTTCGGGGTGGGGGAACCCGCCGCGGGGGATTCACGCGTGCCAAGGCGCCCCCCGCCCCCACCAGCCTTGGCGCGCGTGTAAGGGGGCCTTGCGCGGCGCACGCG
>JAPPOT010000770.1 GCA_028817855.1 Myxococcales bacterium
GTCCGGCATGCACGGCGCTTCGTAGGCCTGGGCAGAGCCGCCGGGGCCCCACCCTCCCGCGAGGTCGTCGTCGCGAGGCTCCTCCTCCGCACCTGCTGTACGCCTCCGGGCGCGCTCGGTCCTGAACGAACCTCGACGATTCGAGTGGGCTTGGACGGGTGGTGCCGCAACGCGCACGAGCACGAGCACGACTGAGCATTGGTCACAAGTCCTCGTGCCTCGGGATCGGGGGACTGAGGCCGAGACCGAGGCCTGGGGCTGGGTCAGCGACGCCGACATCGCGCAGCCGCTGCGGCTTCTCGACCGGGAGCTGGCGATGCTCTGGAGGCTCACCCATTGGGGCCCGCGGGTCGCCGGCACCTCCGGCGGCCCGCGCCTCTGCAACCCGTCGACATCGCGAGTCAACTTCTGACCAATCGTCAGTCTCGTGCGCGTGGAGCCGGTCACCGAGCTTGGCCTTGGGTCCGCACGCTGCCGGGGCAAGAGCTTCTGCAGCCGGCGCCATTGGGCGCCCGTCAACGCGTGACGATGCATTGTGATCTTGGATCACGCCTGCGATCCACACACAACACGTACCGCCAACCGATTCGATATGATCGAGCTATTCGCTGTCAGGATTCGGGACAGCCCCTAGCGCGTCGGCCGCGCCTTTCTGGATGAAGTGTCCGTCACTCTTCGGACAGCGTGCGCGCGACGACACGGCCCTGCTCGCCGGTCAGGGCCAGGTGGCCGTCGCGCAGGGCCAGCGCGTCGGCACCGAAGACCTCGCGGCGCCAGCCCGAGAGGGCGGCGATGTCGTCCCGATCCCCGAGCGCGATGTGCTCGAGGTCGTCGCGCGTGGCGACCATGCGTGTCGCCACCTCGTGCTCGTCGCAGCGCAGCCGCAAGAGCGCCTGCAGCAGGGCGACCATGGAGTCGTCCGCGCTGGGTCCGCCCTTGCGCTCGGGCAGGGGGGGCCAGTCGTCGTTCGGCGTCTCCAGCGCGCGGCGCATCGCGGCGAGCATGGCGCGTCCGTCCCCGCCGCGGGCCGTCCCCTCTTTGATCCCGCGAATGCGTCCCAGCTGACGCGGATCACGCGGCTCGTTCAGGGCGATTTCCGAAAGCGCGTCATCGCGCACGACCCAGCCCCGCGGCAGGTCCCGCTCCATCGCGGTGCGCTCGCGCCAGCTCGCCAGCTCGCGCAGGATCGCCAGCGAGCGGCGGGTCGGCCGCCGCATCTTGATGCGCCGGTAGCGACCTTCGGGATCGCTTTCGTGCTGTGCCGGATCTCCCAGCGCTTCCATCTCTTCGCGGATCCAGTGGGCCCGTCCGCGCTCCTCGAGCTCCTCGAGCAAGCGATCGTAGACCCGGCACAGATGGGTCACGTCGCCCAGTGCGTAGGCGATCTGGCGCTCGGACAGGGGTCGCAGGGACCAGTCGGTGGCCTGGGAGGCCTTGTCGATCTCCTCCTCGAGCATGCGCGCCACCAGCTTGTCGTAGCCCGGCTGCTCGCCCATCCCGCACACGGCCGCTGCGATCTGGGTATCGAAGATCGGCGCCGGAAAGCGGCCGGTCCCGCGCTTCAGAATCGACAGGTCCTGCCGCCCGCTGTGCAGCACCTTCACCATCGCGGAGTCGCCCAGGAGCTCGGCTAGCGGCGAGAGATCGATCCCGCGCGCCAGTGCGTCGATCGCGGCCGCGTGCTCCCCGTGGGCCACCTGGATCAGGCAGAGCCGCGGGAAGTAGGTCTTCTCCCCCATGAACTCGGTGTCGATCGCGATGTAGGGTCTGCCGCGCAGCTGCTCGCAGAAGCGCGCAACTCCTTCGCTCGTCTCAATCAACATGGCGCGCTGTGTACCACGGAATGCCCCCCAGAGCCTCCAGCCCACACCTGCCCCTGCCCTTGCCCTGCCCTTCTCTCCGCCTACCGCAGTCTCGTCTCCAGCCGTCGCACCTGCTCGCCCCGTCGCGCCGGCGGGGCCGTCGGCTCGTACTCCTCCGCCGCCAGCGTGCGCTCCAGGACTCCTTCCACGGCGAACAGGGCAAACATCCGGTTCACCGGACTCGGGTCGTCCAACAGCTTCACCAGCATCGGCAAGGCGCGCTCGCGCTGCGACCCACGCGCGAGCGCATCTGTCAGCACCAGCCGTGTGATCGGCACCTCGTGCTGCGCCCACACCTGCGCCATCGCGCGCGTGCGGTCCCCGTAGGCGACCTCGAAGCCCTCGGGCAGCGTGACCGGGCTCCAGTGCTCCGAAAGGGCCTCGAGCGTCCAGTCGATCGAGCGCTCCAGGTGGCAGAGGTTGCAGGCATTGGGCGCGGCTTGGCCCAGCATCGCCGGATCCGTCGGCGAGCTGATGCGGTGCGTCCGGATCACCGCGTCCAGGCCCTGGACCCGACGTGGCATGTGGCAGTCCAGGCAGCTGGCCGCGTCGCCGTGCTTGCTGTGCGCCTGGCGCTGGGTCTCGGAGGCGTAGTGGTCGTGGCAGCTGGTGCAGACGCGCACGTGGGCCTCGCGGTCGGGGCTGCCGCCTGCGGGCGAGGGTGTGTGCGGGTCGTGGCAGTCCGTACACGTCAGCTCGCTCGCGCAGGCGCTGCCAAAGAGGTCTGGCGCCTCGCGCGAGTTCCAGGTGGCCGAGCCGTCGGGGTAGAGGCTCACGCCCTCGGCCGCGTGACACTGTGCGCAGATCGAGCCGATCACGTAGGGCGTCTCGCGCGCGTTTTGCACGACCTTGGCCGCCGCCGCCGGAAAGATCAGGTCCGGCGCGCTCGGCAGAAAGCGCGGAAGCACGTCTTTGTCCTGCGCGTGAATGCGACCACCGAAGTGGCAGCTTTCGCAGCTGATGCCGAGCGTCACGAGCGTATCGGGCTGCAGCCGCCGCCGTCGCTTGAGCTCGTCGCGCGAGAGCGCCCCCCCGTCGTATCGCAGGTGCAAGTCATCGGGAGGAAAGCCGACCAGGTTCTCGAGCCCCGAGTGCAGCCGCGACGTGTAGGGATAGGTGTTGTGGCAATAGATGCAATTCCGTTCCCACCGGTTGCCGCGGAAGAGTCGGTCGACCGCGTCGCCGTTGTGCCCGTCCCCGTCGTAGTCCGGCAGGAAGTCGGTATCGAAGTAGTTGGCGGGCAACCAGCGGTCGCGCGTGATCCAGAAGCCGTAGGGAAGCTTGCGCTCGACGCGGTAGATCGGGTCGTCCGCCGGCTCCGGGCCCTCGGTCTGGACGCCGATGTACATTTGCGTGAAGCGTGAGCCAACCGTGCGGGTGACGCGAAACTCGCGGCGCACCCGCGCCGGCCCGTCCACCCGATGAAAGGTCATGAAGTAGGCGTCGCCGCGCTGCTCGAAGCGTGCCTGGAGCTCGCCATAGGTGGCCGTGCGCGCGGAGAAATCGCCGAGCACGGCGTGCGCGTCGGGGTCCTGGTTCATGCGGCTGTGGGGATGGCTGCGCCAGCGATCGTATTGTTTGACGTGGCACTCCCCGCAGGCCTCCGGTCCCACGTAATCGGTAGCGTGAATGTTGCTGTAGCCGTCGTCGAGCTGCGGCTCGCCGACCGCCGGTGCGCTCCGTTCTGCCTGCCTGGCTTCCCCGCGCCAGCCAGGATTGGTTGCCCTGCTGAAGTAGATCAGCGCCGGAGTACCGACGAGGCCAACCAGGAAAGCGACCACCGCGCGCGTCTTGCGTCGGCGTGGTCGCACGGGCTTGCGAGCCGGGAGCTCCATCCGTGGCAAAGGATGCCACGGCCGGGTGTTCCCTCGCGCCTTTGTCGGTTTCGTGGGATAGCTCGAGTGATATGACGCACGAGACGGTGATTCGAGGCGGCACGGTGGTGGATGGCACGGGTGGACAACCCGTGGTGGCCGACGTGGCGATCGACCGCGGCCGCATCACGCAGGTCGGCGGCGACGTGGCGAAGGGCGCGCATGAGATCGATGCGCGCGACCATATCGTCACGCCGGGCTTCGTCGACATCCACACCCATCTGGACGCACAGATCGGCTGGGACCCCATGCTCACGCCGATCAGCTGGCACGGCGTGACCACCGCGCTGCTCGGCAATTGCGGCGTGACCTTCGCGCCCTGCAAGCCGGGGGACCGCGAGCTGCTCGCCGGGATGATGGAGACCGTCGAGGACATCCCGCGCAACGCGATCCTCGAGGGACTGCCCTGGGACTGGGAGGACTACGGACAGTATCTGGACTCGCTCGAGCGCCTGCAGCCCGCCATCAACGTCGGCGGCCTCGTTGGCCACTGCGCCGTGCGCTACTACGTGATGGGCGAGCGCGGAGTCGACCAGCAGCCGACCGAAGAGGAGCTCGAGAGGATGGCCGAGGTGGTCGGGGACTCGGTCGCGGCCGGCGCGATCGGCTTCTCCACCTCGCGCATCTTGCTGCACGTGCTGCCCGACGGGCGCCACGTACCCGGCACCCACGCCGCCCACGAGGAGGTGCTGCGCATCGGAGAGGCGGTCAAGGCGCGCGGCGGCGGCCTGATGCAGAACGTCCTGAACCTGCCCAACGACTTTGCCGGCGAGTTCCAGCTCGTGCGCAAGCAGGCCCAGACCACCGGTGACCGGGTGCTCTTCAGCATGGGCGTGGGCCCCACCGATGACTCCGGCAAGCGCATCGGCGAGGTGATCGCCGGGCTCTGCGAGGGCGGCCTCGACGTCAACGCCATCTGCATCCCGCGCAGCTCAGGCTTCGTCACCGGTCTGGCCAACATCCTGCCCTGGCGTGACGGCGCCTGGAAGCGGCTCGACGCGATGGGCTTCGAGGGCCGCGTCGCCGCGCTCGAGGACGAAGCGCTCGTGACCGAGCTGGTGGCCGACGCAAAGGCCAAGGACTTGCGCTTCCCCGCCAGCCAGATCTTCTGGCTCGGCGACGGTGACGCGCCCCGCTACAGCGGCGGCCCCGACGAGAGCCTCCAGGCTCTGGCCGACGCCGCCGGAGAGCATCCCAGCGAGACCTTCATCCGCCTCTCGCGCGCGAGCGGCGGCAAGGCCCTCTTCACGATGCGCTTCTTCAACCAGAGCCTGCAGGCCTGCGGAGACCTGATCTCCAGTGAGCGCTGCCTGCCCGGCCTGGGGGACGCGGGCGCCCACGTCGGCCAGATCATGGATGCCGGCTGGACCTCCTTCGTGCTCTCCCACTGGGTGCGCGAAGCCGGCCTGTTCACCCTCGAGGAGGCCATCCGCCGCCTCAGCGCCGCCCCCGCCCGCATCATGGGCCTGACCGACCGCGGCACCGTGGAAGAGGGCAAGCGCGCCGACCTCAACGTCATCGACCCCGACCGCGTCAGCGAGCTCTTCCCCGAGTACGTCCGCGACTTCCCCGGCGGCGCCGGCCGCTTCATCCAGCGCGCCCGCGGCTACCGCGCGACGTTGTGCAACGGCCAGGTCATCCTCGAAGACGACGAGCACACGGGCGTACGGGCGGGGTGCGTGCTTCGCAACCAGGGGTGAGGCTCGGTCGTGAGTCTTGGTGGTGCCGGAGTTCGGCGGGGCCGTGCCGTACGATTGCGTCAGAGGTAGATCGGCGGCTGCCGGGGCGGGGAAGCCCGGACCGGGGTCGGCCCGTCTGCAAATGCGGCGGTGACGAAGGGCTCGAGCGTCCTGCGTGCGCCGCGCAGGCGGGCCTGCGTTGTCGCGCCAACGCGGTGCGTTGCTGGCCAGCGCGTTGGCACGACAAAGCACCCCGGTCCGGGCTTCCCCGCCCCGGCAGCCTCACGTCGTGCCACGGGGTGAAGCAGTCGCGCGGCGCTCTCTTGATGGCAGTTGCGGGCCGCCACCGCGGCCCGCTGCGCTGCCGCGCAAGGGACGCGCTACGCGCGGGTGAACGCGCTGCGCGAGGTCGGCGATGATCGGAACGTCATGTGCCGCGCCCGGCACGCTTCGTGAGATACAGCACGAGGTCGTCGTCGAGGCGCACAGCTTCCCCCGGCGCAGGCGTTCGGTCGCCGTAGCGGACACCGCAACCGTCCGGCACGTAGCCACGCCGTACATAGAGGCGCTGTGCGGGCCCATAGTCCGCGTACAGCCCGACCCCGATGCCCACGGTGTCACACCGGGCCAGAGCGAGATCCTCGAGCTCGTCCAACAGCGCCGATCCGACCCCGCGTCGTCGGACCTCCGCGACCACGTTGAGGTCCTGTATCTCCGGGATCCTGGTCGCCGCGAAGGGAGGGTAGGGCGAGCGCCACACCAGGCACCCGTACCCAACCGCCTGGCCGCCATGAAGCGCCACGAGCACCACGCGTGCGCCGTCAGCCTGTTGCTGCAAGTGCCGCCCGAGTCTCGCGCCGATGTCACCCCCACCGAAGGCGGATGCGAGCCCCGCACAGGACGCCGCGTTCAGACGCTCGATGGCAATTGACTTGTGTTCCTTGGGCATTCCGCGTCCGTGGCGTCAGCATAGGTCTGCTGCCTCCTCCATGCCACGCGCGCGCTGTGAACGGTCCCGATCCGCTTGCTCGAGGCGCCCAGTCGTGAACAGCGCGTCCCTCGCGCGGAAGCGCGGCGGGCCGCGGAAGCGGCCCGCGCCTGCCATCAAGAAGCGCGGAGTCCCGCTCATGTTCACCGCCACGCATGGCTGCGGGGTGCGGCGCGGGATGCATGGACTCAGGCGTGAGGGTGTGGGGCGAGGGACGGGCTCGCGGGGGGCTCTGGGCGTGCCAGGTCCCTTCAGGCACGGCTAGACC
>JAPPOT010000194.1 GCA_028817855.1 Myxococcales bacterium
GGGAGGCGTTGGTGTCGGCGCTTTCTGCGACGGAGTGTCCCGCACTGACGGCTCGGCGGGCGCGGCGGGCGGAGCGCTCGGGGGCGGCGCACGACCCGATCGTGTGGGCGCGCGCGCTGGGCTCGAACGTGTGGGACGCCGATGGCAATCGCTACGTGGACCTGAGCGCGGGCTTCGGCGCGGCGGCGCTGGGGCACGCGCACCCGGCGGTGGTGGAGGCGGTGCAGAAGCAGGTGGCGGTGTTGCCGCACGCGCTCGGCGATTTGTCTCCGTCGGACGTGAAGGTGGCGCTGCTGTCGCGGCTGGCCGCGCTCGGGCCGTGGGCGCAGACGCGGGTGATGCTCGGCGTGGGTGGCGCAGACGCGGTGACGGCCGCGCTCAAGAGCGCCGCGCTGCACACGGGCAAGCCCGGCGTGCTCGCGTTCGAGGGCGGCTACCACGGGCTCGAGTACGGCCCGCTCGCGGCGTGTGGCTACAGCGAGGGGTTTCGCGCACCGTTTGCGGCGCAGCTCAATCCGCACGTGACGTTTGCGCCCTACCCTGGCGAAGGCGAAGGCGTCGACGCGGCGCTGGCGTCGGTGAAGCGCGCGCTCGAGAGCGACGCAACGATCGGTGCCGTTCTGGTTGAGCCGGTGCTGGGCCGCGGCGGGGTGGTGGTGCCGCCCGCGGGCTTCATCGCAGCGCTTGCGCGGCTGTGTCGGGCGCGGGGCGTGGTGTTGATCTGCGACGAGGTGATGACGGGCTGCGGACGCTCGGGCGCGATGCTCGCAAGTGCGGGCGATGCCGACGCGCTGCCGGATCTGATCTGCCTGGGCAAGGCGCTCGGAGGCGGCGTGGCGGTGAGCGCGTGCCTGGGGTCGCTGGAGGTGATGCAGGCGTGGGGTGACCCCGACGGCGAGGCGCTGCACACCAGCACGTTCGCGGGCAACCCGCTGGGCTGCGCGGCGGCGCTGGCGACGCTGGACGTGATCGAAGCGGAAGGGCTGTGCGAGCGCTCGGCGAGGGCGGGGGCGCTGCTGCGGACGCGACTCGGCGAGGCGGCGGCCGCGCACGGCGGCCGCGTGCGCGGCACGGGACTGCTGGTGGGCGTCGAGCTCGAGGGCGAGGGACGGGCGCTGTCGGTGGCGCGGGCGTTGCTGGAGCGCGGGTTCATCACGGTGCCGGCGGGCGCGCAAGCGCGCGTGGTGTCGCTGACGCCGGCGTTCACGATCGACGCGAACTTGCTCGAGGCGTTCGCGGCCACGCTGCGTGAGGTGCTGGAGGCCGGGGTGTGACTAGAACCCATCTCAAAGCCTGCTCGCGGCGCCTTCCGGGCAGGACGCCACCGCCCAGCGCCTCGCCGCACGCTCAACGATACCCGCCCATTGCCTCGGTTCGCCGACGCGCCGCTCGGCACCGCCGCGCTCCAGAGTGCATCCACGGGAGGTTTTGAGATGGGTCCTAGCCGCGCAGCACTGGTGGCGGATGTGGCGGCGCTGATCGCGCGGCTCGCGGACGGATCGCGCGATGACGCGGCGCGGGACCAGTTGCTCGAGGAGGTGCTCGCCTGGCAGCGAGCGCGGGTGGAGCCGTACGGGAGGATCGTATCGTCCTGGGAAGCAGCCGAAGCCGGACCTTCGGAGCTGTCGCTCTTGCGCGCTCCGGCAGTGCCCACGGATGTGTTTCGGTTTGCCCGCGTGGCGGCCCACTCGGCGGAGCTCGATGTGCGCGTGTTTCGAACGAGCGGGACGACGGCACAGGGACGCGGCGAGCACTGCCTGCGGGATCTGTCGCTCTACGAGAAGGCGGCCGAGGCCGCGGCGCGCCACGCGCTCTTTCCTGACCTGGGGCGCGACGGGGCGATGGCGTTGTGCGTGCTGGGCCCGCGCGATGGCGTGGCGCGGGACTCGTCGCTGAGCTTCATGCTCGATCGCTTCGATCGCTGGTTCGGACAGGGGCAGAGCACCTTCGCGTGGCGCGGCGACGCTCGCAGCGGAGAGCTGGACGTGGAGGCGCTGGTGACCGCGCTGGCTCGCGCGCAGCAGAGCGGGGAGCCGCTGGCGCTGTTGGGCACGTCGTTCGCCTTCGTGCACGCGGACGACGCCCTGGGCATCAAGCGCTTCTCGCTGCCCACGGGCAGCCGGCTGATGCAGACGGGCGGCTTCAAGGGGCGCTCGCGCGAGGTGGAGCCGGTGGCGATGCGGGCGATGCTGCGCGCGCGCTACGGGCTGCGCGACGCACAGATCGTGGCGGAGTACGGGATGACCGAGCTGTCGTCGCAGATGTACGAGACGACGCTGCGCGACGCGCTGCGCGGCGGCGAGATCGGCCCGCGGCGGCTGTGGGTGCCGGGCTGGGTGCGGGCGACCCCGGTGGATCCGGAGACGCTGGCGGGGGTGCCCGAGGGCGAGGTCGGCATCCTCCGCATCGACGACCTCGCCAACCTGGACACCGCGTGCGCGATCCAGACATCGGACCGGGCGCGGCGCGTGGGCGATGGCATCGAGGTGCTGGGGCGCGCGCCGGGGGCGACTCCGCGCGGGTGCTCGATCGCGGTGGACGCGGCGCTGGGCGGGTGAGCGTGGGCGGCGACCGACTCAGGGGGAGCGTGGGCGGCGACCGACTCAGGGGGAGCGTGGGCGGCGACCGACTCAGGGGGAGCGTGGGCGGCGACCGACTCAGGGGGAGCGTGGGCGGCGACCGACTCAGGGGGAGCGTGGGCGGCGACCGACTCAGGGGGAGCGCAATCGAGACCGCCCGCTGGCGCGTGGCGGCGGCGGGCGCGGCGCTGCAGGCGCTGCCGGTGGAGGCGCGGGCCGAGGCGATCGCTGCGGCGTGTACGCGCGTGCGTGCGGAGGTGCAGCGGGGCGCGCTCGGCGACGCATTGGCGGCCAGCAGCGGGCTGTCGGTGGAGGGTGTGCGGTGGGGGATCGAGTCGACGCTGTCGATCCTCGAGCCGAACGCGCTGGCGGCGCTGGCCGCAGGCGTGACGCGAGGGCCGCAGGCGCCCGTGACGGTGGTGCTGGCGGGCAATGTGCTCACCGCGTGCGCGCGGCCGCTGCTGCTGCCGTTGCTCGCGGGCGTACCGGTGTTGGCGAAGGCGTCGAGCAAGGACGACGCGCTGGCGCGAGCGCTGTCGGCGGCGCTGCGTGAGGTGGACGCGAAGGTGGGCGACGCGTGCGAGGTGTTGAGCTTTGCCCACGGAGATGCCGCGCTCGATGACGCGCTGGTGCGCGCCGCGCTGCGCGACGACGGGTGCGTGAACGTCTACGGCAGCGACGAGACGGTGGCGGCGATCGAAGCGGCGGCGCGCGCGATCGACCCGGGCGCGCGCGTGATCGGGCACGGCCACGGGCTGGGACTGTGCTACGTGGCGCGCGACGCGGTGAGCGAAGCAACGGCGGCCGCGGTGGCGCTGGACGTGTGCGCCTACGATCAACGCGGGTGCCTGTCGCCGCACGCGGTGTACGTGGAGGGCTCCGCCGGCGCGCGCTTTGCGGAGCTGTTGCACGCGGCCCTCGGCGAGCGCGAAGCGGAGATGCCGCGCGGTGCGGTACCGCAGGAGGCGGCGGCGCAGCAACTCCAGTGGCGCGGCGTGGCGGCGGCAATCGGCCAGCTGCACGCAACCGCGACCCACGCCGTGAGCTACGAGGGCGACGGCGCGCTGCGCCCAAGCCCCGGCTACCGCAACGTGGCCATCCTCGACTGCCCCCGCGGCACCGCCGAGCTCACCGAGCGCGCACACGCGCTAGGCGGACACCTCAAGGCCCTGGGCATCGCCGGCGACACCGACGTGAAGCACGAGCTCGCAGCGCTGGCCCCGTACGTCTGCCCGGTCTCCGAGATGCAGTCCCCTGGGCTCTCCGTAGAGCTGGACGGCCTCCCCGTAATGCCCGGCGTCGGAGTCGGCTGAACCCCATCGATGAGCGCTGTTGGTCAGCGCCGACCGTGATTGGGCTGAGGTTCGTTCAGGAGCGAGCGCCCCCACAGAGCAAAGCGGAGGCGTAGCAAGGCCCGAATCGGTCGAGGTTCGTTCAGGAGCGAGCGCGCCCGGAGAGGAAGCCGGAGGCGTACTGGAAGTACGTCGAAGATTTCCTCGAGGACGTAAGCCGCTCCTGGGCGAACCTCGGCCGATTCGAATCAGACGCCGATGAAGAGGCGGTGGCCGAAATTGCGTTCCAGATTGCTGTCGAAGATCTTCGTGGCGGCGAGGTCGATGTCGTACTCGACGCGCTTGAAGCTGAAGGAGCGGTCCTCGGTGTCGAAGATCGTGTAGCTGGCGCGGTTGTCGTAGTCGCGCGGCTGACCGACGGAGCCGACGCTGACGATGTACTTGAAGCCGGGCTCGAGCGTGAAGTCGGTGGGCGGCAGCTCCTCGACGAAGCCCGGCTTGAGCGCGAAGACCTTGCACAGGTGCGAGTGACCGATGACCGTCAGGTCACCGAGCTGCTCGAGGATCGGCAGGCACTCGCGCGCCTGCTCGGGCGCGAAGATGTACTCGAACTCCTCGATGCGCACCGGCGAGCCGTGGCACAGCAAGAGGCCCGCGTCGTCGATCATCTGCTTGTACGGCAGCGACCTCAGCCACGCCATGTTCTCCTTGGTGAGCGTGTTGGCGTGGGCGTCGAGGGCCTGGCGCGCGGCCTCGTAGTAGTACGAGTAGTCCATCCGCCCGGCGACCGCGGCGTCGTGGTTGCCGAGGATCGTGACGTCGGACACCTCGCGCACGATGCTGGCGCACTCGTTGGGGTTGGCGCCGTAGCCGACCACGTCGCCGAGGCAGTAGTGGCGTTCGATGTTCTCGTGCCGGTAGCTCTCCATCACGGCGCTGAGCGCCTCGAGGTTCGCGTGCACGTCACTGAAGATGGCCAAACGCATCGAGCTTCAAACCGCGCCGGGGCGAGGCGGGGCCTGCAAGTGATAAGGCCCCGCGCCCCAAGTGTAAATCCCGGGACACCCCAATGGGGACCACGATGACTCACAAATCTGGCCTTCTTCGCCTTACTAGGCCGCACGCCCTGCGACCGCGGCGTAGAAGGACTGACTGAACCTCGCTTCAGGGCTGTTGTCGCGCAGCGCCCCGTTGTCCCGGACGGCGTGGTCCTCGGCGTCCATCCGCTCACGCCGGGACAGGGCCTGGCGGGCAGCCGAAGCCACGACCGAGCTCTGGAAATTTTCCAGATTTTCCACATCCAGCGCACCACCGTGGTTCGCCACGTGGGCCAGGCCCACCATCAACCGCTCGGGGCGCTCAGCCCCTTGCAGCCCCTCGACGATCGCCGGCAGCGCCGCCGGGCCGAAATCGCCCAGCGCCCGCGCCAGCTCGCTCCAGCTGGAGGTGGGCTCGCTCTGGAGCTGGCGCAGCAGCGGCGGCAGCGCGCGCTGCAGGCGCAGCTGACCGAGCCCGAGCGCGCAGGCCTGGCGCACGAACTGGCTACGCGAGCCCAGCCCTGCGATCAGCCCGTCGCCCGCGTGCTCGCCCAGCGACAGCAGGTGCACCACCGCCAGCGGCACCTCGTCGGGACGCAGCTCGTCGAGCACCTCGCAGATCGACCCGATCGCACCCACGTGCCCGCCCGCGCACAGCGCCTCGATCGCCGCCAGCCGTTTGCCGCGGTCCGACAGCTGCGCCTGCAGCTCGCGCGCACCCCCGGGCGGGATGCTCGGCAGCGGCTGCACGCCCGCGTCGAGCGCCGCGCGATCGGACAACTCGCGGTAGTGCGGCTCGACCTCGAGCGAGAGCTGCTCGGCTGCCGCGAAGAGCCGCCCCCAGTTCTGCAGCGTGGCCGCCGCGTCGAGATCGTTTTCGCCGCGCTCGATGCGCTGGCGGAAGCTCTGCATCTGGTCCTGCAGCAGGCGCGAGCGGTCCTGCACAACGCCGAGGCGCACGGCCAGCTGCGCGAGCCCGACCGACAGCGCGATGCCGAAGCTCTGGGCCGAGCGCAGGATGCGCCGACTGGAGGCCTCCACCACGTGCTTGGGCACGCTGTAGAGCAGCAGCGCCTCATCGAGCTTGTCGGGCTCGTTCCACACCTCGAGGCTCTGCACCGCCGCCAACACGCGGGCGGTGGTCGCGGTCTGGGGGCGCGTGGGCACGAAGGGCAGCGAGTCGTCGCGGTGGGGCGGCGGGTCAGCGAGCACGGCGTCGAGCTGCGCGCGCGCGGCCGGGCCCGCACCGAGCGCCTCGATCCGCTCGCGCACCGCGCGCACCGCCGACTCGCGCAGGGCCGAGACCGTCTGCACGTCCCGCGCGCGGCCCTCCACGAAGAAGGCGACCTTGAGCCGGAAGCTGCGCTCGAGGCGCTTGAGAAGCGCGCGGCCGTCCTCGCCCACCGGATCGAACGCGGTGCGCACGACGTGGCCGTCGCGGTCGACCAGCGTCAGCAGCGCGACCGGTTGCCCGTCAGCCGCGACGAGCTGCACGAGCAGGTCGCAGCCTTGCTGGAAGGCGTGGCTGTCGGCCGGCGCAAGAGGCGCGAAGGCCCACAGCTCCTTGGCCGACGTGTCGAGCTGCATCCGCCCCGGCGGCAGCGACGCGAAGCCGGGCGGCGGGGGCGGCACGCTGCCCGCGGCGGGCGGCGGCGTGGGCATCGCTGCGCTCGCCTTGCGCGCGGTCTCGGAGCGAACGGCCGGCGGCGGCACGGGCTTGGCGGCCGGCGC
>JAPPOT010000040.1 GCA_028817855.1 Myxococcales bacterium
CCTCCAACTCTCCTTCAGCTCAGCCAGCTCGAGCCCGCTTTGTGAGCCTCGGCAGCTCGTAAACCACCCGGTCTCCGGCTGATATTTCCGAAGAAACTGTAAACCAGGTTGCATCCTTCGCCGCGCCCCAGAGCAGCGCTATGCTCCGGGCCGCCGACGCGGCGAGCCGCACGGGGCGACATGGCAGGCGTGCGGCAGCAGGGTGAGTTTTCCGAGGGGTTTCTCTACTTGAGGTCTCGGCTCCGACATGCCGTTTCTCTCGGCTGCGCGCTCGGTTGCGCAGCGGCGCTGGCAACCGCCCTGTCGGACTACGGCGCCCAGTGGCTGTGGCTGGAGCGTGCTAGCGAGCGGCTGCTCTTGCTCGTGCGCCTGCTGGGCTTCCAGCTCCCCGTGGGCGCGCTGCTCGGGGCGGCCCTCGGCGCGCTCTACGGGCTGACGCACTCCGCCGATCCTGTCCGCGACGGGTCGCCTGCGCGCGATCGCCTGCGCGCGATGCTCGCGGGCGCCGTGCTCGCGCCGGGCGCCCTTCACGTGGCCCATGCGCTCTTCCAGGGCGGCCGTATGTCCCAGCTCTCCAACCGGGGCGTGCTCCAGGCGGGGGTCGGCGCCGTGCTGGTCGTTGGCACAGCCCTCGCCGTCTACGCCGGGCTGCGCCTGTTTCGCCGCACGTCCGCCTCAGCAGCCGCCAGCGTGGGCGTGGGCGCCCTATTGGTGCTGCTCGGCTTCGCCCTGGGCAAACTTGACCAGTGGGCCTATCCGAAGCTCTACGAGTACCTCCACGCGGCGCTCACCGTGGCTTGCTGGACGTGCTTCCTGACCGGACTGCTCTTTCTGCTACGCGTATCCGGTCCCTTGTGGCTTCCGCGCGCGGGGCTCCCGCTCGCGATGGCCGGCGCGGGGTTGCTGCTGTTCAACCTCTGGGATCTGGACCGCAACCAGAACGTGCGCGTCGCGCTACTCGAAGTGCGCGCTTCCCACTCGCGCTCGCTGATGCAGGGCCTTCAACCCCTGATGCTCGCGCAGCGCGACGCGACCGCCATGGGGCACGCCCGGGAGCGCGCCCGCGAGGCCCGCGCGCGCCGCTCGGCGCAGGGCGCGGATGCCGCGCCCGTGGCGCCCGATGCCCACGTGCTGCTGATCACGATCGACGCCCTGCGCGCCGACCACCTCGGCATCCACGGCTATAGCCGCCCGACCTCGCCCGAGATCGACCGCATCGCGGCCGAGGGCGTCGCGTTTGACTACGCCTACGCACCGGCTCCCCACTCCAGCTACTCGCTGTCGTCCCTGATGACCTCCGAGTACCTGCACGAAACCCTCGACCTCGGCCAGGCGCTGCCGGAGCACACCCTCGCTTCCACGCTGGCGGATGCTGGCTACCACACGGCGGCCTTCTTCACAGACGGCATCTTCCACACCGCCGCGGAGCGTCTGACCCGCTTCGAGCACGACGGCTTCGGCTTCGGCTACCGCGACCACCTGGCACGCCCGGCCGAAGCGCTGACCGACACGGTGCTGCAGGAGGTGGACCGCACCGTGGCCCGCGGCGAGCCCGGAAGTCTCTTCTGGGTTCACTACTTCGACGTCCACGAGCCCTACGAGGCCGACCACTTCGGAACCTCGCCCAAGGATCGCTACGACAGCGAGATCCGGCGCGTGGATGCTGCCGTCGGTCGCCTCGTGCGCGAGGTGCGGGCCCGTCTGAAGCGCGACGTGATCGTGGCGATCACCTCGGATCACGGCGAGGAGTTCCGCGAGCACGGCGGCCTCTACCACGGCTCCTCGCTCTACGACGAGCAGGTGCGCGTGCCGCTCATCCTGCAGGGCCCCGGGTTGCCCGCGGCGCGCGTCGCGGCGCCCGTCGAGACCCTGGGGCTGGCCCCGACCCTTCTGGCCTGGCTCGGCATCCCCACCCCGGCCTCGATGCGGGGAGACGACCTGCGGGGCCTCGCCCTCGGGCGCGAGCGCGAGCCGAGTCCCGTGTTCTCGGCGGTCATCCACAAGAAGATGGTGGTGCGCTGGCCGCTCAAGCTGATCGCGGATCTGCGCTTCAACCTCTTCGAGCTCTACGATCTCGAGCGCGACCCCATGGAGCGCAACAACCTGGCGGACCGCCGGCCAGCGGACCTGGAGGAGCTCCGCGGTGAGGTCTACGCGTGGATCGACTCGCTCGCGCCCCGCGCAGACAGCCCGGACGATGCCTGGCACCTGGCACTCGACCGCGGACGGCTCGGCGACCGACGCGCGGTACCGCAGCTCGCTGCCCTCCTGCTCGATCCGCGAGCCCCCGAGGAGTCGCGCATGGAGGGAGCGCGCATCCTCGGCCACCTGCGCGACAACCGCGGGCGGGAGAGCCTGGCCGAGGGCATGGCGTGCGAACCGCCCACGGTCGGCGCCGAGGCCGCGATCGCCCTCGGGCGCATGTACGACGCGCGCGCCCGCGACGCCCTGCGGAAGCTCGTGCGGGCGCCCAGCCAGGATGTACGCACTCGCGCAGCCATCTCGCTGGGTCGCCTGCGCGATCGCGAGGCCGTGCCCGCATTGATCGAGGCGCTCGGCGCGGCGGCCTCCGACTACGACCGCGAGGAGGCAGTGCGCTGGCTGGGGCGCCTGCGAGACCCGCGCGCAGTGGACCCGCTGGTCGCGCACTTGACCGACACACGCAGGCGCCATCTCACGCCGATCGCGCTCGGCCTGATCGGCGATGCCCGCGCCTACGGCCCGCTGGTTCATCTGACGCGCTGGGCGAAGCAGGATGGCGTGCGCGACAACGCGATCCGGGGCCTCGGCCTGCTCGGGGATGAACGCGCGCTCGAGACCCTGGTACCGCTCGCCGGCACCGGCGAGCACGCGCTGAAGAACCTCGGCGAGTCGCTGGTGCGCCTCGACGCCCTCGGTAGCGGCGCCATTGGAGGCGCCGACGTGGTGCGCGGCGATCGAGGCCTGCGCGGCTTCGGCGCGTGCTGGGTCGGCCCCCACCTGCACGACTGGGACTACCTGCACCGCACCTATTGCGAGACGCAGCGGCCGCGCACCAGCGTCGAGCTCACCGTGCCGCCAACCGTGACGGAGGCCCCCCGGGGCAGCACGATTCTGCTGTCGGTACGGCGCAAGGATGCCGCCACCCCGGCCGCCCTGCACCTACGCCTGGGCAACCTGGAGCTGGACCCTGTCGAGGTGGACGGTTCATGGTCGGAGCTGCGGTGGAGCCTGGGGGCCGAGACGCTGGCGTCTGGCCGCGTGCGGGCCGAGCTGCAGACGCCCGAGCCCGAGGCGCGCTTCCTGATCGACCACCTGCTCGTGATCCCGAACACCCAGCTCGAGCTTGCAACCGCCGACGCACTCTAGAACCCATCTGGACGGGTCTAGAGATTGAATCCCCGCACCACGCGCAGGACCTCGCCGTCGAGACGAGCCAGCGCGATCGGCACTGCCGCGGCATCGAGCAGGATCACCGGCTCGGCGTGCGCGGGCAGCACCGGCTCGTCGCCGATCATGCGGTCGAGCGGGATCGCGCGACCCGCCCGCGCATGGGCGACGCCCTCCTCGTCCAGCACGCGCGCCGGGGCGTCGGGCAGGGCCGCGCGCACGCTGACCATCCACGCTCCCACCTGCGTGCGGGCCTCCTCGTCCGCGCCCGCGCGCCGGAGAAGCTCGATCGGGACGGCGCTCGACACGTCGAAGTGACCGCTGGCCGTCCGTCGCAGCGCGCTCAGATGCCCGACCGTGCCCAGCGCGCGTGCCAGGTCTCGCCCCAAGGACCGCACGTAGAAGCCCTTGCCACAGCGCACCTCGAGCTCGACCTCGGGGGGCGCAGACCGCACCCCCAGCACCCGCAGCTCGTGCGCGACGACCTGCCGCACCGGCGGAACCACGCGCTCCCCACGACGCGCGCGCGCGTGCAGGGGAACGCCATCACGCTTGATTGCGCTCACCACCGGCGCGCGCTGCGCGATCTCCCCCACGAAGCGGGCTAGCGCCTCCTCGATCCGATCTTCGTCCAGTCCGTCGGGCACGGCCGCGCGCTCCACAACCTCGCCATCGGCATCGAGCGAATCGGTCTCCTCTCCGAGCCGGAGCGTTGCGACGTAGTGTTTGTCGTCGAGGCTGAGGTAGCGCAACAGCTTGCGCCCCTCGCCAACCGCAAGCACCAACAGCCCCGTGGCCATCGGGTCGAGGGTGCCCGCGTGCCCGATGCCACGCGTTCGCAGTCCACGCCGTGCGATCGCAACCACGTCATGGGAGGTCATGCCAGCGGGCTTGTCGACGAGCAGGATGCCGTTCACGACTCCCTGAACCCGAGCGCCTTGCCCACTTCCTCCAGCACGCGCTCGCGCGCGGCGCGCAGGTCGTAACTCAGGGTCGCGCCCGCGGCCGCGCGGTGCCCTCCCCCGCCGACGGCCACGGCCACCTCCGAGACGTCCACCTTGCCGGCGCTGCGCAAGCTCAGGCGCGTGATCAACTGCCCGTAGTCGGTCTCGTCCGAGCGCGGCTTGCGCTCCCAGAGCATCACGCTCACCTCGACGCCCTTGATCATTCGCCCGTACTCGACCATGCCTTCGACCATGCGCTCGGTCGCGCCGGCTCGGAGGATCATCGCGCGCGGCACACAGAGGATCGCCACGCGGCCAGTGAACTCTGTCTCGATCGCGTTGATCGCGAAGCCAAGCAGGCGCAAGCGCTCCATCGGCCAGCTCTCGAAGACGTTCGACGCCACCCGCCAGGGGTCCACACCCACATCGAGCAACTCGGCCCCGAGGCGCAGCGTGTCCGGCGTCGTGCCGGCGTAGCGGAAGCCACCGGTGTCGGCGACCATCGCCGTGTAGAGTGGCTGGGCTGCCTCCGGCGGCAGTGGATTCACCCCCAGAGCGCGTGCCAGGTCGACCACCACGGTGGCGGTCGCGCAGGCGTTGACGTCGCGCACGACCACGTCGCCGAACTCGTCGTGGGCGACGTGGTGGTCGATGATCACGCGGGGGCCACTGATCGGCTTGGGCGGAAAGGCGCGCGGCAGGAGGTTGCGGGCCGCAGTGTCCGTGATCAGCGTGGCGTCGAAGCGCATCCCTGGTGGGATGCTCGGCCGGATTTCCTCGACCCCTGTGAGGAAGGCGACCGTCTCCGGAATCGGATCGCGATTGTACAGAACCACTTCCTTGCCGAGCGTCTTGAGCACGGCCGACAGGCCGAGCATCGACCCGATCGCGTCCGGGTCGGGCAGAACGTGGCAGGTCAGGAGAAAGGTCTGACCCGACTCGATGACTTCAACGGCTTCTTCCAGACTCATCTGCCCCTCGTGCCCCCCGGCACCTCGAGCGCGTCCCCTACGCGCTCGCCCCAGCTATCCCCCCGGTCGCTCTCGGCGCGGATCTCGGACAGAAGCTCCTCGATCCGGTTCGCATGATCCACACCTTCGTCCCAGAAAAATCGCAGCTCGGGCTGGTACTTCATCGCCAGACGCGGGGCCAGCTCCCTCCGGATGTAGCCCCGGGCACGGTTCAAACCGGCGATGGCCCGCCTGGTTTCGTCCTCCGTGACGTCTGCCTTCGCCATGCGGATGTAGACCCGGGCGTTTCGCAGGTCATCGCTGACCTTCACGTCACTCACGTAGCAATCGGCGACGGCCGGGTCACGCACGGCACCGCGCAGCAGCAACTCCATCAGCTCCGTGCGAACCCTCTCAGCCACGCGCTCGCCCCGTTTCGGCCGCTCCCCATTCATTCCTCGTCCCCACAATCCTGCCAGTCCGCGAAGTCCACCGATTCCGAGTCGGAGCGCTGCTCGTGGTGTTCGCCCACGTGGAGCAGCTCGAGCGTGCGGTCGAGCACCACGGCTTCCGTGAGCCCGGTGACGAAGGCGGAGATGTTATCGAGCATGCGGTTGGCATGTCCCCCGTCATTGCTGAGCACGGCGAAGCCGATCACCGCGCGCCGGTGCTCGTCGAGCGCATCCACCTCGGAGACGGCGGCGTTGAACTGGTTTCGCGCGCGGTCGACGATGCGCCGCACCACCTTGCGCTTGCCCTTGAGCGAGTTGTTGCCCGGCAAGCCAAAGACGATGCGGCACACCCCTACGACCATGTGCTGCCCTCCGCGGGCCGACGCCTAGAGCGAGGCCGAGATCTCCTCGACCTCAAAGCACTCGATGACGTCGTTTTCCTTGATGTCGTTGAAGTTCTCGAGGCCAACACCGCACTCGAGCCCGTTCTGCACCTCGCGTACGTCGTCTTTCACGCGGCGCAGTGACTTGATCTCGCCTTCCCAGACCGGCACGGAGTCGCGCACGAGTCGGGCCTTGCCGGAGCGCACGATCTTGCCCTCGGCCACAAAGCAGCCAGCGATGGCGCCGCGCGGGATGCTGAAGACCTGGCGCACCTCGGCGCGGCCCAGGGCCACCTCGCGGAACTCCGGCTTGACCTTGCCGAGCATCGCGTCCTTCACCGCATCCACGGCCTCGTAGATGATGTTGTAGGTCAGGATCTCGACCTGCTCGGCCTTCGCGGTCTTGGTCGCACCACCGGTCGGGCGCACGTGGAAGCCGATCACGATCGCGTTCGATGCGGAAGCCAGCATCACGTCATTCTCGGTGATGCCGCCCGCGCCCGAGAGCACGATGTTGACCTTGACCTTGTCGGTGGAGAGCTCGGAGAGCGCCTTGACCAGCGCCTCGGCGGAGCCCTGCACGTCGGCCTTCACGACCAGGTTGAGCTCCTCGGTGTCGCCGGCCTTCATGCCCGCCAGCAGCTGTTCGAGCCCGGCCTTGCCGCCAGCGGCGGTCGGCGCCTTGCTCGGCTTCTTGCGCCGCTCGGCGATCTGCTGCGCGGACTTGGTGTCGGTCACCGCGTAGAAGGCGTCGCCCGTCTCGGGCACCTCCGACAGGCCGAGGACCTCGACCGGTGTCGACGGCCCCGCCTTCGACGTCGGCTTGCCGCGGTCGTCGGTCATCGCGCGGATCTTGCCGTGGGCGCCGCCCGCCACCACCGAGTCGCCCGTGCTGAGCGTACCGTCCTGCACGAGGATGTTGGCGACCGGGCCGCGGCCCTTGTCCAGATAGGCCTCGAGGATCACACCCTGCGCGGGCACCTCGGGATTCGCCGACAGCTCCTGCATCTCGGACTGCAAGAGCACGCCATCGAGCAACTTGTCGATGCCCGCCGCGGTAATCGCCGAGACATTGAAGAACATGGTGTCGCCGCCCCACTCTTCGGGCTGAAGGCCCTCGGAAGCGAGGTCTCGCATCACGACCTCGGGGCGCGCGTCTTCCTTGTCACACTTGTTGACAGCCACCACGATTGGCACCTCCGCCGACTTGGCGTGGCTGATCGCTTCCTTCGTCTGCGGCATCACGCCGTCGTCGGCCGCGACCACCAGGATGACGACGTCGGTCGACTGGGCGCCTCGCGCGCGCATCGCAGTGAAGGCCGCGTGACCGGGCGTGTCGAGGAAGACGATCGTGCCCTTCTTGTGCTCGACCCGGTAGGCACCGAGGTGCTGCGTGATGCCGCCGGACTCACCCGCGGCTACATCTGCCTTGCGAATCGTGTCGAGCAGCGAGGTCTTGCCGTGGTCGACGTGACCCATCACCGTGACGACCGGCGGGCGGGATGTGCGATCCTCAGCGGCATCCGTGAACGAGCCGCGCGCGTCCTTGATGAGATCGTCGTCGCTGACCGCGACGTTCTCCACCTCGAAGCCGAACTCCGAGGCCAGGATCCCGGCGGTCTCCACGTCCAGGTTGCTGTTGATCATCACGCCGGTCATGCCCATCTGCATGAGCTTGCCGAGCACGTCGGTAGCCTTCAGCGACATGCGCTGGGCCAGCACCTGCAGACTGACCTGATCCTCGATCCGGATCACGCGCTTGGCCGCGCTGGGCGTGGTGATCTCGGTCTTCTGGGCCTTCTTGCCCGGCGCCATCTTGCGGGCCCGCCCCGGACGACCACGTTGCTGCTGCTGTTGGCGGCCGGTGGGACCGATCGCAGAGCGGACGAGCTCGCGTCGGCGCGGTGCAGGCCCGCCCGTCTGACGCTGGGCATGCTCGCTGATGATGCGCTCGCGTGCTGCCGGCGACAGCGGCGCCGCCTGCGCACCCACCTGGTTGCCGCGAGCGACTACGCCCGGCGGCAGGTCGCTGGTGCCCAAGCGCTCTTGATACGAAAGCGACGCAGGCCGCGGACGCTGCGCGGGCGTCGATGGCTCCGGGCGCGGGGTCGGCGCAGCCGCCGCGGCAGGCTGCGACGCTGGCTCGGGCTCCGGCTCGGGCTTCGGCTCGGGCGCAGGCTCGGGCGCAGGCTCTGCCGCCACGGGCTCTGGCGCGGGCTTGGGGGCCTCCTCCTCCCGTGGCGGAGGAGGTGTCTCGGCCACTGGGCGCGTCTCGGAGACCGGCTCGGGCGCAGGCTCTGGCTTGGCCTCGGCGGCGGGCCGGCGCGCGGGCTTGGGAGCAGGCTTGGGCTCGGGCTTGGCCTCGACGACCGGCTCGGGCTTGGGCCCCGGTGCCGGCGCCGCCTGCGCAGCCTCGAGCGCAGCCTCCGCAGCCGGCACCTCCGCGCCCGGCTTCTTGCGCACGCGGCGTCGCACGACAGTCGGGCGAATCCGCTCCTCGACTACGTTCTGCTGCTTGTCCTTGTCGATCGCGCGCTTGACCCGCTCCGCCTCGGCGGGGTCGATGGAGCTCATGTGGTTGCGCACTTGGATACCGAGCGAAGCCAGCTTGGTCAGCAGCTCTCGGTTCTCGAGCCCCAGTTCACGGGCTACTTCGTAGACTCGCGTCTTGGTCATGAAGCCTCCGCAAGCTCAGCCACACAGCGGGCCGCGACCTGCAACTCCTCAGCAATTCCAGCGTCGGTCACCGCAGCGACCGCGATCGACTCGCGCCCAAAGAGCCTGCCCAGCGCCTGCCGGTCCGAATGCACCAGGCAGGCACCGCCGAGCCTCTCGGCCGAGCGCATGATCTCATCCCGATCCCCCCGGGCGTCGCTCGCCACCACGAGCAACAGCGCCTGACGTTCTCGCACGGCTTCGCGCACGCGCTCGCTCCCGGCGACCGCTTTGCCTGCGCGATGGGCTGACGACAGCAGACCGTCGATGCGCCGACCGTACTGCCCGCCAGCCCAGCTGGCGAGCTGATCCACATCCGGCGACAGCTCCCGCCGGAACGCGCGCTTGAGCGCACCCGTCCGCACCGCCTTGGTCAGGCAAGTACGCGTGGGATGCACCGAAACCCCGCGCCCGCCAGCCCTGCGCCGAACGTCCGGCACGAGCTCGGGCGGGTCACCGGACAGCACGAGGCGCAACAGCACATCGCGGTCGCCCTTCTGGCGACAGCCTGCGCAGCTGCGAATCGAGTCGGTACGCCCCATGATCCTCGCGCGCCGTCAGGCGCCGCCTTTCGTCTCGTCCTCGCCCTCCGCAGGGGCAGGTTTGTCGCCACCCTCGGCCGCGGCTGCCTCGGCTTTGGCCTTCGCCTCGGCCTCCGCAGCGGCCTTCGCCTCTGCTTCGGCGCGGGCCTGGGCCTCGGCGCGGGCCTGGGCATCCGCCTCGGCCTGCGCCTCGCGCGCCTTCTGCTGGCCGGCCGCGACGCGGTCGGCGTCGTCCTTGATGTAGAGCTCGACGCCCTCCCGGATCTCCCGCGCGATCTTGCTGCCGAGTCCGGTCCGAATCGCCAGCCGGTCGATGTCCTGCTCGCCCTCGAGGTCGCGGGCCGTCTTGTAGCCCGCGTGGTGCAGAAGGTCGGCCGTGCGCGAGGTCACGCCCCGGATCAGCGCCAGCAGCTCCTTGTCGGTCAGCACGTGGTCGCCGGCCGCGGCCTCGTCGATGCGTCCCACGCGCTGCCGCTCCATCGCGGCCGCCGCGCGTTCCTTGAGCGACGCGGCGCTCTCCGGCCCACCGAGTCCGTCGATGCTGCCCAGCTCCTGCTCCGAAGCGTCGGCGACCTCGTCGAGTGTGCGGAAGCCCTGCTTGTAAAGGGCGAGTGCCTCGTTGCGGTCCAGCGCCTCGATCGAGGCCAGGGCGCTGATCGCCTCCTCCTCCATGACGCGGAACTTCGACTCACCGATCACGTCCAGGCGCCAGCCGGTGAGCTGGGAGGCCAGTCGCACGTTCTGACCACGGCGGCCGATGGCGAGGGATAGCTTGTCGTCGGGGACGACCAGCTCCATACCGCTGTTGGCCTCGTCGATGATCACCCGCGCCACGTCGGCCGGCGCGATCGCGTTGCACACGAAGCGCGCGGGGTCACGGTCGTATGGCACGATGTCGATCTTCTCGCCCCGCAGCTCCTGCACGACAGCCTGCACGCGCGAGCCCTTCATGCCCACGCACGCACCCACGGGATCGACATCCGGATCGCGGCTGCTGACGGCGATCTTGCTGCGCGCCCCGGGCTCGCGCGCGGCGGCCACGATGCGCACAATGCCCTCGTAGATCTCCGGCACCTCCATCTCGAAGAGCTTCACGAGCAGCCCCACGTCGGTGCGCGAGAGAATGATCTGCGGACCGCGGGCCTCGCGGTCGATGTCGTAGAGGAAAGCGACGATGCGGTCGCCGGGGCGGTAGGTCTCGCGCGGCGTCTGGTGGCGCTGGGGCAGCACGCCTTCCGTGCGGCCGAGGTCGACGATGATGTTCGACCCGCGCTCGAAGCGGCGCACGATGCCGGTGATGATCTCGCCCTTGCGGTCCTTGTACTCGTTGTAGATGTTCTCGCGTTCGGCGTCGCGAACGCGCTGGATGATCACCTGCTTCGCCGTCTGCGCGGCGATGCGACCGAAGCCCTGCCGCGCTTGCTGCAAGCCGAGCAGGTCACCGAACTCCTTGTCCTGCTGGCGGGCACGGTCGGTGTCTTCCTTCAAGTAGAAGATCTGGAAGCCCAGCTCCTCGCCCAGCTCCGCGTCGAGGCCGTAGCGCTTGGCGTCCGAGGCGGAGAGCTCCCGCTCGTCGTCCTCCACCTCCTCGACAACCGTCATGTACTGAAAGAGGTCGACCTGACCAATGTCGTCGTTGAAGCGGGCCTCGAGCTCACGGTTCACACCGAAGGTCCGCTTTGCCGCCGTGAGGATGGCCTGCTCCATCGTCTCCACGAGGATCTTCGGGTCGATGCCCTTCTCGCGGCTGACCTGTTCGATGATGTGGTGTAGCGAAAGCGTGCCTTCTTGCATGGCTACCTCTCAGCGCGGAAACGCGCGCCGCCTCCGAGCTCGCTCAGAAGCGGAAGACCAGATGCGCCTTGGTGATGTCCCCGTGGGGCAGCGACACCCGCTCCCCATCGATGGTCAGGGTCACCAAGTCTCCCTCGATACCTTCCAGGATCCCCGTGAAACGTCTGCGGCCGCCGTGCGGAGACTGGGTCTGCACCTTCACCTCGCGGCCGGCAAAGCGCTCGTAGTCCCGGGCGCCGAAGAGCGGGCGCTCCACCCCAGGCGAGCTCACCTCGAGCCGATAGGCCCCACCCGGCGTCGACGCGTCCTCCACGTCCAGCGCGGTCGACAGATCGCGGCTCACTGCCTGGCAGTCCGACAGCGTCACGCCCGATCCATCCACCGTTCCGGGGCGCTCGATGAGCACACGCAGCACCGCCCCCCGATCCGTCACGAAGCGCGCGTCGACCAGCTCCAGCCCATGGGCCAGGCAGACCGTGTCCACGATCTCGCGGAGACGGTCTAACTGCTCGGTTTTCTTTGACATTTGCGCTGACCATGACGAGCCCGGTCGGGTGCCGTGCGGGGTGAAAAAGAGACAAAAAAAGGCGGGCCACGCGGGCGGCCCACCAGGACACGATCCCTTACTTCTCGGGGCGCTTTGTAGCACAGCGCCTGACCCCCAGCAACTGTGCGACGGCAAAGGGAAAACGCTGGCTGGAGCAGGCGGGTCAGGCACTTTCTTTGCCCTGATTCAGCCAGGATCGGAGACTGCGTCTTGCCCCGCGGCTCCCGTGGGCCCGCGGCGAATGCGGATGAGTGACGCTGGCATGTGGTCGAGCCGCGCCATGCGGTGGGGTTTCACCTGGGTAGGGCTTGGGCTCTGTGCGGGCTGTGGCGCCGTGGGCCCGGCCGCCTCTAGCACGACCGCGTCCGGCCACCCACAGACCGTGGCGAGCGCGCACATGACGGAAGCGGAGCGGTTGTCGCGGGCCGCCGCCGAGCTGTGGCCGTTGCGCGCCGATCCGGCCAAGCGTGGGGCAGCGCTGGCCGAGTTGGAGCGGGCCGCGGAGGCCGATCCCAGTCGGCACCGGGCGTGGGCCGACCTGGCGCGCGGGCATCATTTCGCCGCGCGCATGGCCGGGGCCGACGGGGATCGCGAGCAACAACGTGCGCACCACGAAGCGGGCCTGCAGGCAGCGGTGCGCGCCCTCCCCGCTTCGCCCGAGTCCGACGAGGCCATCGCTGCGGTCGAGGCGTCCGCGGTACCAGCGCTCTACTGGTGGGCGGTGCACCGCATGGCGGCCGCGCGGCTGGCGGGCTACGGCGAGGTCGTGCTCGCGCGCGGGCCCGTCATCGCTGCCCTTTCGCGCGCCCGGGAGCTGGATCCGGAGACGGACCACCGCGGACCCGACCGCGAGCTCGGACGCATCCGCGCACGCGCGAGCTTCACATTGCACGATGCACGCAAGGCCGCGCGTGCGCACTCGGAGGCGGCTGCGAAGGCCGCACCGGACTACCTGGACAATCGCCTCAGGCTGGCAGCCGACGTGGCCGTGGCGATGCAGGACCGCGAGACATTCGAGCGCGAGCTGCGTGCCGTGCTGGAGGCAAACCCCAAGGTGCGCGACGCGGAGCCGGAGAACCGGCTTGCGCAACGGGAAGCGCGCGAGCTGCTCGACCGCGCGGGAGAGCTCTTCGAATGAAACGCCTGCGCCTCGCGGCGGCGCTGGTCGCGCTCGCCTGTCTCCTCGCGCCGCCGCCGGCAAGACCCGCAACTGCACAGGCCCCTCTCGTGCTCAAGGTTGCCACGTCGGACGCCATCGACTCCCCAACACACGCGTTGATGCAAGCCTTCGCCCGCCATGCGGCAGAGGTCTCGGGCAATCAGATCGAGGTCAAGCTCTTCACCGGAGGCGCGCTCGGCGCCGAACGGGACGTGCTCAAGCGCGTGCGCGCGGGCAGCATCCAGGCGGCCGTCGTGAGCCTCGAAGCACTCGCTGCGGAGGTGCCCGCCGCGAGCGTGCTGCTCGCACCGCACCTGTTCCGCAACCTCAAGGAGTCCGACCGCCGCCTCGACGGGTCGATCCGCAAGGCGCTGCAGTCGCTGCTCGCAAAGCACGACATGGTGTTCGGCGCGTGGGGGCCATCGGAGTTGCGCGGCTGGGCATCTGCGGGCAGCTCACCGCTCGACGCGAAGTCCGCCGCGCAGCTCGTACACGCGGCACCGCGGAGCGTCGCCGAGACCAAGATCGCTGAAGCCCTCGGCATGGAGCTCTCGCAGACGCCATTGCGGACACTCGAGAGCCTCGCGGGGAACACCGCGTATGCGGCTTCGCTCACGCCCCTCGAGCTGATCGCCGCAGGCCTCGAGCGGGACGCGACGCACTACGCGGTCACGAACCACAGCCTGCAGGCCGCGGTCCTGGTCTACTCGAAGCGCTGGTACGAGGGGCTACCCGAGGATCCGAAGCGCGGCCTCGCAAAACTGCCCGCGTCGATCACGCGCGACGCGCGCAAGGCCCAGCGGGCACTTCGCCCGCGCATGCTCGAGGCACTCGAGGCCCGGGGCGTCGAGGTCGTGGAGCCCTCCTCCCGAGAGCGCCGCGCACTGACCCGTGCCCTCCGAAGCGTGCCCGCGGCGGTTGCAGCTGAAGGCGGGGGCATGTCCAAGCGCATGCTGCGCGCCGCGCGCGGCGGCTGACGGTCAGTCGTCAGGCGCGCCTCGCGGCTGCGGGGTTCACTCGGCCGGCATCGCAGCAGCACGGCGCCGGGCAGCAGCCGCCGGCATCGGACACAGCGACTGTCCGTAGCGGCTCAGCAGACGCTCCGCTTCGGTGTGGGCATCGGGCGTGTCCACGTCGATCCAGGCGGCATCCTCCACGTCGACCACGCGCATGCGCCCCTTGGAGGCGAGCTCACCGATCCCATCGGACAGCGAGCAGCCGTCCGGGCCTTCCGCGCGCTCCAACGCCTCGATGACGGCGGGCGTGATGCGGAAGACGCCGGTGTCGAGCGCCTGATAGCGCGGCAGCTCCTTTCCGATCTCGCGCACGCGATCGCCGGCGATGGCCACCTTGGTAGCGTCTGGGAGATCGAAGCAGGCGCCGATCTTGAAGTCGACTCCGAGCACCGCCTCGTCCAGGGCCAGCGGGTAGCGACGCACGCGACGGATCAGCTCGGGCGAGAAGAGATGATCGCTCATCAGCAGGTAGGTCGGTCCGGCGACGAAGTCCTTGGCCTTCAGCAGCGAGGTGCCGTTGGGCTTGTGGAACTCGCGGTTCCACACGAAGCGCACCTCGAGATCGAAGCGATGCTTGCGGAGCCCTTCGATCAGCACGTCGCCCAGGTGGCCGATGACGATCGCCACCTCCTTGACGCCCGCATGCTCCAGGCTGCGCAGCACGCGTACGATCAGCGGCACCCCATTCACCGGTTGCAGCGGCTTGGGATACGGCTTGCCGTCCACCAAGCGCTGTCCCAATCCAGCAGCGAGAATGATCGCTCGTTCCATTCTAAGCCCCTTACCCGTATCCAAACCGCCACAGAGATGTGGCAAGAGTCACCACACTGTGACGTGAGAACATCGCCGTTTGCGCAACGTCGCTAGATTTTTGCGTTCTCCATGCGTGCCAGGACTTCGGCGAAGCCTCCTACCGCATTTGGTTAGGCCCTGACCAGCAACATGTGGGCCAAATCCCACGCGCTTGTCACCTTCTCGACAAAGCGAGGCCCTGAAGACGCCTTCTGCAGTCGCGCCAAGACGCTCGCGTCGTCGGCCACTAGGCACTTGCACTCGGCGGTGATCGCTGCGATTGCTCCGCACGTCTTGCGGCACCGATCGGTGCCGCGCATCGGAGTCGTCGCTCACGACGCACCGTTTCCACACGCTGCGGTTTCCAACCACCGACACTGGCAATGAAGCAACCCACCGAGATCAAACCTCCCGAGGGAAAGCTGGGCGTTCTGCTGCCCGGCATGGGCGCGGTCGCGACCACCTTCGTGGCCGGCAGCATGCTTGCACGACGCAAGCTGGCGCCGCCGATCGGCTCACTGACCGAGCTCGCACATATCCGCCTCGGCAAGCGCACGGATGGTCGCGAGCCGGCCATCCGCGACCTGGTTCCGCTCCCTGGCCTCGATGATCTGGTCTTCGGCGGCTGGGATCTTTTCCCGGACAACGCCTACGAGGCGGCGCGCAATGCGGAGGTGCTGAGCGTCGAACATCTGGACGCGGTGCGCGACGAGCTCAGCGCGGTGACGCCGATGGAAGCGGTCTTCTTCCCCGAGTTCGTGAAGCGCCTGCGCGGCGAGAACATCAAGAAGCAGACGAACAAGATGGAGCTGGTGGAGGCCGTGCGCGACGACGTGCGGCGCTTCCGCGCCGACAACGACCTGGAGCGTTGCGTCGCGGTCTGGTGCGGCTCCACGGAGGTCCACCACGAGCCCGGCGAAGTCCACTCTTCCCTGGCGAAGTTCGAGCAGGGCCTGGCGAAGAGCGACCCGGGCATCAGCCCTTCGATGATCTACGCCTACGCGTTGTTGCAGGAGGGCGTGGGCTACGCAAACGGGGCCCCGAACCTCACCACCGACATCCCCGCACTGTTGGAGCTCTCCCAGGAGCGCTCGGTCCCGATCAGCGGCAAGGACTTCAAGACCGGCCAGACGTTGATGAAGACCATCCTGGCGCCCGGTCTCAAGTCGCGCATGCTCGGCATCCGCGGCTGGTTCTCGACCAACATCCTCGGCAACCGTGACGGCGAGGTGCTCGACGACCCCGACAGCTTCAAGAGCAAGGAAGTCAGCAAGCTGGGTGTGCTCGAGACGATCCTGCAGCCGGAGCGCTACGACGCGCTCTACGGCGACATGTATCACAAGGTCCGCATCGAGTATTACCCACCGCGCGGCGACCAGAAGGAGGGCTGGGACAACATCGATCTGATCGGATGGCTGGGCTATCCGATGCAGGTGAAGATCGACTTCCTGTGCCGCGACTCGATCCTCGCGGCGCCGATTGTGCTCGACCTGGCGCTCTTCATGGACCTCGCGCAGCGCGCCGGCTTCGGCGGCATCCAGGAGTGGCTCTCCTTCTACTACAAGAGCCCGATGACCGCGCCCGGGCTCTACCCAGAGAACGACCTCTTCATCCAGCTGATGAAGCTCAAGAACATGCTGCGGTGGATGAAGGGCGAGGAGCTGATCACCCACGTCGGCCACGAATACTATGATTGACACGCCGTCCCCGAGCCCCGCCTTCAGCCTCCATTGGTCGGAAGCGGTTGGCCGCCTTCGTATCGAGCAGCATCGTCTGCTGCGGAGCCTCGACGATTCCCTCTCGGTCTAGATCCCCTCAGCCTTCTGGGGTCTTGCCTCGGATGTAGAGGCGGGTGCCCGGGACCTCTTCGGTGGGGTAAATACCGTGCCAGCCGCGCGGGAGGCTGGGCGTGGCCCAGTTGAAGACGAAGCGCGCGTCGGCCGGCGCGAGGTTGATGCAGCCGTGGCTGCGCGGGCGGCCGAAGGTGTTGTGCCAGAAGGCCGAATGCAGCGCGTAGGCCAGCTGGAAGTACATCACGTAGGGCACGTCCTCGATCGAGTAGGGACCGTCGAGCGCGTGGTCTCCGTCCATCGTGGCCGTGAGGTGTTTGGACGTGATGCGGAAGCCACCGGTGGGCGTCTCGAAGTTCTTGAGCGGATCGAGCGGGTCCTTCACTCGTCCGGTCGAGACCAACGTGGCGAAGATCGGACGCTCCCCCTCGTAGGCGACGAGGGACTGGGTGTCCAGGTTGATGTCGAGCCACTTCTCGCCGTCCTGGATCTCCTTGGGCTTGTCCCGATGGTCGATGCGCCTCGTGTCCTTCTTGCGGTAGTGCCGCCCGTCGTCCGCGATCCAGTACCCCCGGTCTCGGATCTCCACCTCGCCGACGATGTTGAAGCGATGGTGGTAGCCGGGCTTCTTTCGCTCGCGCCGTAGCTTGCCGCGATCGTTGAGACGGTACGCGGAGTGCTTGCTCGACATCACGTAGCCAAGCGGCAAGCGGGGTGGGCCCGCCACCGGCTCGGCGGTCCCCGCATCCGGCAGCTGCAGGGGCTCCGGCTCGACCAACATCGCGCCAGAGAACTTGCTGCCCTTCACCGGCAGCAAGCGACGGTGCGGGATGAAGCCGTTGGCCTGGGTGCGCCAGTACTTCCGGCGCCCCTTCTTCATCTCCCGATCGAGGCTCACGTAGAAGCCTCGCTCCATGCGCCGCAGCAACACGCTGTCCTGCTTGCCCTGCAGGGACTCGAGCGTGGGCACCGGCTTTTCGGCCTCCTCCTCGCCGCTGCCCGGAGCGCCGGCCTCTTGGGGCGCCTGGATCGGCTCCACCGCGGCCACCTCGGGCTCGGGCAAGTCGTCGAGCACCGCCACGCCGCCGTCGACGAGCTCGAGCACGCGCTTGCCCGGGATCTTGTAGCCCTCGTAGAGGGCCGCCTCCACGTCGTTCGGCAGGCGCTTGTAGACCGGTGTGTTGGCGCGCCGGCTGTAGCCGTAGGGATAGGGAAGCAGCGCCTCCAGGTCGGGCTGCAGCGCACGACGCTCGGGCGGGCGCCTTCCCAGAAACGGGATAACGTCGAGCGTCGAGCAGATGAAGCCTCCCGTCTCGAGCTCGAACCAGCCCTTGCGACATTTGTCGAAGCCGACCGGCTCCGCGGTCTTCCCCATCAGGATCGAGCCGCCCCGCAGGTAGCCGATGCGAAAGGCCTCCTTCTTCGGCGCGACCCTCACCTTGGCGACGAAGCGCTTCGCGAAGAGCTTCTTCGGCGGCCCGGTCGGCTCCAGCGGCTCGGGCGACGGCTCGCGGCCTGCATCCACGCTCGCCAGCGTGCGCACCTCGGCCGCAACCTCAGCCGCAGGCGCTTCTTTCTCGGCGCAGGCAGCCAGCAGAAGCGCCGCCTGCAGCAGGCCTCCCACCCTCGTGAAGCCTCGTCGGGTCACCGAGGGCCCATATTCACGGCGGCCCCTGCCCGTCAACCCCGCATCGCTGGAGGCGCGTTTCGGAGCGCGTGTGGGGTATATATCGCGCGATGCCGAGCCCCGAGCGCATCGCCCGGATCCGGCTGGCCGGCGCCAGCACAGGGCTCCTGGGCTCATTGGTCGTGCACGCCCTGCTGGTGGGGCTGGTCCACGTGCTTGGAAGCGCCCCCGACTTGGGCATCGAGCTGCAGCTGCCCGACGAGATCGAGTTCGGGCTGACGGAGGCCACGGAGCTGTCCGGTCCGATCGCGGCCCCGGAGCCATCAGCAGTCCCCGAGCCGGTCGCGGAGCCCGAAGCCGCGGAGGTGAGCGAGCCCGAGGTGAAGGCGGACAAGGAGCCTGAGCTGGAGCGCGCCGACGCGGGCACTGCAAGCGTGGACGCGGGGCTGCCGACACCGGACGGTGGATTGGAGCCGACCGACGCTGGCACCTCCCCTGACGCGGGCAGACGCGCACCGAGCGACGCGGGCCTGCTGGCCGCGTCCGGCGCCACCCCCGACGGTGGTCTGAGCGGCGCCGACGCGGGACCGCCGGTGCTGGCGGCCTACGCGCCCGAGGGCGCGCAGCTCGCGCTGCGCTTGCACATGGGACGGGTGCGCGCCTCGCCGCTGGCCCCCCAGGTGCGTAGCCTGCTCGAGGTGATCCCGGACTGGCGCGCCCTGCTCGACGGATCGGGCATCGATGGGATCGACGACCTGGAACGTCTCTTTCTCGCCTCCCCAAACCTCAAGCGCTCGAGCCTGGTGGTGGCGGGCCAGTACATCGGCGACGAGAGCGTTCCGCGCACGGCGGTCGACAACCTCGCGCGTGCGCGCGGCGTGGAGGCCGCGTGGTCGACCCGCGGCGGCATCCCCTTGGCGCCCTGGGCGAACGCCGACAACACCGAGCGCATCGTCGCGCTGATCGGGCCCCGGCTCTTTGCCATCAGCCGGCCGGACGATCTTCCACGCATCCTGCAGGTCGCACACGCCCTGGCAGAGCGCATGCAAGTCCCGGATGCCGGCCCGGTCGGCGCCGCGGACGCGTTGCTCGCCCTGCACGACGGCGAGACGCTGGCCTTCTCGGTCGAGGGCGCGCGCCGCTTCGTCGCGCGCCTCCGGAGCGATCTGCACGGCGTGGTACCCGAGCGCCTCGAGCTGAAGGTGGGCGAGACAGGGACGGGGCGCGTGCGCTTCGAAGCCATCGGGTTCTACGAGAGCGCCGCCAGCGCGCGGCAGGCGATCCGAAGCTGGCGGGTGGAGCGCGACAGGCTCACGGACGATCCCTTCGTAGCCTTCGGCGGCCTGCGCAAGCCGCTCCTGGACATGAGGTTCAGCACACAGCAGGAAGAAGTACGGGTGCGCGGGACCATCACACAGCGGCAGGCGCGGCTGGTGTTGGGGATGCTGCGCGACGAGATCCGCGCAAGGCTGCGCTGAGGACCGTCGGGGCGCGTCTGCTATCATGTCCGCCGGCGAACGCCGACCACGGGAGGGACGCGATGGAGTGCAAGCTGTGCGGGGAAGAGGCGGACGAGCTAATCACCGTCAAGGTCGAGGGGCGCAAGAAGAAGGCGTGCGAGGAGTGCGCCGAGCGCCTCGCAGAAGAGGGCACCATCGCGGAGGAAGCCCTCGGCGCGATGCGTGACATGATGGGCTACAAGGGGCGCTTCTAGCGGCGCTTGGGCAGGGCAGCGGGAGCCGCGCCGCGGGGGCGTCAGTCGACGATGTCCTTGAGCGGCTTCAGCGGCGTTGCGCGCACCTTGCGCGACTCGGGACGCGCCGCGAAGGTCCGCTCCTCCTTGGTGAAGGGGTCGATGCCCACATGCTCTTCGCGACCGGGCGTGACCTTGATCCGAAGCTTGACGAGGTCGGGCAGCACGAACTCGCCCGGCCCTTCCTTGCCGAGCTCGCGCCCGATGAGCTTGAGGAGTTGCTCGAAGAACTTCTGCACATCCTGCTTCGAAAGCCCGGTCGTCTCGGCAAGCTCCGATACGACCTGAGCCTTGGACATGCGCTTCCCAGTAGTCATGCTCTCTCTCCTGGGCCGCCGGCCCCGTCGTGCGGGATGGTATGCGCGCGAACAGTCCGGAAAACAAGCGGTTTCTCTGTGGTGGCGCAAAGCGGGAGCCACCCATCTCGGCAGGTGATCGGACGGGCACCGGGCAGACTGGCCCGATGGCGGAGCGCAGGCAGCCGGATGCTCACAAGTTATCCACATCCCGAGGGCCGCGATCACAGCCTCAACCCCCGCCGTCCGCCCACACTAGAACACGCTGATAGGCACCTGATATCGCAGGCAATTTTGACGCTAGCCCGCGCGACTGGCCCGTCTCGGTGGCCGACGGGGCGCCCCCACGGGCCCACATTTTCCACATTCTTCTCGGGCTCAGCGCGCCGTGGCGGCGGCCACCAGCAGGTCGGTCTTGGCGAGCATGCGTCGCTCCTCCTCGCGGGTCGCGTGGTCGAAGCCGAGCAAGTGCAGGAGACCGTGGGCCAGCAGCAGGGTGATCTCATCGAGCGGCTCGTGCCCGCGCTGCTCCGCCTGGCGCGTGGCCGTGGGGATGGAGATCACCACGTCTCCCAGCACTTGCTCCGGGGACGCCACGGCCACGCCCTCGCCCATCGCAAAGGCCAGCACATCGGTGGGACGGTCCTTGCCGCGGTAGTCGCGATTCAGCTCCTGGATGACGGCGTCGTCGCAGAGCAGCACCGAGAGCTCGGCCGCGCTCAGCTGCAGGGCCCTCAACATCCGCTCGGCCCGCGCCTTGATGGTGACGACCGCAATCGGGCTGCGGCCGCTCCCCTGATAGCGCGCGAAGGCGGGCATCGGCGGAGGATCCCCGCAGCGCGGGCGGGCGGTCAAGGCCCGCCCCAGGCTGGCGCGGAATCGGCAAGGCGAGTAGATAGGGCTGCGTGTTTGGCAAGCTACTGATCGCGAACCGCGGCGAGGTCGCCGTCCGCATCGCCCGCACCTGCGAGCGCATGGGCATCGCGACTGTCGCGGTCCACAGCGAGGTGGAGGGCGAGGCGCTGCACGTGCAGGCCTGCGACGAGGCGGTGGCCATCGGACCGGCCGCGGTACGCGAGTCCTACCTGAATGCGGAGGCGATCATCGAGGCCGCCAGGGCACGCGGGGCAGAGGCGATCCACCCCGGCTACGGGATGCTCAGCGAGAACCACTCCTTCGCGCGTGCCGTGGCGGATGCCGGACTGGTCTTCGTGGGCCCGCCGCCCGAGGCCCTGGAGCGCTTCGGCGACAAGCTGCGCGCCCGCCAGGTCGCGAGTCAGGCCGGCGTACGCGCGATCCCCGGGACCGAGACCGCGGTGGACTCACTCGAGCAGGCGCGCGATCAGGCCGAAGACATCGGCTACCCACTGCTCGTGAAAGCCTCGGCGGGTGGCGGCGGCATCGGGATGCAGCGCGTCGACGACGAGGACGACCTCGAGGCTGCCCTGGAGCGTGCCCGCGAGCGCGCCGAGTCGGCATTCGGGGACGGGCGCGTGTACCTCGAGCACTGCATCGACCAGCCGCGGCACGTGGAAGTGCAGGTCCTCGCCGATGCAAATGGCGAGTGCGTCGCGCTGGGTGAGCGCGAGTGCAGTGTCCAGCGGCGCCATCAGAAGATCCTCGAGGAGTCTCCAGCGCCGGCGCTCGAGGCGTTGCACAACGGCGAGCTCAAGCGCCGCATCCTCTGGGACTCGGCGATCCGCATCGCCAAGGAAGGTGGGTACGTCAACGCAGGCACGGCTGAGTTCCTGATGGACGTGCGCGGCCGCTTCTACTTCATGGAGTTCAACCCGCGGCTGCAGGTGGAGCACGCCGTGACCGAGTTGTGCACCGGCCTCGACATCGTGGAGCTGCAGCTCCAGATCGCGGCTGGCGAGGCGTTGCCCAACGAAGCGCGCACCGTGGCACCCGCAGGCCACGCGATCGAAGCGCGCGTCTACGCCGAGGATCCCCACAAGGGCTTCATTCCGAAACCCGGTAAGATCGAGACCATGCGCTGGCCCACGGTGGCGCCGGGAGCGCTGCGTGTGGAGACCGGCGCCGCTGCGGGCAGCGAGGTCACATCGCACTACGACCCGCTGGTGGCGAAGTTCATCACGTACCACCCGACCCGGCACCAGGCACTGCTCACGCTCGACCGGGTGCTCGCCGAAACGACGATCGCACCGCTCACAACCAACCTGACGTTCCTGCGTCAGATCCTGGCGGACGAGAGCTTCCGGGCTGGCCAGTACGACACGGACTTCACCGCCCGCCTGCTCGCACAGCTGAAGGGGTGACTCAGCTCAGCCGGCGGCCAGCGTGGAATTGCCGGCGTAGATCGCCGCCTCGCCGAGCTCCTCCTCGATGCGCAGCAGCTGGTTGTACTTCGCGATCCGCTCGGACCGCGAGGCGGAGCCTGTCTTGATCTGCCCCGTGCCCAGCGCCACGGACAGGTCGGCGATGAAGGTGTCCTCGGTCTCACCACTACGATGGGAGATGACCGCGGAGTAGTCGTTGAGGCTTGCGAGCTGAACAGCCTCGAGCGTCTCGGTCACGCTGCCGATCTGATTGACCTTGATCAGGATGGAGTTGCCGACCTCCTCCTCGATGCCCTTTTGCAGCCGCCGCGTGTTCGTCACGAAGAGATCGTCACCCACCAGCTGCACGCGATCCCCGAGCGCCTGGGTCAGCTGCTTCCAGCCCTCCCAGTCATCCTCGTCGCAGCCGTCCTCGATCGACACGATCGGGTACTTCTCGCACAGCGCCTTGTAGGTCTCGACCAGCCCCGCCGAGTCGACCTCCTGCTTGTCGAAGGTATAGAGGCCCTTCTGCTTGTCGTAGAACTCGCTCGAAGCCGCATCGAGCGCCAGCGCGATATCCTGACCCGCCTTGTAGCCGGCCTTCTCGATCGCCTCGACGACCACCTCGATCGCGCCCTCGTTCCGATCGATCCGTGGCGCGAAACCACCCTCGTCGCCGACGCTGGTGGCCAGGTCGCGACTCTTCAGGATGCTCTTGAGCGCGTGGAAGGTCTCGACGCCTGCGCGCAAGGCCTCGCGGAACGTGGGCAGTCCCAGCGGGACAATCATGAACTCCTGGATCTCGAGGCCGTTGTCGGCGTGGGCTCCCCCGTTGAGCACGTTCATCAGCGGGGCGGGGAGAATGCGAGCCTGGGCGCCCCCAAGGTAGCGCCACAATGGCAGTCCCACCTGATTCGCGGCCGCACGGGCGGTCGCCATCGAGACGCCGAGGATGGCATTGGCACCGAGCTGGCTCTTGTTGTCAGTGCCGTCCAGGCCGATCATCGTGCGGTCGATCTCCGCTTGGGCGAGCGCATCGAGCCCGACCAGCTCGGGCGCGATCCTCTCGTTGACGTTCGAGGCCGCCTTCGTGACGCCCTTGCCGAGGTAGCGGGCTGCATCGCCGTCGCGCAGCTCGTGGGCCTCATGCTCGCCCGTGGAAGCGCCCGAGGGCACCGCCGCCAATCCGACCGCGCCACCCTCCACCTCGACCTCGACCTCGATCGTCGGGTTGCCGCGCGAGTCGAGAACCTCTCTGGCGTACACGTCCTTGATGACAGTCATGGGCGGCTCCTGGGTTTGGGGGCGACCGCTTTAGCCAGGGAGCGCGATCGTTGTCAAACCGCTTTTCGCGGTCGGCAGGAGGGCGAGTCGCACCGATATCCTGGTAGGGGGCCGGATGTCCCCGCACAGTGGTATGCACCGAGTTTAGGGACACGGCGTGGCGCGACCACGCGGCATGCTGACACGCATGTCATACCGCGCCTCCCGGATGTCGTGGTTGCAGGCATGGGCTCCAGCCCGCGACACATCGAGAACCCGTGTATATTCGACAGATTACGCCCAATTGTTGTGCCCTTCGCAAGAACCGGCCCGGAGCTTGCATTGGATCCCGGTGATGCCAATGGCTCGAATTGGCCTCGTTTGAATAGAATGCGCACCACGGACGTCTCTTGGCTCTACGAGCAGCACAATCTCGCTTGCGTCCTGGCGCGCCACTGATATAGGGATTCGCGATTTTTTCACACAGCTCGGGTACGCACGTACACTGAGCGCGGCTAGCGGGGCTCCGGATTCTAGGGAGCCGTTCTTTGAGGAGGAATGATGAAGGAGCTTGCTTCCAAACTTGCCAACTTGCTGATCATCTTGATGGCCTGCTTCGCCCTCGGCGTGACGGCCGTCGGCTGCGGCGACGACAGCGGCGGCGACGACCCCGATGACATGGATGCCGGCGGCGACGGCGACGGTGACTCCGGCGACGGTGACTCCGGCGACGGTGACTCCGGCGACGGCGATGCCGACGATGGCGGCATGGACGACGACGGCGGCATGGACGACGACGGCGGCGTCTGAGCCCTACTGACAGAAG
>JAPPOT010000892.1 GCA_028817855.1 Myxococcales bacterium
AGGCTGGGGCCCGCGCGCACGGTGGCAACGTCATCGTCGCGATGCCGTCGATCCTGGCCGCAATCCTCGCTCGCGCGCGTCGCTATGAGGACCCTGCAAGCATCGGTCTCAAGTACGTTCTCACGAGCTCGGAGAAGCTCTACGACGACGTGCGCGACCGCTTCGAGGCGACCTTTGCCGTACCGGTCTTGGAGTTCTACGGCATCACCGAAGCCGGCGTGATCGCTTATGACGTTCCCGGCATTCCGCGACGTCCAGGAACGGTGGGAAAGCTTCATCCCGGCGTCGAGATTGAGCACGGTGATGACGGCGAGCTGCTGGTGCGGAGCCCGTACCTCTTCAGTGGCTACATCGGGGAGCGCTCGAGGACGGATCGGGCCTTCGCCAATGGCTACTACCGCACGGGCGATAGGGTCGAGGTCGATGCAGACGGCTACCTGCACCTGCACGGGCGCGTCGACAACGACATCAAGGTCCTGGGGCAAAGGATCGTGCCCGGCGAAATCGACGACATTCTGTGCCGCCATCCGGCGGTCTCTGATGCGTGCACGATCGGCGTTCAGGACGGGAGCGGCGTAAGCACGGTGTGCGCTTTCGTTGTGATGACGGGGGCGGAGACGGTGGATGTTCAGAGTGAGCTTTCAGCGCACTGCCGTGAGTACCTCGAGGTATCGGTGCCCATTCGTTTTGAGGCAATAGGGGAGCTTCCGTTGACGGCGATCGGGAAGGTTGACCGTGCTGCATTGGTTGGGACTGCGACGTCCATGTGGGGCGTCCATGAGTGACGCGGCCAGCCGAGTCAGGAGTGTGGTCTGTCGGATTTCCCGGCAACCGGCCGTCTCCGACGATTCGAGCTTTGACGCGATCGGGATCTCGTCACTTCAGTTCGTGCAGCTGCTCGTGCAGGTCGAGGACGAGCTGGCCGCCACCTTCGACCTCGAGCAGCTCGAAGATGAACCCGTAGAGACGGTCGCTGACCTCATTCGATGGGTCGAGGAGTCGATCCGTGCATGATGGTGTCACATGCCGTGGTAGCCTCGGCGATGCCGTCGCCCGCAGACTGGTGGGTGCGCTCGAGAGCAGCGGCTATCGGCTCGCGGTGCTCGGGCTGACGAGCGGCGAAGAGCGAACACCCTGGGAAAGCGCGCTCGTTTCGAAGGGGCGGATCGCACGCCTGCCGGAGCCGCTGCAGACGTTCCTGCGGGCGTTCTACATCGGAGAGACCGTCGACGCGACGCGGCTCAGAGACGCCCTCGGGGCCTCTCTATGTGAGGCGCTGGAGCGGTCTGGGCTCATCATTCGAGATCGAGACCATGCATCCCTCGGGGGCCGTGTCTTGCGGGTGTTTTCCGGGCTCTATCTGCTGGGCGACCTGTGGTATCCGGGGATGTCCAGTCCGGAAGACCTGGTCTACTTGGGCGACGACTCTTACCTGCTGGGGCGGGCGCTAGACGGTCGGCCCGACGAAGACGTCCTCGACCTGGGAACCGGCACCGGGGTCCAGGGGCTGCTCCTGGCCCGCCGCGGCTGTGGGGTCGTGGCGACCGATGTCAATCCGCGAGCAGTCGAGCTTGCCCGTCAGAATGCTGCGCTCAACGGCCTCAGCTCTCGGATGGACGTTCGATGCGGCAGCTTCTTCGAGCCAGTGGGCGGTGAGAGCTTCGATCGGATCGTTCTGGACCCGCCCTTCCTTCCCTTTCCCGCGGACCTCGAGGGCGGTTCCACGTTTGCTGGGGGCGGTGCGAGCGGGCTGGAGCCGACGTGGGAGGCGCTCGAGTGTGCGCCGCGCCACCTGAAGCCCGAGGGAGAATTGCTGGTCTTTGCGGGAGGGTTTGGAGGGCGCGGAGGGCCCGCGTGCCTGTCGGACTTGGACCGATGGTCGCGGGCCAACGGCTTCGCTTCGGTGGTCGTTCTCCGATCGTACTCGAAGGCATCGGACTACTTGCGGGAGATGTCGGAGCGCTTTCCCTCGATGGAGGCAGGCCTACGAGTGGTTCGCGACACGCTGCGCGAGCAAAAGCTCTCTGTCTATCACAACTTCTTCTTCACGGCCCGGCGTCGTTCCACGCCCGGCGTCACGCTCGTCGCGGCGAGCAAGACGTTCGGCGACCTCGTGGACGAAGCGCGCGCTGCCGGCGCTGTTGGACGGACGCCCTGATGGAGACGTACGTTCACGACGTTGCCCGGAGCCTGATCGAGTCCGACACGGTCAGCCACAAGAGCAATCGGCAGGCTGCGGCGGAGCTCGCGGATGACCTGCTCAGGTTCGGCTTCGATGTGCGTCTCCAGGAGGTGGAGGACGGCGACTCCGGCAAGGTGAACCTCGTGGCGAGCGCGGGCCCACCGGTCTCCGGTGGCCTTCTGATCTCGGGTCACCTCGATGTCGTCCCGTACCAAGATCAGCCGGGGTGGACCCAGGATCCGCTCGCGCTGACTCTCGACGGTGATCACGTCTATGGCCGAGGGACCTCGGACATGAAGGTGTTCATCGCCCATTGCATGGACGCCGCGCGTCGCCTCGAGCCGAGTCGCCTCAAGCGCCCACTCGCACTGGTGTTCACTTGCGATGAGGAAGTGGGATGCCTCGGCGCGAGGAAGTTCGTCGATGAGGTGGACACGGTCCTGGACTCGGTGCCGCTCCCGTCGCTGGCGTGGATCGGCGAGCCAACGGACAACAGAATCTTTCGTGCGCACAAGGGCGCGGTCACGTTCGGCGTGACGGTGGAGGGCGTGGGAGGCCACAGCAGTCTGCCGGCCTCGGGAGTCAATGCGATCAGCGCGGCCGGAGGGGTGCTCGCAATCATCGGGGAGCTCGAACAATCGATGCGAGACGCCACGAGCGGGGCCTGCGGGGAGCTATTTGCCGAAGCGCCCTACAGCACCCTGAACATCGCAGCCATCCATGGTGGCACGGCTCTGAACATGATCCCCGAACGCTGCGACATCGTGGTCAATTATCGACCGCTGCCGGACGAGGATCCACTTCAGCCCTACAACACGCTGCAGAGCAAATTGCGGGAGCTCGAGACGGCGCACCGTGGTCGCAGCGCCAGGTACTCGCTCAGCGAGCCATTCGTCGTGCCCGGGCTCTTGTCACCCGCGGGCACGTCGCTCGAGAAGACCCTGCGCGATGTGCTGCGCGCGGAGCGAGCGGCGGGCGCTCCCTACGGTACTGACGGTGGTGTGTTCGCGCAGTGCGGCCTGACAACCATCGTCTGCGGCCCTGGATCGATAGCGCAGGCGCATCAGCCGAACGAGTCGATTTCCCGGCAGGCTTTCGAGTCCGGTGGAGCAGTGGTCTCGGAGGTCATCGGCAGGTTCTGCACGGAGCCCGCACATGAATGACCCCGGGGCCCAGCGAGCTCGGCGTAGCGCCATCGGTTTCGCGGTGTCGGCCCGCTTCGTCGATGGGCTGGGGCACGGTGCGCTCATACCGATCGCCCCATTCGAGCTCGAAGCTGCGGGTGCTTCTCCGGCTGTCATTACGTTGTGGGTTGCACTGTACCCGGCCATCTACGTCCTGCTGGCTCCGTACGCGGGCCGCCTGTCCGACCGCTACGGCCGCCGCGGTGTCATCGTTGGTGGCGCAGCGCTAGCCGCTCTGGGGTATGGGCTCTTTGCCATCAGCGATGCTCTCGTCGCGTTGTTCTGCGCGCGTCTGCTGATGTCTGTGGGTGGAACCAACGCCACCGCAGCGGGAGGTGCTCTGCTCGATGTCAGTCAGCCTGCGGAGACAGGTCGAATGATGGGCCTGCGGTCGGGAAGCTTTGGACTCGGCATTCTGCTGGGTCCGGCTATCGGTGGCTACCTGGCCGGCGTCTCGGTCGAGGCTCCCGCGGCTGCGCTCGCGGGGATACTCGTCCTCTACACCGTCGCTGCGGCGTGGTTGCTTCCCGAGACCCTACGTCGCGTCGGCGGGGAGTCCGCGCATGCATTCAATCCGTGGACTCGATCCTTTACCACCCTGTTGGCGACGTACGCCATCGCTTCGATTGCTGTTGGGTTGGTCTATCCGGTTCTCCCCCTCTTGGTGGACTTGCACCTCGTGATCGGCCCTGAGTCCGACGTCGTGGAGGCCGCTCGCCTGACCGCCTATGTCGTGTCGGCCTGGGGGCTGGCAGCTGCAGTCTCGCAGATTGCGTTGGCCGGCAGGGCGATTGCGCGCCTCGGCGCCGTGAAGCTGGTTCGAGCCTCGGCCCTCTTCTGGGCGCTGGCGTTCGCCCTGATGCCTCCGGCCTTCGACGCGGGGTTTCGGGAGGTGTTGTTGGTGATCGTCGCGGCGGCCGTGCCCTACGGTCTCGTCCTGCCTGCGCTCAATACTCTGGTCTCTCAGAGTGCACCCGGCGCGGAGGCGAGAGCGCTGGGGCTCGGCGATGCGGCCGACGCACTCGGTTTCGTCTTGGGGGCCGCTGTGGCGGGGCTCATGTTTGCGTGGTCACCAGCGCTGCCGTTCTACGCCGCCATGGCCGTGCTCGTATCCACGGCCGCAATGACCCTCGTGCTGGCGAGGCCGGCCCCGCCGCTGGCGCAACCCGTCGGAGTGCGGACATGACGACGGCCTCCGGAGACCTTTCGCCGGCAAAGCAGGCGCTGCTTCGCCAGCTCTTGTCGGGTCGTACGCGACTCGCAGCTGCGCCTACCCGTACGATTCAGGAGCGTCGTGGTGAAGATGCACCGCTGAGCCAGTCCCAGGTTCGCCTGTACGAGTGGGAGTTGGCGAATCCGGAGCGTGCTCGCACGATGAATCTGTTCTATGTGCTCAGGCTCCGCGGCCTATTCGACATGGTGCAGCTGCGCGCGGCGTTGCAGGACCTCGTCGAACGCCACGAAAACCTCCGAATGTACTTGGCGGGACCCCCGGCGGATCCGAGGGCGCACTTCGCGAACCACGTCAGTCCGGACGTCCCGCTGGTGGACCTCTCCCATCTCGGTGAGGTAGAGGCGGAGCAAGAAGCCATCGCCCGAGCCCGGCTCCGGGGGGCAGAGCGCTTCGATCTCCGTGTCCCGCCGCTCGCGCGAGCTGTCGTCTACCAACTGGCTCCGCGTCATTTCCTCCTTCTTCTGGCGGTGCATCACCTGATCTTCGACGAGTGGTCGATGGGGGTGGTCGTGCGCGAGCTCAGCGCACTGTACGTCGCACGCACGCAAGGCAACCGAGCGTCCCTACCCCCTCTTCGCTTTCAGTTCGGGGACTATGCTGCCAGCGAGAGGCGCTGGTTCGACGGTGACGGCCTGGATGCCCAGAAGGAGTTCTGGGCTGAGGAGCTGAGCGGGCGCCTCCCATTCTTGCGCCTTCCGGCGCGTAAGGATGCCGGGCCCGCTGCCTTTGCGCATGGACGGCTGGACATTGCCCTCGGCGTTGAGCGTACGGCGAGGGTAGAGGGCTTCAGCAAGGACCACGACGTTTCTCCCTTCATGACCCTAGTGACGACGCTCGCGGTCCTCCTCGTGCGCCTGGGGGACACCGACGAGGTCGTGGTTGGGATTCCCGCCGCGAACCGCAACTGCCCGGACGTCCAAGACCTCATCGGATTCTTCGTCAACAACGTGCCGCTGCGCGTGAAGGTTCGCCGAGACATGCCGTTCATCGAGCTACTCCGCGAGGTTCGCAGGAAGGCTGTTCGGGCGCTCGCGAATCAGGAGTTTCCCAGCGGTTGGATGGGTGAGCTCCTGGATGATCCACCCGAAGGAAGAGGCCTGGCGCAGGTGGTGTTCTCGTTTCAGAACTCGCCCGTTCCGGAGTTTGAGCTGGGCGGGCTCAGCGTACAGCCTCTGCTGCTCGACTACGGAATGACGACTGTAGATCTCAGCATCTTCCTCATCGACGCCAGCACGCTGACGAGTCACGCAGGTCAGTACGCCGGGATGATCCACCACAACGCCGAGGTCTACGACAGGCCTGCTGTGCACGATCTCTGGAGACGGTATCGCCGCGTCCTGGATCGTTGCCTCATGACGCCCAGCGCACGCGTTGGTGCGCTTTCGATCGAATAGAGATGGGGGTTTGACATGCGATTCGGAGTGTTCTTTCCACAGCAGATGCCGAGGCCTTGGGCACCAGACACCGAGGCGAAGCTATTCGACGGTGCGCTGGAGTCTATCGAAATCGCCGACAGGATCGGAGTCGGGTACGCCTGGGCCCAAGAGCATCACTTCTTGGAGGAATACTCGCACTCGACCGCACCCGAAGTGTTCCTAGGAGCGTGCAGTCAGCGGACGAAGAACATACGGCTTGGCCACGGGGTCTCGATCATGCCTCCGGCAGTCAACCACCCGGCACGTGTTGCGGAGCGAGTGGCCACACTCGATCTCGTGAGCAAGGGACGCGTGGAGTGGGGTACCGGTGAGATGAGTTCCCGCATCGAGCTGGAAGGCTTCGGCATCAGCTACGTCGAGAAGCGCGCGATGTGGGCGGAGGCAGTTCGCGAGGTGGCCAAGATGATGGCCTACGAGCCCTATCAAGGATTCAAGGGCCGGTACTTCAGCATGCCCCCACGCAACGTGGTGCCCAAGCCGATCCAGAAGCCCCACCCTCCGATGTGGATCGCCTGCACGAACAGGGACACGCTGAAGCTGGCAGCGAGGCTCGGCGCCGGTGCTCTCACGTTCGCCTTCATGAGCCCCAGCGAAGCACGCTT
>JAPPOT010000247.1 GCA_028817855.1 Myxococcales bacterium
CGACCCGCAACAGCGGCAGCGCGGCGTTGTCGGTGCCCACGACGCCGAGCAGCTCGATCGCGATGCGCCGCTGGTTCGGATCGTCGTCCGAGAGCGCCTCGAGCAACGGCTTGATCGCACGACGGCCCAGCGCATGGAGCTCCTTCTGCGCGAGGGCAGCGTCGGGCCCACCACCGGACCGGGCCCGCTCCAGTAGCACGCGGCTGAGCGCGTCGTAGAGCTCCACCAGCAACATCCGGTAGACCGGCCTGCGCGTGTGCGCCAGCGCGAGCGGCAGCAGGCTCTGCTCGAGCGAGGCGAGTGTTCCGGACCCCAGGTGCAGCTGCACCAGCGCGTGGGTCGCGCGCTTGACGAGATCGTCATCGGGCGAGGCGCGCATCACCGCGCGCAGCAGCTCGTCGGCCTTGCGCTGCTCGCCGCGCGCGAGGTGCAGCTCCGCCAGCTCGAAGTAGATCGGATAGGCCCGCTCATCGAGCTCGATCGCGCGCCGATAGCTCTTCATCGCGCGCTCGCCCTGTTGCCGCGCCCGATACAGGTCGCCGAGCCGCCGCTGGGCCGAGGCGTCGTCGGGGTTGAGCGCGACCGAGCGCTCCGCATAGCGGACCGCGTCCTCGTCCCGGTAGAGCGTCAGCGAGTTCTCCGCCATGCGAGCCAGGTAGGTGCGCGCGTTCTTGGGGTCGGCCTCCACCAGACGCTCGAGCACCTCGAGCGCGCCCTCGGCATCCCCGCGCGCGGTGCGTGCGCGCTCCAGGGCCAGCATGCTGTCGACGTCGCCGGGCGCGAGCTCGATCACACGGGCCAACACGCGCTCCGCTTCCTTGATGTAGCGCGCCTCGCCGCGCCGTCGCCCACGGCCGCGCCCGAGCATGGCGTAGGCCTCGGCCAACATGCGCCCGGCTTCCACATCGGGCGGCGCCTGGCCCGGCTTGCGTTTCGGCACCGGCCCCGCCCGCCGCCAGCCAAAGGCCTTCTCGAGCTTGGCGATCTCGCTGCCGAGCTGTCCAGTCAGCGCCCACAGCCGCGCCAGACGGCGACGGGCCTCCCGGCGCGCGACCCGATCCTCGTGCTCGATCTCGAGCACGCGCTCCCACTGCCGCACCGCATCCGCCGGCCGGTGCAGGCGCTCGAGCGCCTCCGCCAGCCCGCGGATGTAGCGAAGCTCGCGCGGCGCCAGCCGCACCGCCGCCTCCCACTCGGCCAGCGCGCGCTCCGGCATGTCGTGGTCCATGTAGGTCCCGGCGAGGGCCGCGTGCCCCTTGGCGCGGTCGCGGGTCACGCGCAGGATCCGCCGCCAGCTCGCCAGGGCGGCCTTCTGGTTGCCGTCCTCGAGGTGCTGCTCGCCGAGCGCGATCAGGTGCGCCGGATCGTCGGGCTCGATCCGCACGAGCCGCTCGAGCGCCCGCGCCGCCAGCTTGCGCTCAGCCCAACGAGTGTAGAGGTCGTGCAGAGCACGCTGCAGCCCGGCATCGCGTGGATGCTTGCGCGACGCCTGGGCGAGCAGCTTGAGCGCCTCGCCGCGCTGGCCGGACTGCATCAGCAGCTGCGCGAGCTCCAGCAGGTGGCGAGGGTCGCGCGGCGAAGCCGCGATCAGCTTGCGGTACTCGGCGATCGCCGCTGCCAGCTCGCCGCGGGCGGTGAGGATGCGGATGACCCGCTGGCGCGAGTCGACGTGACCGGGGCGAACCGCCAGCGCCCTACGCAGGGTGGCGACCGCGTCCTCGTGACGCCCGAGCTCGTCGAGCACGCGCCCGAGCAGCTGCAGGCGCTCGAAGCTGCGCCCCTTTTCCGCTTCGAGCTCCCCGACCAGCGTCTCGAGCGTCCCGGCTCGCCGGTGGACCTCTACGCGCAGCTCGTCGACCGCGAAGCGAATGCCCGCTGCGCCGCCTGCGGCCTTGCGCGCGCGGCCGAGGGTCACGAGCGCCGGCTCGACCCGGCCCGCCTCCAGCTCGGCGCGCGCCTGCTCCAGCAACACCGGGGCGAGCACGCGGTTGTCGCCGCGCAGGTCGCGCGCCGCGGCGGCATAGGCATCGGCGGCGCGCCCGTGGTGGCCGCGCGCCGCCCGCGCGCGGGCCAGCTCCGCCTTGCGCTGACCGGCGCCGCCGATCTCATCGAAGCGGGCCTGGGCCGCCGCGAAGTCCTCGCGATCGAGCGCCAGCGCCGCCAGGTCTCGCAGGATCTGCTCGCGACGGGCGCCGCGCGTGCGCGTGAGCGCCTGCTGCAGAAGCCGCTCGGCCTGCACCCCATCGCCCGCCTCGCGCGCGAGCTCTGCCAACAGCAGCACCGGTCCCGGCGACTCCCGGTCGAGCTCGACAGCCCGCTCGTAGGCGCGCCGCGCCTGCTCGGGTTGTCCGCGCGCCGCCTCTACCCGACCTCGCAGCAGCCACAGCGCGACGCGCTTGGGCTCGGCGGTCGAGCGCTGTTCCAGATCGCGCGCCAGCGCGTCGAGGTTGCCGTCGCGCCGGCGGTGCAGCGCGAGCAGGCGCTCGAGCGCAAAGGACTCGAGCGGCTGCCGCAGCAGCATGCGGAGGTAGCGCTCGCGCATCACCGCATCGCGGTCCGAGGCGGGCGCCCTGGATCCGCGTGGAGCCGCGCGCTTGGGCTTCGTGCTGCGCTTCGGAGCGCGCTCGCGCGTGAGCCCCCAGTCGTCGGCCTGAAGGGCTGCTGGCGTACTCGCCAGCAGCCCAATGGCCAGCAGCAATCGCAGGGAGATCCGCACGTTCTCCCCTCAGGATAGCAGGGCTTGTCCGCGTGCACGGAAGCTGCGAGGCTTCGCCGCACCCCATTGTGGGGTATTCCGCCCATGCTGCTCGTTGGAAGCGTCCTCGACCGCCCTCCCGGGCCCAAGTACGTCAGCGTGCTGCCCTTCGCAGAGCTCGCCCTGCGCCCTCCCCTGCCGCGCACGGCGACCCTGAAGCGCAGGCGCGACGAGCTCGGAGACCTGGAGCTCGCCCTGCGTGCCCCGCCCAGCGCCATCAGCAGCTCGCGGGGACCAATGCGCATGGACGACGAGCTCGAGCGCGGGGTCGGCTGGCTGCTGCGCGCGGGCGAGGCATTGGGGGCGCGCCTGCTCGTGCTGCCAACCCCGCCCGACCTGACGCCAGGCCAGCGAAGCCGCGAGCTACTCGAGGCGTACCTGGAGCGCCTGCGGCGCGACACCGACACGGATCTTGTGTGGGCGCCGCGCGGCCCTTGGGAATCGGAGGCCGCCGATGCGCTCGCGCGGCAGCTCGGTCTCACCCTCGCATTCGACCCGGCGGTCGATCCACGGCCGTCCGGCGAGCTGGTGTACGCGCGCCTCCACGCGCTCGGCGCGACGCGCTCGTTCTCGGACGCCTCGCTCGAGGACGCGCTCGACGTGATCGAATCGGCCCCATACGAGCGCGCCTACGTGGCGATCGACTCCGACCGGTCCTTCAAGCAGGCCCAGCGCATGCAGGCGCTTCGCGTCGCGACATGAGCGCGGTCGAGGCGCTGCGGGGCGCCCGGGTGCGGCGCATCGACGCGCCGTGGGATGACCTGCTCGCGATCACCGTCACCGGTGAGCACGTGCGCGGCGTGCTGGTGGCGGGGCTTGACCCGCGCGCACGCGGCATCGGGCTGTGCGAGACACGCCCCAGGGGCAAGCCTGCCACGGGTTTCGTGCAGGCCCTGCGCCGCAGACTCGAGGGGGCGCGTCTGCGCTCGCTGCACGACGAAGGCAGCATCGTGCAGCTCGAGCTCGAGCGCGGCGGGGCCACGTGGCGGCTCGAGCTCTGGCTGGAGGGCGCCGAGGGCAATGTGGTGCTGTACGACACGGGGGGCGCGGTCACCCACAGCCTGCGGCGGGCGCGGTCACGACCCGAGCCCGGCGCCGCGCGACATGGGCTGGACGCCCCGGCGGAGGAGCTGCGCGCACGCGGTGAGCGGCTGATCCGCGATCGCGAGGGCGCGACGCTCATGATCGCGCGCACCGCGCTGGGCCGGGCGACCCGCGCGCGCGCAAAGCACCTGCGCCGCCGTCGGCTGGCGATCGAGGGCGACCTCGCGCGGGCCGACCAGGTGGAGGACCTGCGCTCCCGCGCGGGCCTGCTGCTCAGCCACCTCCACGCCCTCGACCCCGATGCCAGGAGCGCGACCTTGCTGGACCCGAGCCGCGATCCGCCGGTGGAGATCGAGCTCCAGTTCGAGGCTGGTCTCGGGCCCAGGACGCAGGCGGACGCCTGGTTTCGGCGCGCGCGAAGGCTCGAGCGGGGCGCCACGGTCGCGCGCGAGCGGCTGGCGCTCACAGACCGGGAGCTCGCCGCGGTGGAGTCCCTGCTGGGGAGGGTGGCAGCGGCGCCCAACGAGGACGCCCTCGCGGCGCTCGCGCCCGAGCTCGAGCGGGCCGGCGTGGCCTTGCCGCGCCCGGGCGAGACCCGGCGCGAGCGCAGCGCACCGGAGCGCATGCCCTACCGGGAGTACACCGGCAGCGGCGAGCGGGCGATCCTCGTCGGTCGCGGCCCGGCCGACAACGACCAGCTCACCCTGCGGCACGCGCGCCCCCACGATCTCTGGCTGCACGCGCGCGGACACGCGGGCGCCCACGTAGTCGTGCCCCTGACGCGGGGCGAAGCCTGCCCACCCGACCTGCTCTGCGACGCGGCCACCCTGGCGGCCCACTTCAGCAAGGCCAAGGGACAGCAATACGTCGACGTCATCTACACGCCGCGCCGCTACGTCCGAAAACCTCGTAAGGCCGCGCCCGGGTTGGTCACGCTGCAGCGCGAAAAGGTCTTCCGTCTGGAGCTCGAGGAAGCGCGACTCAAGCGACTGCTCAGCCGCGAGCGCGCGGTCCGCTAGTGTCCCGAGTCCCCCGGGGCCAAAAAAACCGCCGCCGACACGGGTGACGTGCCGGCGGCGAGTCCGTAGCCGCGATTGTCGAAAAGAAGTCAGGCCAGGGAGAGTTCCCAGGCACTCCGGACAGGAGGAAGCTTCTGTGGCTCCGGTCCGGAATGCCGAGGATTCGACCCGGGCAGTCATGCCGCCGCGGGGAATGCCTCGGCCTTCCGTTCGATTGGCCGTCGCGGCGACAGCCAATGCGAAGTAGGCGCGGGCCTACTTCTTCTTGGCGGCCTTCTTCTTCTTGGCGGCCTTCTTCTTCTTCGCTGCCATACGGACCCTCCTATGGTCGTAGGATGAAAGTAACCTATTGTAGTGTGTTGCCACGTGTCAAGGTTACCAACATATAAATTATACCTAACTTAGCAGTCTTTGAGTGATCACTGAGTGCAATAAGTTGTAAGCATCAGGAATCACAAAGAAAAGCTATATCCGTGGTGATACGGATAACGTGTGATCCGACGAATAGGATCACCTACGAGGCGATCAAACCCCAAAAAACCCGCGCGTTGACACGTCCGCGCGGACGCGCCTAGCCTTCCCCGTCGCGCGGCGGGACCCACAACCGGCGCGATTTCCACAACTTCGATTCAACTGGCTACGAGGAACCGATGAATCAGTCGAAGGCAGTCCTCCTGATGGTGATCTCCATGCTCGCGGCGTTCGGCTGCGGCTATTCGGAGGAAGAGATGCAGGTCAAGCGAGACCGCATCGACCAGCTCACCCGAGCGCTCGACAAGCTCGAGCAGGACCACCGTGATCTCCAGGAGCGTTTCAAGGTCGTGGCAGGCGAGAACTCGGGTCTGACCGAGCGCCTGCGCCAGATGGGCTTCGAGTCGGCCGACGCCAAGCGCATGAACGAAGAGCTCATGAAGCGCGTCGACGAGCTCAACGCGGAGAAGCGCCGCGCCCAGCAGCGCCAGGCCACCTTCCGCAACATGATCGAGAAGTTCAAGAAGATGGTCGACTCCGGCAAGCTGCGCGTGCGCATCGTGCGCAACCGTATGGTCGTGGAGCTGGCCGAGAACATCCTCTTCGACTCGGGCAAGGCCGGCCTCAAGCGGGGCGGTGAGGAGGCGCTGACCGAGGTCGCGGGCGTGCTCGCCTCGATCCCGAACCGCGAGTTCCAGGTCACGGGCCACACCGACAACGTGCCGATCAAGAGCCGCCGCTTCCCGTCGAACTGGGAGCTTTCCACCGCCCGCGCGGTGACGGTGACGCGTTATCTGGCGAACTCCGGCGTGCCGGCGGCGCGTCTGTCCGCGGCCGGCTTCGCCGACACACAGCCGGTGGCCTCCAACGACAGCGACGATGGCCGGGCGCAGAATCGGCGCATCGAGATCGTGCTGATGCCGAACCTCGAGGAGCTTCCCGACCTGTCGGCGCTCGCGGAGGAGACCAAGTAGCCAGCGCCGATCCCGCGCGCGCAGCCGCGATCGACATCGGCACCAACTCGGTGAAGCTGCTGGTCGCGCAGCGCGACGAAGCCGGCTTGCGCCCGCTCGTCGACCGCATCGTCGTCACGCGCCTCGGCCGCGGCGTGGACGGCAGCGGTCGGCTCGCCACCGACGCGATCGACCGCACGCTCGAGGCGGTGCGCGAGCTTCACGACCTCGCGCGAGCCCATGGCGGGGGCCTGGTGGCTGTGGGCACCAGCGCCCTGCGCGATGCCGAAAACGGCCCGGCGTTTCTGGAGCCGGCGGCGAAGCTGCTCGGCTGCGAGGTGGAGATCATCGGCGGCCGCCGGGAGGCCGAGCGCTCCTTTCGC
>JAPPOT010000886.1 GCA_028817855.1 Myxococcales bacterium
GCACCTGGAACGCTCCGGCGGGCGCCGGCCGCACGCGCGTGTGGGCCACGCGCAACATCCCTCTGCACGGTGGCGACCCGGTGCGCATCGAGTGCGACGCCGAGGATGACGGCTCGCTCGAGATTCCGGCGGAGCTGGTCAGCATGCTGCTGACCTTCGCCTACTCTGGCTTCCCCGCCATCACGGTCACGCGCCAGACCTCCGAGGCCACCGAGGGCCCCCACGGCTGCATCGACTTCCGTGTCTACTCGTCGGTCGAGCGCCACCCGGTGGCGATCGAGGGGCTGACCTCCTGCAACGAGTCCCAGGACACCTGCACCGGGGGGCAGAGCTGCAACCTGGAGCTGATGCTCTGCGAGTGAGAGGCGAGGGGACGTGATGGCAAGACGACTGTTCTGGCTGCTGCTGCTCGCGGACCTGGCTTCGGCCTGTGGCGACGACTCGCGTGGCGACGAGGGCACCGCCGATGACGACGAGGTGGATGGTGCCGCGGCCGATGACGCCGACCCCGACACGCCCGCCGAGGTCTGGGAGTGCCAGCACGGGGGCGCCGAGGCACCGGACTTCCTGAAGCAGATCGGCTGCGCCGCTGACTTCAAGGCGCTGGCCTCGCGCCCGCTCGACGCGAGCCTGCCCGGAGCACGCTCGGTCAAGACCGTGCTCGATCTGGACGGCGGCTCCGAGTTCTACTTCCAGAACAGCAACCGCTACCCGATCCACCACGACTTCGTGTCGCAGCACCTCTCGGTGGCAGCGGGGCTGCCGCCGGTGCCGGATCTCGCTTCCTTCAACACGGACCAGTACACGTCGCCCGATCGCCGCTTCGTGCTTGGCGCCGTCACGCACTACGAGGGCCCCGACGTGTGGGCGTACGAGATCGCGCCCTATGACCGCGCCAGCCCCGACATGATTACCGCGGCCTACGACGCGATCGTGGAGAACACCTTCCTGGGCGACCGCCTGCTCTTCCATCCGACCTCGCTGACGGTGCAAGCCGTGGTCGAGGACCTCCCGGAACGTGTCAGGGTGATCACCACCGACGAGCTCTACGAGGGCGTCGACTACCAGCCGCTCAACCCCGCGCAGAGCTACGGCCGACTGCGCTTCATGACGGCCACCGAGCTGGAGACCGAGCACGTCAGCTTCCGCGACATCGTGGTGCTCGACCGGGTGCCCAACGACATCTCGGTGACGCTCGGGATCATCACCTCCGAGTTCCAGACGCCCCTAGCCCACATCAACGTGCTGTCCCAGAACCGCGGCACGCCGAACATGGCCCTGCGCGGCGCCTATGACGACGAGGAGCTCCGCGCGCTCGACGGCGCCTGGGTGTGTCTGACGGTGGGTCCGTTCGAGTACGAGATCGAACAGATCAGCAAGGAGGAGGCCGACACCTGGTGGGAGGACAACCGCCCCGCCGAGGTCCAGGTCCCGGGCGCCAACCTCGACATCACCGAGCTGACCAACATCGTGGAAACGGTGAGCTTCGCCGACGACGCCAGCGGCGAGGAGATCCTCGCCGCCATCAAGGAGGGCACGCGCGCATTCGGCGGAAAGGCGGCCAACTTCAGCGCGCTGGCGCGCGTCGAGGACATCACGGTGCCTAGGGCCTTCGCGGTGCCGATCTTCTACTACTTCCAGTTCATGCAGGAGAATGGCTTCGATGAGCGCATCGACGCGCTGCTCGCGGACCCGAGCTTCCAGGACGATCCGGCGGTGCGCGAGCTGGAGCTGGAGCTTCTGCGCGAGGACATGAAGGTCGCGCCTGTGAACGAGGACTTCCAGCAGCTGCTGCTCGACAAGCTCGCCGCAGACTATCCGGTCGGCCTGCGCATGCGCTTCCGTTCCAGCACCAACGCCGAGGACCTGGACGGCTTCACCGGCGCCGGGCTCTACACCTCCAAGAGCGGTGACCCGAACGACCCCGCCTATCCCGTCTTCGACGCCGTCCGCAAGGTCTGGGCCAGCGTGTGGTTCTTCCGCGCCTTCGAGGAGCGCAGTTACCGCAGCATCGACCACAAGGCCGTCGGCATGGCGCTGCTCGTGCACCGCTCCTTCCCCGAGGAGGAAGCCAACGGCGTCGCCCTCACCGACAACCCCTTCGACAAGTCGGGGCTCGAGCCGGCCTTCTACGTGAACGTGCAGTACGGCGACAACTCCGTGGTGCTGCCGCCGCCGGGCGTGACCACCGACCAGCTCCTCTACTACTACCTGCAGCCCGGCCAGCCGACCACCTACCTGAGCCACTCCAACCTGGGCGAGGAGGGCCAGACGGTCCTCAGCCGCGCACAGGTGCACGAGCTGGGCCAGGCGCTGCAGCAGGTGCGCAGCTACTTCAGCCCGGCCTACAGCTCACCCGACTGGTGGGCGATGGACGTGGAGTTCAAGTTCGACGGCGAGCCGGGCGAGGAGCCGATCCTCTACCTCAAGCAGGCGCGCCCCTTCGGCGACCGCTGAGCGGGCCGGCGCACCGCCTCTCGCGCTCGGTGCGCAGCCACGCTTCGACGCCCCCGCATGCGGTGCATCATTTTTTTTCAGCAATATCAACACCTTGCACCGGGAGACGCGCCCGCTCCCCGGCGCACATCGCCGTCGGATGGCGAAGGTCGGGGGAACGACCGACCCGGTTCGTGGTCGCCCCGTCCAGGAACCGAGGAAGCGCGGCTGCCTCGCAGCGGACTCGGACGGCCAAGGGGGCCGAAGCGGCGCGGAGGGCCGAGCCGCGTTCACCGGTCTGAATGGCCTTTGACAAGGACCACCGTGCTCGGATAGCAACTGCGCATGTCTCGACCTATCTTCACTTGGGCCCTGCTGTGCTTGCTCCTCTTCGCTGGCTGCAGCGACGATTCGGGGGAGAGCGACGCGGACGGCAGCGCGGGCGCCGCCCCTCCCGACGGTGGCGCCGAGGAGGCGGACGCGGGCACCGGGGGCGACGCGCCCCAGGCCGGCACCCCAGGCTCGATCGTGTGCAACGACGAGGGTGTGATCCCGCTGCCGATGGACTGGCCGCACGGCATCCCGGAGGCCTTCGAGCTCAGCATTGCAGACGAGACCGGTCCGACGTTCACGACGCGGGGCGCCACCAGCGACCCCGACGCGCTCGTGGAAGAGCTGACGGATGAGATCCTCCCCAACGACACGTTCGAGTTGGAGGCCGAGAACGAGACCAATCGTGTCTACGGCTGGAGTGGTCCCTCGGGGTCGGGCCAGCTCGAGCTCTTCCTCTCGGATCCAGGCCCGCCAGAATGCTGGCAGGTACGCTTCACGTTCACTCCGCCGCCTGGCGGCGGCGACGGTGACGGTGACGGTGATGGCGACGGTGACGGTGACGCGGGCGAGGTCCCGCCAGCGCCGGTCGGCGACGAGATCGTGGGTGAGGTGAGCGTGACCTTCGCCGAGGGCCAGGAGACCATGCCGGCATCGGTATGCGTCGGCTTCACACAGGGCCCGGTGGAGGTGGAGGCCTCCAACGGAGAGTTTGCCATCGAGTTCGCAGGCGATTCGCTCCAGATGCTGAGCGGCGTGTTCACGAAGAACAATGGCGACCAGGTCGTGATCACCGATTCCACGACCGCAGGCTTCAACCCCAACAGCGGCGAGCTGCAGTGGTCGGCGACGGGCGTCGGTCCCTCTGGAGGCTCGGAATCCCTCTTGGTCACAGGACTGTGCGAATGAAGCGGGAAGCTGCCGCTCACGCGGTACCTTGTGCTGTACCGCCTTGTGGCTTACCGTCCGCAGCCATGAAAGACTCGAACTTGATCCGACTTTCGGCGTCGCTGGCTACCTTCCTGCTTGCCCTTGGCCTCGTCGCATGTGGCGACGACGACGGCGGCGGGGGCGGTGCTCAAGCCGAGCGCGCGTGCGACGTCAGCTGCGACAAGGCGGTGGAGTGCGGCTTCCCCGGTGAGCGTAGCGAGTGCGTGAGCATGTGCATGAGCGACATGGGCAACGACTCGGACGGATGCGAGCCGACCTCAGCGGAGATCAACGCATGTATCGACGCCTTCGAGGATCTCGACTGCGCGTCGCTGCTCTCCGGCAACACCCCGACCGAGTGCGACATCTGCGAGGATGACAGCAGCTCCGGGCCCGGCGGTGGCGCGGGGATGACCGGCGGACCGGTTCCGCCGCCTGGTGGCGGTGAGGGGGGCTGCGAGGAGCTGCGCGCGTGCTGCCAGTCGCTTCCCGGCGGCGGACAGGAGGGCTGCATCACCACCGCCGACACGAACATGGACGCAGCGTGCGGCCTCGCGCTGAGCACGTTCCAGTCGACCGGTCTGTGCATGTGAGCCGCGCCGCCCGCCTGTGAGTCAGACCGCTGGTCGCTATTCGGGCTCCAGCTCGATGATGACCTCGGCAAAGCCACCCCAGGCGCGGTGGGTTGATTCATAGCCGGCCGCGTGCTCGGCATTGCAGCCTTCGGGCGTACCGCTCTGGCACCCAGTGGACGAGACGACCCAGAAGTAGTTGCCATCGATGAAGACGCCGCTGTCGTCCAGCAGCTCGGGCGGCAGCGGCTCGACCACCGGAGCGCCGTGCTCCCACGCGATCGTCTTGTACATCCACTCCGGTGCAGCCGTGAGGCCGTAGGTCCGAGCATTGTAGCGCAGCGCCCGTGGCGGTGGTGCGATGCGGACGCCCTGAAACGTGCCCCAGTTGATGTAGGGGTCGTCGCGCATGATCTCGCTGGAGAACACTTCGAGCGGAAGGTGCCGGATCTCCAAGTTCGGGTCGTTGTTGATCCGCACCTCGCCCTGCGCGCGGGAGAGCACGCGCCAGACGGACTCGTCCTTTTCTTTGATGTACGCCACGGCGCTGATGGGCTCGACGCCTTCCAGGGTCTCGGTGTCCGTGCAGCCGTAGGTCATGGTCGCGTCGTCGTAGCGCGTCATCGAGGTCCGGTTGCCGGGCAGCCGGCCGTGCTCGCCGGCAATCGTCCAGTCGATTCGATAGTCCCAGCTGGGATTGGGCGCGATGGTGATCTCGCCGTCTGAACGCTCGAGGTGAAGCCGCACATCGCTGCGGCACTGCACGGTCGGCTCCATCGGGCGCATCACCTGCTCATTCGGCACCAACGTGAGTGTGGACATCGCCATGTCGACGAGCTCGCGCGGTTGCATGAGAACCCGACGATAGACTTCGACGCGGATCCACTCCGTCGCCGGTGCCTCGATCAGCTCGTTGCTGGTGTAGCTGACCGTGTCTGAGCTGCTGGTAAACGCGACACCGGTTCCGCCACGGCTGTCGCTCAGCGTTCCGTGCAGCCCACTGGTCGACCACTCGTACTCGAAGATCGCATCGCCTGCGAGCTCTTCGCGCACGTGCGCGCGGAACGTCTCCGCCACGAACGGTATGGTCACCGCGCTGCGCGGCACAAGGTTGACGTCGCCGCGCTTGGCCACGACCTCGAACTCGGTGAGCTGGCTGCTCTGCGCCCCGTTGTAGACACGCGCGTAGTCGATGATCTTCATCGATGCGTCCATGGCGGACAACACGCCGTTGGCTTCCTCGAGTGCGAAGCGTGCGCGGCGCTGATCGAAGGCGTAGCGTTCGTCGAAACGGTCGAACACCAGCTCCACCACGACCTCCGAGAGGTCCTCGAAGACGGCTCCCGAGACGTCGTTGGTCAGGGCCACCAGGAACTCCTGGAATGCGCCGGGGATATCGTAGGCAAGCAGCTTGTCGTTGGCGGGCGCGACCGACGCCAGAACGCTCCCGAGGGTGTCGGCGAAGCGTTGCAGCCCGTTGGCCCCCAGCGCCTCGAAGCCGCCGTCTGCCGCTCCAGCGATGTCTAGGAAGATCGGCAGCACCAGATCGAAGGCCAGGGTCTCCAAGACGAGTCGGTCGAGGCGCTCGCGTTCCGCCGTGGTCAGCGTGGGTCGACTATTGGGGTCGCCCGGGCCCACTGCACGCACTGCGTAGAGCGCTTCGTCTTCGCGTTCGCTCAGCGGCGCGGTGATCGGCGGTGTGGTCACCGCCGCGAAGTCCATGCCCTTACCGGAGGCCCAGTCCTGCAAGACGCCGACGAACCCGCGGATGGCAGTCGTCGTCCCAATCGGCTGCTCGGCCAAAGCGGTGTCGCTGCCCGCAATCTCCTCGTCCACGACGGTCGTTGCGCCATCGCGATCTGTGCTCTGCAGCTTGTACACGAATGCGTGCGCCCGGCGGCGGATGCTGTTGGTGATCGTGAAGCTCTCTGCGTCCACCTCGGAGAGCTGAAGTCCGTCGCGCTCGGTCGCGGGATCGATCTCCAGCGCCGCCGCGCGGCCCACGACCAACGGCAGGTCGTCGTACACGGCTGCAACGTGCTGCGCGAGGCGCGCTCCGAAGTCGTCCGAGGACATCGCGTTGCGATCGGATGCCATGGCGTTGGCGAGATCCTCGACCAGCTCCTCGAACGGGGCGAGGTCGCTCAAGCCCGCGCGCACGGCCTCCTGGGCCTGGTACGGCTGCATCAGCGTCCCGAGAGCCCAGAAGAGGACGACCTCCGCGGTCGAGCGCGCGTCGATGCGCGTGTGATCCTCGTCGACGAACGCGGCCATCACGACCTGCCCGTCGTCGTCGAGCAAATAGGCAGTCGTGCGCGTTCCGGCCACCAGTGGCACCTCGGAGGAGCCGTCCGCACTGACGTCGCTCGTCGAGAGTGCAGCCCATATCCGAGTGTCCTCCACGTCGAGGTCCACACCTGCTGGCAGCTCCACGCTCACCGCGACGCGCTGCGCCGGCTCGTTAGGGGCCACGCCCGCGTCGGCGGGCCCGGGCGGGCGTCCGGCCGCGTCGGAGCCCGCGGCGGCGTCCTCAGGGGAAGCGCCGGCATCGGAGGCGGCATCCCCGCCTGAGCTCGAACAGCCCGCCAGCACGAAGACCAGAGCAGCCGAAGCATGGAGACAATGCGCTTGCAGCATGGCCGGACCATACGGACCCGCCGGGGTGTGGGCAATAGGCGCCCGCGCGCCGGTAGCCCGCGCGAGGGCGCCTCACGAGGTCGGTCGAAGAGCCTGGGCGCGCTCGCTCAGGAGCCGACGTCGTCCCTCACCACGAGGGCCACGAGCAGGGTGACCGGAATCCCCCCGAGGTCGAGGTCGATGATGCTGGCGCGCGCCCCATGTCCGAAGCTGACCGCGCCCCCCGTGAACAGCGGCAATCCCAACTCGGTGTCCGGGGCGGCGTCCTCCAAGCGCGTCTTGACGGCGCCCGCGAGCACATTCGTGATCTCACCCACCGCGTCGGCGACCTCGGAGCCGTCGGGCTCCTCGTCCTGCTCCTCCACCTGTAGGAGTGCGCACGCCAAGCGCCGTATTGCATCCGCGTCGGAGAAGATGCCCACGTGCAGTGAGCTGTCATCCCGTATCAGTGGCAGGAACGCTCCCTGTACGCTGGGGCGCAGCCCGCGGTTCCGGCAAACGATCTCGAACCCATCCAGCCCGAGCAGGTCGACCGCCAGCTCCCGCGTGCACTCCAGGGCGACGTCGGTCCAGGTCTCGATGTCCACGTTGGTCACGGTCGATCTCTCAGATCAGCGCAAAGGCGAGCCAGCCGGTGTCGTAGCCCATGACGTCGACCGTCACGTCCAGCCGCTGCGTAGCGGCAGCGACCTGCGCTCGAGCGGTCAAGGGGACCTTCTCAGGAGGAGCGATGATCTCACGCAGGGTCGACCTTGCGTAGAGACTGCCCAGCACGTTGAAGAGCTCCGTGAGGCTGTCCGCCAGCTGTGGCGGGAGGTCACCGGTCTTCAGGCAGTCCTCGACGGCAGCAACTGGTAGCAGCGTCATGGCGGCTGCCAGCCCCAGCGCCGTTCGAGCCTCGCACATGCACAGACCACACACCTTGTCCTCGTGACCATAGGTTGCCAGGACCGCGTTGGTCGCCCGCTTCACGTCGGCGGGCGGCGCGGCTGCCACGTCAGCAGCTCGTGGCAGCAGTCCGCTCAGCGCGCGTGACACATCGGCGAGCTTCGGCATTACATCGAAGGTTGGAACGCCAACGCTCTCTGTCTGCGCGGAAGCCCGACCAAACGCCCTGTCGATGTTCGCTTTGAAGACTTGCGGCGTGAATGGCTTGCCCATGACGAAGAGCGCTCCCGCCTCTTCGGCCTCGAGCTTCGTCCGCTTGCCTACGTCGCTGGTGACCACCCCGACCTTCACTGCGAGCTCCTCGTCCCGGACCGCTCGGAGTAGCTCGAGGCCCGACATCTCCGGCATGTTCCAGTCAGTCAATACCAGATCGGGGCTCTGAGCCTTGACCAGATCGAGGGCCTCGCCCCCGCTACTGGCTTCGACGATGTCGAGAGCCCCCAGGTCTGCCTTCTTTAGGTTCCGCGCCACGATCAAGCGCATCGCCTTGCTATCGTCCACTACCAAGATCTTCATCCGACAAAGAACCTCAATTCTGGAGATCTGTACCTGTCACCTCAGACCTTCGGTCGAAATGCTGTAGACATGAGCCGGGTTTCTCACAACGTCTCTCTCGAAGGCTCACTTCTCCATCGCACTAGCGCCTTCGGGATGTCACCGAGCGGCGCAACCCGCCTCGCCGCCGACTGAGCGATCGCGGCCGCCGGCATGCCGAAGACGACCGCCGTCTCCTCGCTCTCGGCGATCGTCATTGCTCCACTTCTGCACATCGCCTTCAGACCCCGCGCACCGTCATCACCCATCCCCGTGAGAATCACGCCCAGAGCGTCCGCACCGATCGCCTCCGCGGCTGACTCGAACGTGACGTCGATACTGGGCCGGTAGTGTCGGATCGGCTCCGAGCGGTCCAGGCGAACGCTCAAGCCACCGCTGCCGGGGCGCAGCCGCAGGTGCGCGTCTCCTGGCGCGATCGTCGCCGTGCCGGCGCGCAAGAGCAGCCCCTGCGTAGCCTCCAACACCTGAAGAGCACAGACCTCGTCAAGCCGCCGAGCGAGTGCAGCGGTAAACCGCGCCGGCATGTGCTGCACCACCACGATCGGAGGCATGCTCGGCTGCACCGCGCGAAGGATTGCCTCGACTGCGCGCGTCCCGCCGGTGGAAGCCCCGATGAGGATCGCGCCCCTCGGCGTCGGACTCTCCCACCCCTCGGTCCGCCTCGGGACGCGGCGCCGCGGCCGAGTGCCCGCGTAGCGGATCGCCGCAACGAACCGCTCATGGAGCGTGTCCACAGGCTCCTTGGAGGCAACGGCGCAGGCCGATGCCGCAATCGCCCTCCGCTCGTTCTCGCTCTCGGGCGCGATGGCGGAGCTCAGGATGACCGCGGGTACCGGCTTCCTTGCATGCAGCTCCTCCAACAGCTCGATGCCATCCATCCGCGACATCTCGATGTCCAGTGTGATGACGTCGGGATCCAGCGACTCGACCTTGGCCAGCGCCGATTCCGCACAGTCCGCCTCACCGACGACCGTGAGGTCGCCCTCCTGGTCCAGCCACCGTCTGTAGATCGACCGCATGGTGGAGCAGTCATCGATGACCAGAACACGCAGCATCACGCGCCTCTCGGCCCCTCGAGCTCGAAGGAGATCCGCGCCCAGCCGTCCTCGACGGCGAGAGACGCACGCACGGCTCCCGGACCAGGCTCCGTGGCGTTCTCCACGAGCTCCGGCATCGAGAGATCGAAGACAGCTCCGTCGCCTGACCACAGGGGCATGAGCGTCCCGCAGGTCACGTTGGCGAGTTCCTTCATCGCATCCTGCTGTTCGCTGAGGGAGGTGTCGCCACCTTCCCCAAGCATGCTCTCCGCAAGCATCACCATCGCGCACACACCAATCTCAATTCACAACGTGCCCTGGGCCCTACCTTGAAAGCCAACCCGTACGACGGCCTCCGGGGCTTCCATCGGTACGTCCTCCTCCAGCTGGGGCTCTGCCAGTGCGAAGCACAACACTTCAAGGGTCTCGAACAGGGCCCGCTGCAGCAGCGCTGGCGTGGGCTGGCTCATGGCGCCGCTCCGACCGCATCCACGACCGCTCGCGCAAGCGCCTCGGGGGTGAAGGGCTTGCGCACGAATCCAGCCCGGTGACGCTCGACAGCCCGCCGCCTGGGTTCGCTGCCCTCCGTGCTGATGACGACGACGGGCGTATCCTGCCATGATGCCGACCCCCGCATCTTCTCGAGCAGCTCGATGCCGCTCATGCCTGGCAAGTTGATGTCGAGCAACGCCAGGCCGACGTCGCCGCGCTCCAGCAGCTCCCAGCCCTGCTCCGCGCTACCGGCCTCGAGCGCCTCCTCGATCGGCAGACCTGCGATGCCGAGCGTGCGTAGGATCATTCGACGCATGACCCGGCTATCATCGACCACGAGCACATTCAGCGACATCAGAGCCTCCGTGTTTCTTGTCCATCGCCCACAAAGACGGCGCCATCATCGAGCCGCAGCGCGAGCGATCGGGCGGTCGAGCCGCCGGTGTCCTGAGCCGCGATCAGCACCCCGTTCTTCCAGAGAAGCTTCTTGAGCTGGGTGACGTTCCTGCGGCCAATCTGAAAGGGGTCTTCACCGCCTTCGCTCAGCGTCATCGCTTGCGCGGCGCCAGCGACCTTGACGACCATGCGACCCTTGGAGGCGCCAAGGGCATAGCATGCGCGAAAGATCCGAGGTACGGCGAGGTCCACGAAGCGGTCGGGAAAGCTCGCGGCGTCCGCGGTTGCCTGGCGGGACGATGGCAGCTGGGCGTGCAGCATTCCGCCGACGCGGACCGCCGGATCGTAGACCGTGACGCCGATGCAGCTGCCGAGTCCATAGGTGACGAAGCCCCTCACGCCACCGGCGCGCGCTCCGGTACCGAGGTCTCCGATTCCGATCACGGTCAGCCCGTGACTCTCTCCGGCGATCGAGAGCAAGTCAGTCGGCCCTCCGGTAGACCGCCGGCAGGATGAGCTCGTAGCCGCGCGGGTCGCTGCCGAGCGTTTCAGCGTGACCGACGAACAGATAGCCCCCAGGCGCGAGGAGCTGGCGGAACCTCGACGCGATCGCCGCGCGCGTCGGCGCGTCAAAGTAGATCATCACGTTGCGGCAGCTGATCAGCTGGAATGGACCGCGCATCGGCCACTGCCCGACGAGGTTGAGCCTGGCAAAGCTGACCGCCGAGCGGTAGCGGTCCCGAAGCCGGTAGACATGCCCGTCGGGGCCATCCCGAGACTCGAAGTAGCGCGCGAGCATGGGCGGCGGTACGCCGCGTACGGCGTCCCTGCGGTAGCTTCCGCGGCGGGCCTGCTCGAGGACTGGCCGCGAAATGTCCGTCGCCAGAACGCGTGTACGTCGAAGCTGCTCGGTCGCTGCTTCTTCCGCCAGGTGCATCACGAAGGAGTACGGCTCCTGCCCGCTGGAGCACCCCGCGGACCAAATGCGAACCTCCGGCAACCGGTTCCAATGGGGCAGGAGCTCAGTGAGAAAGTCGAAGTGCGCACGCTCTCGAAAGAAGCTGGTCTTGTTCGTCGTGAGGACGTCGATCATGCTCAGCAGCTCCGACGTCCCCTGCTCGTCCCCCTTCAGAAACTCGATGTACTCCGTGATGGATGGGAGCTTCAGCGCCCGCAAGCGCCTACCGAGGCGCGCGTGCACAAGGCTCTGCTTGTTATCGGCCAGGGCGATGCCAGAGACGTCGTGAAGAAGTCGCTGGATCGTGCGGAACTGCGCCGCACTCAGACTCTCGTGCCCCTGCAGAGCGTGTCGCATCTCAGAATCTCTGCAGCACGTCCGCGTCGTCTAGACCATCGAGGGCTGGTGCCAGGCTGCCGCGTCCATTGCTTCCATTCTTGCCGCTCTTGCCGTTGGATCGCCGAGCTTGATCGTTGGCCGGAGGCGCCGGGGCGAGGGCGGGCCCGTGGAGCGTGATGGCGCCAGAGCTGCTGCCCAGCTCGAATGTCTCGGCGAGCTCGCGCATGGTGCGCGCCTGACTTGCCAGCTGTTCCGCAGCGCTCGCGGTCTCCTCCGTGGTCGCGGCGTTGTGGTGGGTGGCCCTCGACATTTCGGACAGGGACCCGTTGATCTGGCTGACGCCGTCGCTCTGCTGGGTCGCGTTGGACTCGATGTCGACAATCGCGGTCGCGACCTGCGCGACCTGGTCTGCGATCGACGCAAAGCTCTCGGTCACCAGCTGGTTGAGCGCAACTCCATCGTCGGCACTCTTCACGGACTCCTGGATCATCTTCGCAGTGTTCTTGGCCGCTTCGGCGCTGCGCAACGCAAGGCCGCGAACTTCGTCTGCCACGACGGCGAAGCCGCGCCCGGCGTCACCCGCACGGGCGGCCTCGACAGCTGCATTGAGGGCTAGCAGATTGGTCTGAAAAGCGATCTCGTCGATCGTCTTGACGATCTTGGACGTCTCGTCCGCCGAGCGCTTGATTCGCTCCACAGCCGTCGAGAGCTTCTCCATGCTCGCCGTGCCCTCTCGCGCGCTCTCGCCTGCGGACTCGACCATCGCTCGCACCGCTCCCGCTCTGTCGGAGCTCTCCTTGCTGGCATCTGTGATGCCCGCCAGGTTTCGGGAAATGCCCTCGACACTGGCCGCCTGCTCGGATGCGGACTCGGCGATCGACTGATTGCCGGTGGTGATCTCGGACGCGGCGGTCGCGACCTGACCGGCCGCAGACGCAACCTGAGCGATCGTCTGGTCGAGTCTGTCAAGCGCCGTATTCATCGACCGCTTGATGTTGTCGTATTCGCCTCGGTACTCGCCCTGCATTCGGGCCGTCAGGTCGCTCTTGGCCACCTGCTCAAGCACCCTGCTCGCTTCCGCAATCGGCGCGGCGACCACGGACAGTAGCTCGTTGACGCCCCGGATCACCTCGGAGTAGGAACCCTGCACGAGGGACGCGTCCCCGCGCGCGGACAGGTCGCCATCGTGCGCGGCGCTGGTGAGCCCGCTGACTTCCTTGACGAGGTGCTTCTGTGCCTCGGCGACTCGGGCGAAGCTCTTGCTGAGCACGTCCCTGTCAGAGCGCGCCTCGATCTGGTTGTCGAGGTCACCCCGCGCGAGTGCATCCGCCTCTTCGGCCACCGCACGAATGTAGGCGATCAGATCCTGCAGGGCGTTGGCGAGCTCTCCGACTTCATCGTGGGGGCGGGCGGTATCGACTTTCTGGTCGATGTCGCCCACGGCGACGGCCTTCGCGATCCGAGCCATCTCCTGTAGCGGGCTCAGCGTGCGGCGGGCGACAACGAGTCCAAAGAACAGCAGGACGGCTGAGGCAACACCCAGCGCGACCAGAGCCGTGTTGCGCATCGACGTCATCGGCGCCAGGCCCTGGTCTCGCGGTACACGGACGAGGACCGACCACGGCATTCCCGGGTAGCCCAGGGCCCCCACCAGCGGTGAGTAGCCCGCCAGCTGGTCGATCTGCTTGCGGGCGTGATGCGAGACGGTCCAGCCGGACTCGCCCTCTGTGGCCTTCCGTGCTGCGACGACGCCCTTGGATGCGAGATTGAGCTTTCCGACGACGGCGCTGTCGTGCTGTACGTCCGTACTGCCGTGTGTCACCGGGTCGTAGTCGACGAGAATCGCGCCGTCCTGATTGAGCAGCGTGAGCTCGGCGTTGCCGAAGCCCTGTTGCTCCAAGAGCGCAAACTCGGCCGCGATGATCTCCTCCACCAGAGAGAAACGCGCGCGGTTGCTCCAGTACCCGATCACCGCACCCTCTTCGTAGATCGGGGCCGAGAACGCGATGGTGTAGGCGTCGTCACCCGGGTACGCTCGGCCGACGTCTGGATCGACGTGGAAGGTCTCGATGAACGTGCCGGACAGGACATCGTTGCCCGACGCCGTGTGCTTGAAGCGAGTCGTGCTCTGCCCGGCCTGGAGGGCCTCGAACCAGGGAGCAGAGCTGTAGTTCTTGTCGTAGATCGACTTGCTGTTGATGGGGCGCCCGTCAGCGTCCTTGCTGTTGACGGCCACCACGCGGCCTTCGAGATCGACCACGATCGAGAGATAGTAGATGTCGTAGGTGTCGATGTAGCCGTCGATCGCGTCGACCAGTGGGCTGGAAGTCCGGTACCAGGCCTCGCGATCCCGTAGCGCGTGGTTGGTGGCGAACGCTTGAACGTCGCCATAGCGTTCGAAGAGGTTGCGGTCGATCTTGTCAGCGATCGTGTTGCTGACGGAGAGCAGTCGGATCCCTACGGACTTCTCGAACTCATCGGACGCGGCGCCGGTTGCCACGACGAAGACGCCCAGGGGAACGAGCCCGAACGCGACGAAAAGGAGGATGAACTTTTGTAGGATTGTGGCTCTAGTCTTCATTTGTCGGGCCCACCCGTTCGGCGTCAGGGCTTTCGTTGCTGGGGCTGTGCTGGGGTAGATCGGCGTCCTGGAGCACCTGCTCGATGTCGAGGATGAGCTGCACCCTTCCCTCCACCTTGCCGATGCCTCTCAGGTATTTCGTGTCGATGTCGAGACCGAGCGTAGGGGGTGGGTCCACGACGCTTGCGTCGATCGCGACGACGTCGCAAACGCGGTCGACGAGCAACCCAATCTCCGCCCGCGAGGTCTCGACGACGATCGTGCATGTCTCGGCCGTGGCCACGCTCGCGGGCATGCCGAACTTGGCTCGGAGATCGACGACTGGGATGATCTTTCCTCTGAGATTCACGACACCGAGCACATAGTGCGGCGTTTGCGGAACCACAGTGACGTCCAGGGCGCCCACGATCTCCTGGACGTTCCGGATGGACAGCGCGTACTGCTCTTTGCTGAGGCAGAAGGTGAGGTGCTTTCCACTCACCGTTGGTTGCTCGTCTGCTCGAAGCTCTCGTGACATGGAATCCTCAGCTCGGAAGTTGGGCCCTAGTGAGCATTGGCGCGCGCGGCTTCTGCGCACACGCCAGCGGGCTACCGTGCGCGAGTTGCGTCAGACTGGGGGGGTCGAGGATCAGGCCGACCCGGCCGTCGCCCAGAATGGCGCCACCGGAGATGCCCGGGATCTTGCCGATGCCTTCGCCCAGGTTCTTGGCGACGACCTGTTGCTTGCCAAGCAGCTCGTCGACCAGCAGCGCGGTACGGCGCTCCACGTCGCCCACGACCACGATCAGCCCCTGAAGTGGATCCTCGATCGCGTCGTGGACCGAGAACAGGCGGCTTACACGAAAGAGGGGGAGGGTTGCCTCGCGCGCGACGATGAGCTCGCCCCGCCCGGCGACGGTCTGGTACTGGTCGGCCGTTGCCTGGAAGCTCATCTGGATGTTGACAGTCGGAATGATGTAGCGTTCGGCGCCAACACGGACGAGCATGCCGTCTGTGATCGCGAGCGTGAGGGGCACATGAACGGTGAAGGTGGTACCCTTGCCGGGCGTGGACGAGATCTCGACTCGTCCGTTGAGCTCCTCGATTCCACGCCGCACGACGTCCATGCCGACACCGCGCCCGGAGACATCCGTCACGACGGCGCTGGTGGAAAACCCGGGCTCGAAGATCAGCGCGTAGACCTCGGAGTCGCTCATGTTCGCGTCGCTCTCGATCAGCCCCATTCGTCGCGCCTTCGATGCGATTGCCGCACGGTCGAGGCCGCGACCGTCGTCCGAGAGCCGAATCACGACGTTTCCGCCCGAGTGGAAGGCACGCAGCTCGATTCGACCGATCGGGTCCTTGCCAGCTTCCACGCGCTCGTCCGCGGGCTCGACACCATGATCCACGGCGTTGCGCACCATGTGCACCAGAGGATCGGCCAGGAGGTCGACGAGCTTGCGATCGACCTCCGTGTCGGCGCCGAGAGTGACGAGCTTGGCTTGCTTTTCGGCCCGCTTCGCGGTGTCGCGCACGACGCGCGTCATCTTCTGGAACGTGGCCTTGACGGGAACCATTCGCAGCGACAGGCACAGGTCCTGCAATCCGCGGACGATTTTTCCGGCTCGCGAGACCTTGAGCGCGAGCGGCGCCAGCTCCTGGTCCTGCAGCGAAGTATCCTCTCGCACCATGGAGTCGGCGATGACGAGCTCGCCGACGATGTCGAGCAGGCTGTCGAGGCGGTCCGTCCGAACTCGCAGCCAGGTTTCCTCATTGTGTGCCGAAGCCGACGCGGGCCTACGTGGTGGGGGTGCGGAGCTCGCAGGTGCCGGCATGCTCGCGGCGCCGGGCATCGGCCCCGGGGGGGAGAGAGGCTCCCCTTCGTGCGGTATCGGCGCCAGGCTCTGAGCCCCTTCGGCCGCCTCGAGCCGGGTGAGCAGCTCTGGCAAGCCCGCCACGTCCGAGGAGTCCGTTCCCGCCGCGACATGGTCGACCAGGAGGCGCATCGTATCGATCGCCTGCAACGACAGAGACGCGTACTCCGGTGAGAAGGCTCTCTGGCGGTCCCGGATCGGCAGGAGGAAGGACTCTGCACGGTGTGCGAAAGTGGCGACCGCATTCAGGTCGAGCACTGCGGCCACGCCCTTGACGGTATGGAAGGCCCGGAAGACCTCGCCGATCGCCTCCGCGTCGGTGGGGTCGCGATCTAGAGGGGATGACCCCGACTACGTGATCCCGCATGCAGTGCTACGTGCGGTTCGCGATGCGGCCATACGGGCACATTCTCGAGAGCGAGCAAGGCGTTCTCGGCCTCGCCGATGTATTCGCGGGACTCATGTATGAATTCCTGAACGAGCTCGTCGTCGACATCGACGCAACTCGGGACCGCCGTCTCGAGTTCGGTAGGGCCGCCGGACTCGGAGCCAGCTGACACGCTCTCTTGGGGCACGTCGTCGGGCAGAAGCAGCTTCACCAGCAGGTGCGCCTTGTCCAGCAATGCGCCACGTTCGTCCGCCGAGCTGGTGAGCGCGCGGGCGACGAGCTCGGCAACGTCGAAGGCCACCTCTCGGGCAGCGGGGGTGAGGTCGTCTTCGTCCGCGGCGTCGAGCAGGGCCATGACCGCTCGCAGCTCGCTGTCCCCGGTCTCGCGCGGGGGACGCAAGGCCGCGTTCAACTGCCGCAGAAGCTGGGCGCCAGGTGAACATTCTGCGGCCGAAGGTGGCGCGGTGTGGCGGGCCATCGACTAGCTGAACGGCATCTCCCCCTCCGTGCTTTAGGGAAATGGGAGCGAAGTGCGCCGCTGCTTCGTAGCGCACACACCCACACCGCGGCGTCCAGCGGCTACCCAGTACGCGCGAGTGGTCCTCGTCGTACAGCTTGCGAGACCGGGCCTCAAGAAAGGGCTTCGCGGGTCCGTTGGGGATCAAGGCACCATGGATAGCCTTCAGGAACTAAGAACGACACTGGACTTCGTCTGGGTGCTCGTGGCAGCGGCGCTCGTCTTCATCATGCAGGCGGGCTTCTTGTGCGTTGAGTCGGGGATGGCTCGGGCCAAGAACTCGATCAACGTCGCGATCAAGAACATGGCCGACTTTCTAGTCGCCGCCGGCGGGTTCTGGATCCTGGGATTCGGTCTGATGTTCGGCCTTTCCCACGACGGCTGGTTCGGGACGAGCGACTTCGCGACCGGGCTCGAGAGCCCCTGGGCCGCGGCGTTCTTCGTATTCCAGGCGGTATTCTGCGGCACGGCCGCCACGATCGACGGTGGAGCGATTGCCGAACGCACGAGGTTCGGCATCTATCTCGTGATCTCCTTCATGACATCGTGCTTGATCTATCCGGTCTTCGGGCACTGGGCTTGGGGCAGCCTCTTGCATGGAGAGGTTCCCGGCGTGGTTACCCAAGGATGGTTGGAGGCACGGGGGTTCCACGACTTCGCCGGCTCGACGGTAGTGCACTCGGCAGGCGCGTGGGTCGGCCTCGCCGGCATGTACGTCATCGGACCGCGGCTGGGCAGGTTCGATGAGGATGGCACACCGCAGAAGCTGCGGCCGAGCAATCTCCCCCTGGTCTACCTGGGGGTGTTCATTCTCTTCTTCGGCTGGTTCGGCTTCAACGCCGGCAGCACCCTCAGCGCGACTACCGACATCGCCGGGATCGCAGCCAAGACGCTCGTATCAGCGGTGTTTGGAGGTCTGAGCGGAGGTGCCATCTCATGGCTGCTCAACGAAAGCCGCCGACCGGAACCGGAGTTCGTAGCGAATGGCGTGCTTGGTGGGCTCGTCGGCATCACAGCTGGGTGTGATGCAGTGTCGCCCGGTGGCGCTGCCATCATCGGACTGGTCGCCGGCCTGATCGTCTACGGCGGAACACTGCTTCTGGAGCGCGTGCTGAAGGTCGACTATGTCGTCGGCGCCATCCCCGGGCACGGCTTCTCGGGCGCATGGGGCACGATGGCAGTCGCGATCTTCCAGACCGAGCTGCCCGCTGGCATGACGCGGCTCCAGTACCTGGGGGTCCAGGCCACGGGAGTCGTTTCCTGCTTCCTGTGGGCGTTTGGCACGGCGTACATAGTGCTGGCCCTCATCAACCGCTTCTTCCAACTGCGCGTCTCCCCGGACGAGGAGAAGGTCGGTCTCAACGTCGCAGAGCATGGCGCTGGATCCGGATTCCTGGATCTCGTGCAAGCCATGCAGCGCGTGGCGCACGCCGAGCAGATCGGGGACGAGCACAAGGTGGAGGTAGAGCGTGGAACTGAAGTGGGCGACCTTGGCGCTTGCTTCAACGGCATGATCGACGCCCTCGGAAGCGCACGGCTGGCGACCCGACAGCAGCATGAGCAGACCCAGGCGGCCCTCGAGGCCGCGGAGGAGCACCGGGTCCAAGCCGAAACGCAAGCACGCGCCGTGAAGGATGCCTCGGCGGCACTCGAGCAGCGACGCGCGGCGGCCGAAGCGCAGGCGGAGCGCTATCACGAGTACCTCGGCTTCATGCAGAGCACGGTCGGCCAGATCGTGAACGAAACGGCCCAGATGGAGAAGGAGCTCCAGAACACGGCCGCGCGCGCTGACCGTATGGCCGCAACCGTTGCACGCGTGACGGAGAGGATGCAGGCGGTCCAGCAGAGCCTGGATTCGACCTCCACGCAGACACAGGACGCTTCCAACATGGCCCAGCGAGCCCTGGACGCATCGCGGGCCAGTCAGGAGACCGTCGAAGGGCTTGGCGACAGCACGGTGGAGATCGACAAGGTCATGCAGGTAATCGACTCGATCGCCCTGGAGACCCGGATGGTCGCACTGAATGCGAGCATCGAGGCTGCGAGGCTAGGGGAGCAGGGAGATGGATTCGCGGTGGTCGCCGCGAACATCAGGCAGCTCTCGACTCAATCGGAAGGGCACGCAAGCGACATCAGGTCGCACGCCGACAGGATGCAGGCAGGTATCGCCGGCACCCTCTCTGCCATCAAGAGCATCGACGACGTCATCGACGGTCTCAACGGCATCAGCAGCGCGATCGCCGCGACGATGGACGAACGCTCGCGCGATGTGGCCGACGTGGGCAAGCTCGCATTGGAGGCCCACGCAGCATCGGTCGCCATGAACGAAACCGTGGTCGACGTTTCCGGCACCGTTGGCGCGGTGAGCGGGCGCGTCAAGGAGATCTACGACGAGTTCCGGCGCCTGCTGCAGGCAGCCGATGCCGTTGCCCCGTCGCACGCGCCGACCAGAGAGATGATGAACTGAGGTCCTGCGAGGCGGCGAAGGGGTCGTCCGCATCGACGCCGGTGGCGCCCCGTCGTCGCTTGCCGGAGTCGGTACAACCGGGCCGGTGTCGAGCAGCGGCGCCGATTCACTCGCCGCATGACCGTCCGCGTTGGTGCACGATTGCAGCGCGCACCATCATCGCACCTGCCGCTCGAACATGGACCAGGCTGCCGCAGCCACGTCCAGCCCGCTCGGGTTGTCGTACAGGACGTGGCCAGCACCGGGTAGCGTGCAGAGGGTCACCTCGACGCCGGCCTCGCACTCGGCGTGGGTCTCACACAGCTCCAGCGTCTCGGTCGCGGCGGGTGTGCAGCCGTCGATGAGGCGCCACGCTTCCAGCGTCTCGCGTGCGCCGATCGACTGGTACTGCCCGCCCGGCGGGCCCACCGGTCCCCCCTCGTAGGCGCTGAGGCCATCGGCGGTGCCGCGGAAGGACATCTGCGAAATGGGTCGTGTCGGATCGCAAGGCTCGGTGCGGAGGTCGGAAGAGACCGGTGCGACCGCGGCGAACAGATCGGCGGCCAGGCAGGCGACGTGGTGGGCCATGCCGCCGCCCTGGGAGATGCCGGATGCGTAGATGCGGCGCTCGTCGACACACACCTGCCGAGTCACGTCCGCGACCAGCGCGCGCACGGCGCCGACCTCGTCGAGCTGCAGCTCGGCCGCCTGTCCGCAACAACCGTTCACGTGCCAGCTGCCGCCGACGCCGTCGGGATAGACCGCGACGAAGCCGTGACGATCGGCCAGCTCGCGGAAGCCGCTGGTGCGCATCTGGCCCTCGCCGCTGCTGCCGAAGCCGTGGAAGTCCACGACCAGCGGCACCGGTGATTCGCCCGCGAGTCCTGGCGGCACGTGTATCACGTAGCCGCGCTCGCGTCCGTCGTGCTCGACGCTACCCGGGTGATCGCCGGGCGCAAGGGGCGCCATCTCGCAGCGCGGGGAATCCGGGACCACCGTCACCCCGGCATCGATCCCGCCACCCTCCTCCACCCCACTCATGTCGACCGCGGGGGCGCTGTCGCCTGCGCCTGCTCCCGCGTTGCTGCCGACTCCGTCGTCCGTGGGGGCCGGCTCTCCAACACCGAGCGACGAGGGGCTGTCCGTGCCCACTGGCTCGGTCATCGCCTCGCCGGGTTGCGTGGGCGGCACAGCCAGCACGGGCGGACTGCCCGAGCCCCTGACCGACGATGGGTCGCCACAGCCGCAGGCGAGGGCAACAGCGATCAACACGGCCACGCACGAGGGCACGGAGACCGCCCTACCCCTCGACGACCGGCAGCACGATCGCGGAGGGATGCTCGGCGCTGCGGTGGATGGTAACGGTTGGAGCCGAAGCGGATGTGGGCGTCGCGGCATCGACGAAGCGCACGATCACGCGGATGCGGTGACCTGCGGCAAAGCGAATCGAGATCGGCAGCAGCTCGAAGTCGAGCCGCGTCGGCTCATCCACGACCAGCGGCTGCTGCGCGTCCTCGGCAAAGGCGTGATAGGGCAGCCCGAGGGCGTCGTAGGGCGCGTCCGCAATCGCGCGATGGGAGGCGCGCAGGCGACCCTCCACGAAATAGGAGGTGGCAGTGCCATCGGGCGCCACGTCCTGCAGCGACACGATGAAGTCGCCGTCGGTGCCGGTCGAGGAGACCCACAGCTCGGCCTGCGGGTGGCCGGTCACCGTGAGCGGGTCGTCGAGCGCCTCGGAGGTGAAGACCAGCTCGGCGCTCTCTGTAGCCTGCGCGCTGTCCGCTCCGTCGGCAACCGTGGGCGCGCTCTGCGACAGGCTCTCGGGTCCGAGGTAGTAGCGCGTGCGGCGTTCCTCGGGCAGCGGCCAGCGCTCGGCGGCCCGCCAGCCGTCCCCGTCAGCGCCGTAGGTGTAATAGTAGACAGGGGGCTCATTCAGCAGGCAGTTGGGTACATCCTTGAGCCAGTAGTCGAAGAAGCGCAGCTCCTCGATCACCAGGTCGAAGCCGGTGTCGTCCTTCACCGCGCTCCACTCGCAGTGCCCGGCGGGCCCGACCAGCAGCTTGGCGGGGGCGCTCACGTTTTTGAACGTGAAGAACGCGCCGTGCTTGGTAGCCCCCTCGTTCCAGTTGGCGGCCAGGTACATGGCCACACCCGACTCGTCGAGCGCCTCGAGATGCGTGTGGGGGCTGCTGATGATCCACCAGGGCTCGCCCACCGCCGCCGAGACGCTGTCCCGAAACGGCACGTGGCCGGCGCTCTCGACGCTCCCCTCGTGGGAAGCGATGGCCTGCCGCAGCAGGGCCGCGCCATCGGCGCCATCGACCGCCACGGCGGCGCGATCGCGCACGGCGGCACTGATCGTACGCGGCGACGCGCGCGTGTCGCCAGCCTCCGGCGCCATGCCACCGGGTACTGCAAAGGGATAGACGTCGAACTCGCAGCTCATGGGGAAGATCGCACGCAGGTGCGGGGGCGCGGTGGTGGCGGCCTGCAGCTGGCTGCCGCCGGTGGCCGAGCACCCCCACATCCCGACCTTGCCGTTGCTGAAGGGCTGCGCCGCCAGCCACTCGGTGATGTCGTAGGCATCCATGCGCGCTGCCTCGACCCACTCGCCGCGATTGAAGGCGACGTTCTGGCCGAAGGATGCGTAGAGGCCGCGGAAGTCCACGACCGCCACCACATAGCCGTGGGGCACGAGCCGCAGCGCGAAGCCGGGATAGGTCTCGGCGGTCGGGCCGGTCGTGAACGTGCGGCGGTTGTAGGGCGTGTGCATCCACAGCACCGGCAGCGGCGTCTCGACCCGCTGACCGTCCTCGTCGACCGGACGGAAGAGGTCCATCGCGAGCCGCGTGCCATCGCGCACTTCGACATAGAACGAGCTGCGCTGGTGGTCGGGGTAGCGCGCCTCGCTGTAGCCCTCGTAGCGTCCGGGCTCGGAGACCTTGCCGTCGCCGCGCTCGCAACGCCCCCCCTGCATGGGCGGGGCGTCCTCGTCCACGGCCCCGGCGCCATCCGCCGGAGAATCGGCGCGCGCGCTGTCGCCGTCGTCTCGCGGCACGGCCGGGATCTCGGTCCCGGGAGGTGAGCCTTCGGGGCGCGCATCGTCCATCGCGGCGCCGGTCGACGACCCATGCTCCGGCGAGCCGGCGGGGCCGGAGTCGCCCTTCTGGCACCCCACCTGGGCACCGATGCTGAGAGCCAACGTGCAGCCCACGGCGGTGCATAGCTGTGATCGCGTTACGTGCATCCTGTCCTCGAGGTCTGCACAGCCCAAGGCCGGCCGTGCCGCCTGAACCGTCATAGGGCGCCGCGTCGCGGAAGATCCTTTCAGAACTGTATCCCCGTACCGACGCGCCACGGAACGCGCAGACGCTTTCTGGCAATGGGGCGGATCCGCCACATGCGCTCCCTCTCCTCGCCCTCGGCCTCGCGGGCAACGCAGGTGAGCTCGCGTCCCCCATGGAGCAGCGCGGGCACTCGGGATGCTTCCTGAGGTTGTGGTACCAGCCGGATTTCTTCTGGTCCCCGCCGTGCGACGCGATCAGCACGAAGTCCTCGCCCGCGCGCGCGGCCAGCAGCGGCGTCTCCCGGCGCAACGCCGACTTCGCGCCCCCGCTGACCAGCAACACCCCACGACCGAGGGACAGACCCGAGCACGGCACCGCGCGGCGCGCCACCGGCTCAGGCGCTCACCGGCCTGGGCATGGTGATGCTGGTGGCGCGCGCGTAGCCGGGGTGCGACTTCCTCGCCGTCTCGCTGAAGCCGAGCGCACCAAAGGCGGCGTGGTTCTCCACCAGCTCGAGGCGTGTCTCCAGCTCCAGGTCCTGGGCGTCCATCCGCAGGAGCGAGGACGGGGGATCGATGCGACCTTCCATGTACGCGTAAGTCTCGTGGAGCAGGACGAGAAGCTCCCGCCATCCAGTAAACGATGGCGGCGAGACGACGATGTGCAAGTCGCGGGTCGGACTCGGCTCCATGGCACCTCCGGCATCATGGTACGCCGCCGGGCGTCCGCGCACGAGCGTCGGCCCTGCCGGTTGCAGCGGTGAGCCGCGGGCGGCCACAGCGACCCGCGCTCACTGCAGGTTGCGCTGCTGCGCGGTCCAGGGCGAGCTGCACAGCATGCAGCCATCGCTCGCGAACCAGCTCGCGAAGGTGTCGTCGCCGGCCAGCTGCCAGCGGAGCCAGGCAACCCCCGCGCGGCCGTACTCACCTGCGCGCGGCGTGCCGAGGAAGGGGCCGAGGTGGCTGGCCCCCTGCAAGACGCCGTAGAACACCGGAAGCGACGCGGGGGCCTGCTCGAAGTCCAGCTCGCAGCTGGGGCCCGCCGTGCGATCGGCCCCGCCGCAGAGGAATGCGGCCGGCGCCATCATGTCCGCGAGCCAGCGCTCCTCGAAGCCCACCGGGTTGCCGATCAGCCCCCCGGAGAAGTGCACGCTGGTGGCGACGCGCGGGTTCTGGGCGGCAGTGGCGAAGCTCGCGAGTGAGCCCAGGGAGTGGCCCATGACCGCGATGCGCTCGAGGTCGATGGCCTCGAAGAAGTCGCCGCCCTCCCGCCCATTCTCCGCCTCGAGCCAAGCGATGGCGTCGCCCTGGGACTCCACCTCGGCGAGTCGGTCGGAGGAGCTGGCCTTGTCGGCGACGACCAGGAAGCCATGGGAGGCCAGGTGCTCGAGGAAGGACGTGTAGAAGGCGACCGTGCCGCCGTTGCCGCATGTCCACACCACGGCGGGGTATCGATCATCGAGACCCCGCTCGGCGGGAATAAACAGCGTGTGGGTGGACAGGCCGCTGACGTCGTCGACGCGCGCGAAGTCGAATGGGCCATCACCGCCGGGGTCGGCGATGGGCGGCAGGATGGGCCCCGGGCTCATGGCCCCATCCTCCTCCCCCGGGTTGGCTGAGCCCGCGTCCGCGACGCCTGCGCTGTCGCCCACTCCGGCGCCCCCCGCATCCGCCGGATCGCCGTCGGCTGGCATGCCGGCGGCCCCGCCAGTGTCTTCCCCGGCGGCGGGGGATGCGGGGTCGGTGCCCGTGTCGACGCCCCCGCTCGCCATCGCTTCGG
>JAPPOT010000766.1 GCA_028817855.1 Myxococcales bacterium
GCGCTAGATCAAGCGAAGTCCTTTTCCTGCCGCTCCTGGTCTTCCTTGCACCGGATGCAGAGCGTCGTCTCGGGGCGCGCCTCGAGTCGTTTGACGCTGATCGGCTCCTCGCACTGTTCGCAGGTACCGAACTCGCCCTTGTCGATCTTTTCGAGGGCGTGCTCGATTTTCGAGAGGAAGGTTTTCTCTCGGCCGCGCAGGCGGAACTGGAACGACTGCAGGCCCTCACTCGAGGCCAGGTCCATCTCATCGGGCAGATCGTCGGTGTCGAGCGTCATGTGCTCGGCCTTCAGATTCCGCGCGTTGGCCATCAGCGCTTCGCGCTTTCCATCCAGGATTTTCTTGAAGCGCTTGAGCTCGGTCTTCTTCACTGAAAACCCCCTGCTAAAAAGGAGCGCAGCAACATAACCAGGCCGCCCGTCGAGTCAAGTCTGTGTCGCATCGCCATACCTACACCTGGTTACCAGGAGATACTCCCTAAGCTACCGGAAACACGGAGTTTAGCCGGATCCTCCCGCAAGGGCCAGCCACCTAGCTGGAGCTCCCGAGGCGCACCCGGCGCAGTGCCAGGTCGATCAAGAAGAGCATGAGCGCCAGCATTAGCAGCCTCGGCCACAGGGGCTCCCGGGCGCTGATCTCTTCGTCGCCTGGATCGAGCAGCTCCCCGGGCCTCAGCCGCCCCCCGCCCGTCGCCGTGCTGGCCAGGTCGAGCAAGCGCACGTCGGCTGCCAGGGCGGCGTACTCCGGCGAGTAGGGGTGGCTGAGCTGACCGTGGCTGCGGGCGATCACGCGATCGCCGTCCCGGTGCACCGCGCTCAGCGCGAACGTACCGTGCCGCTCGAGCGGCACGCGCGCCTCGTAGCGGCCCGGCGCCACCTGGCGCAGGATCCGTGTCTCCACCGTGCGCGCACCCGAATCCAGCGGCCCCTCGATGCGCAGCTCCGACTCGAGACCGTTGTGGAAGCGATCGTCGGGCCCGAGGGCGTCGACGGTGACGGTGGCCACACCACGCGACAGGGAGACGCCCAGGGGCAGCTCCTGGTGGCGCTTGCGCCGCATGTGCTCGCGCACGAGCTGGCCCCAGAAGCGCGGCAGCTCTCGCCAGCGCAACCAATCCACCGACCAGCGATGCTTGATGTCGGAGGTCCAGGCCATCGACCAGCCCAGCCCCACCCGCCAGCGCGCAAGCAGGGGCTCGCCCAGCTCGCTGCGGATGATGACCTGTGCGGGACGCGGCTTGACCTGGGTGGCCACGTAGCCGCGCAGGTAGGGCGCCCGCCGCAGATCGATGCCCTTCATGAAGTCGGCCGGCTCCGCCGGCAGGGGTTGGATCAACTCCTCCACCGCGCTGCTGCGGCCCACGGTGGTCGTCTCCCGCGTGAAGATGCGCGGCACGTTGTGCGGGTCGCTCGTGAAGTAGGCGCGCCCGCCGCCCAGGTTGGCCGCCTCCTGGAGCAGCCGGCGATTCACGTCGCCTCCGAGCCCGACGGTCGAGACCGTGATGCGCTCCGCGCCCATCGCCTGCACCAGCTCGGGAATGCCCCCCTCCTGCGTCTGCCCGTCGGTCAGCAGGATGACGTGCTTGATGCGCGCCCGGGTCGAGAGCAGGTCCTGGAACGCCATGTCGAGCGCCGGGAAGATGGCGGTGCCGCCCTGGGCCCTGAGGCGCGAGATGTTCTGCCCGATGCGCAGGCGGTTGCGCGCGCTCTGCATGCGCACCTTGCGCTCGGGCTGACCCGAGAACCCGATCACGGCGAGCGAGTCGTCCGCGCCGAGGAGCTCGGCAGCGGCCCGCGCGGCTTCCTTGGCGAGCTCGATCTTGATGCCGGACATGGAGCCGCTGGTGTCGATCACGAGGGCGAGGGCGAGGGAGTGCTCGTCCTTGCGCCGCTCCGAGTCCATCCGCACCGGCAGCAGGCTCTCCATGCGCGTGCCCTGATAGCCGCCGAGGCCGAAGCTCTGCTCTCCGCCGGCCATCATGAACCCGCCGCCCACATCGCGCACGTAGCGCTCGATCACCTCCATCGGTTGACCCGCCACACGGCTGGCGGCAACGTCCGAGAGGATCACGAAGTCGTAGCGCGTGATCTCCGCCAGGCTGCGCGGCAGGGCCGTCGCCGGGCGCACCTCGACCTCGAAGTCCGCGCTGTTGAGGGCCGAGGCCAGGTGGCGGGCGTGGGCCGGCTTCTCCTCGACGATCAAGACCGTCGGGCGTCCGGGTACGACGGCCGTGGCGCTGGCGCCGTTGTTGTCCGGGAAGCGGTCGTCGCTGAGGGGCTCGAGGGTGAGCCGGTATGCGACCTCGCCGGCGGTGCGCACGATCGACTTGAACGCGACCTCGTTGTCGCCCTGGGCCAGCTCGACCTCGCGCACGGAGTCGAGCCCGTTGAGCACGGGGCCCTGGTAGAGGCGCAGCTTGGCCCGCCCCGGTCGGCTGCTGAAGACGTGGGCGCGCACCTGGAAGCTCTCGCCCACCTCGATCTGCCGTGGCAGCTCCAGCTCGCGCACGGCGATCTCCCGCGGGCTGCCCTCGGTGAGCGGCTGGGCGAAGAGGCGCACACCGAAGCGGCGCGCGCGCTGGGCCTCGCGCAGCAGGTCGCCCCGCGTCTCGCGGCCATCGCTGAGCAGGGCGGCGCGGCGCAGGTGACCGGGCGGAAACAACCCGTAGGCCATGTGCAGCGCGGCCTGGGCATCGGTCTCAGAGCCGCCCTCGGCGTGGCGGGCAAGCTCGGGCAAGGCTTCGACCCGCTCGGGCAGCTCGACCTGCCGCGTGCGCCGCGCGAAGGTCAGCAGCCGCACGTCCGCGTCAGGATCGCTGGCGCGCGTATCGCGGATCACCGCGGCCGCCCGGCCCAAGTCCTGATCGGTCACGGAGTCGGAGACGTCCACCATGAAGACGGCGCTGACGCGCGTGGCATCGTGGACCGTAGAGGTGCGCGCGAGTGCCAGGGCTATGACCAGGGCGAGCGTCACGCGCAGCAGCAGCGAGAGGATGCGCTGCCCGGGCGGGAGATCCGTGAGCGAGCCGCTGGCGGCCCACAGCAGCAGGGGTAGGACGGCGAGCAACCCGAGGGCGGCCGGCGCCTCGACCGCGTAGCGCACGTCGCGCAGGGTCCAGCCGAGCTCGAGCCCACCGAGGACGCTCGCCAGCGCGCCACCGAGGGCGAGGCAGCCCGCGGCCAGGGCCAGCCCGGTGAGCAGTCGGGCGCGGCTCATACGGTCCACCTGCGGTGGAAGGTGAGCCACTCGATCGCCAGCAGCGCGAAGGCGACGAGGGCAAGCCACGCCCAGGGTGGCCGGGCGGGCGCGGGCTCCGGCACGGTAGGCGGCGGGACGGCACGCCCCGCGACCACCATCGCCTCGGCGGGCGCGAGCGGGCGCAGGGTGCTGCCGTCGAGGGCGGCAGCGAGCGCGCGACGACCGCCGGGCCAGCGCAGCTCGTGAAAGCCGACGCGCTCCGGCGTCAGGGTCACGCGCCCGTCTCGCACCGGCAACGTGCGCTCACTGGCGTCGGGCGCCATGTGGGTCACCTGCTCGACGCCAGCGGGAAGCTCGATCGTGGTGGACTCGCCGACGTCGAGGCTCGAGCGCTGCTCCTGCTCGTCCACCGTGAACCACTCGATGGTGTTGAGCAGCAGCAGCGGCCAGGCCACGCGCAGGGGCAGGTCCGTGTCGCGCAGGTCGAAGCCGAGCGCAACAAAGCGCAGTCCTTCGCGCTCGCCCGCCACGACCAGCGCGCCGCGACGGTCCGCAGCCACCACGACATCGCCGGGCACCGTGACCAGGGCGTCTGCGCTGGCGATGTTCACGTCTGCCATCGCGGTGAAGCGCAGCAACGGATGCTTCCGCCGCAGCCGGTCGAAAAACGGGCGCTCGAGGCTCGCCCGGGTCTCGAGCGGCGTGTGCCCATCGGCGACGGCCCCGGGATCGATGTAGAGGGCGGGCACGGTGGGCGGCTCGGGCGGCCGCGCCGCGTCGAAGATCACCGCGTCGTATCCCGCAGCGCCCGCGTACTCCGCCGGCGTCACGACGTCGACCTGCATGTACTCGTCGAGCAGCAGGGCGGCCTCCAGATAGCGATTGCCCGCCGTCACGCACAGCACCCGCATCGCCTTGCGCTCGGGCACCACCGCATGCGCTCGGTCGTCGATCGGCAGATCGTCGTGGCCCGCCTCCGCTGCGCGCAGCTCCGCCTCCAGCTCACTGCGCACGCCGGTGACGTCATCGTAGACACGGCGGACGCGGGCGCCGGCCTCCAGCTCGAGGGTCTGCACGTCGATGGTCTGGCCATCGCCGCGCAGGGTCAGCTCGACGCGCTCGGCGTGGTCGGAGCCGTTGTGCAGCTCGACCAGGAGCTCGGAGCGGTTCTTGTCGAGCGGATAGCGTCGCACCGCGAAGGCCGAAATGGCGACGTTCTCGCTCCGCCGGCCGATCGGCACGAAGCGCAGGTCCACGCCCGCGTCGGCCAGGGCGACAGCGGGCCCCTCGGGCAGGGGCTCCGCGCGATCGGAAAGCAACACCGCGCTGGCGCCGCTACGCCCCGCGAGTACGGCGGCGGCGAACTCGAGCGCGCGGCCGTGATCGGCCCCCGAGTCACTCAGCGCGACCGCATCGAGCGCCTCGTCCAGCAACCGTGGGTCGTCGGTCATGGGCGACAGGGGCGTGACGCTGGCGTCGACCTGCGCGATCAGGATGCGCTGGCGCGCGCCAGCGCCCGCGACCAGCCGGCGCGCCTGGTCGACGGCGACCTGCAGTCGATTGGGCTCCACATCGGTCGCGCCCATCGTGACGCTGGCATCGATCAACAGCACCTGGTGGGCAACGTCCGGCGAGTCCTCGCGGTCCCGCGGGTCACCCAACGCGAATGTCAGCAGCGCGACCACCAGCAGGGCGAGCAACAGCGAGATCAGGTGCCGCAGACTCTGAAAGAGGCGGCTGGAGCGCCGGTCGCGCAGCAGGCTCTCCCACAGCGGGATGAACGGCACCTGCACGCGCCGGCGCCGCGTGCGCAGGAGGTAGAGCAGGAGCGTCACGCCGCCCGCCGCGCCGAGCGTCATCAGGACCTGCGAGAGCGTGAGGCCGGTGAATTGCATCAGGCCAGCAGACCACCGTGGCGCAGCACGTTCAGGATCGCCTCCTCGGGAGGCACCGAGATGTCCAGCGTCGACAGGCCGACCTGCTTCTCGCCGCAGAAGGCTTCCAAGCGCTGATCGCGCTCGGCCTGGGCGGCGCGGTAGCGGGCTAGCAGGGCCGGCGTCACGGTGACCTGCCGCGTGAGCCCGGTCTCGCTGTCGACCAGCTCGAGCTCGCCGTGCAGGTTGGGCTCGGCCTCGTCGGGTGAGACCAGTCTCAGGATGTGGGTCTCGAAGCGCGCGAAGCGCAGCGCGTTGATCGGCTCCTCGAAGCCGAGCGGGTCGTAGAGGTCGCTGATGAGAATCGCGACCCCGCGGCGCTTGTTCTGGGCCGCAAAGGTCGAGATGGCATCGGCCAGATGCGTGCCGCCGTCGGCCTGCAGCGGGCGCAGGAACTCGAAGACGGTGAAGATGCGGTTGCGCCCGCGGGTCGGGGCGAGTCGCTCCGCGGATCCGTCGCGCAGGGCCGTGATCGAGACCCGGTCGAGGTTGTTGAGTGCGACGTAGGCCAGGGCGGCGGCCAGCTGCTTGCCGTAGCGCAGCTTGGGCGGTCGTCCGAAGGCCATCGAGCCCGAACAATCGAGCAGGATGTAGACCGAGAGGTCTTCCTCCTCCTCGTAGAGGCGCAGCATCAGCCGGCCAATGCGGCCGTACACATTCCAGTCGATCTGACGGTAGTCGTCGCCGGCTGCGTAGCGCCGGTAGTCCGCGAACTCGACGCCGGTGCCGGTCTTGCGCGAGCGACGCTCAGCCCGCGTGCGGCCGCGGAAGACCCGGCGCGAGACCAGTGCCAGGTACTCGAGCCGCTTCTGGAAGGCCTCGTCGAAGAGGTCGTCGTCGCCTGGCGCGTCAGCCGGGTCGGTGTGTGCTCCACGGACGCGAATCGGCCAGCGCACGGCGAGTCCTCAGACGGTTTCCGGGACGCGGTCCAGGATGTCGTCGAGCACGCGGTCGGTGGTCACGCCCTCGGCCTCGCCCTCGAAGTTCAGGATCAGGCGATGGCGCAGGGCTGGCTTGACCACCTCGCGCACGTCGTCGATCGAAGCGTGGAAGCGTCCCGCGAAGAGCGCCCGGATCTTGGCGGCAATCAGGCACGCCTGCGCACCACGTGGGCTCGCGCCGAAGCGCACGTAGCGCTCGACCAGCTCGGTGGCTCCCTTTCGCTGCCGGTGCGTGGCCTCGAGCACGCGCACCGCGAAGTCCTGCACGTGCCTGGCGACCGCCACGTCGCGGACCACGGCGCGCATCTGCAGGATGTCGTCGCGGCTGAGCGCGGCGCTCACCTCGGGCGTCTCGCTGCCGGTGGTGCGATCGAGGATCTCGTGAAGCTCCTCGCGATCGGGGAAGTCGACGTGGAGCTTGAAGAGGAAGCGGTCGAGCTGCGCCTCCGGCAGCGGATAGGTTCCCTCCATCTCCAGTGGGTTCTGGGTGGCGAGCACGAAGAAGGGATCATCGAGCACGTGGGTGGTCTTGGAG
>JAPPOT010000521.1:0-3054 GCA_028817855.1 Myxococcales bacterium
CTGGTGGGGGCGGGGCGGCGTCTTGGCACGCGTGAATCCCCCGCGGCGGGTTCCCCCACCCCGACAGCCTCACGTCGTGCCACAGGGTGAGGGAATGCGCGCCCCTCTCTTTGTGGCAGTCGCGGGCCTGCGGCCCGCTGCGCTACCGCGCATGGGACGCGCCACGCGCGGGTGAGCTCGTTGCCAGGAACATCGCCGAGAGCCGCCACAGTGTCCTCGGCGGCTCGTAGTCGTAGTCGCTGTCGGCCCACGCCTCCGCTGGCGGGGCATCGGACTCGGACGCGGAATCGGTCACGGTCACGGACACGGACTCGGACTCGGACTCGGTCACGGACTCGGACGCGGTCTCGGACGCGGTCACGGACGCGGACTCGGACGCGGACTCGGCCCCGCTCACGGACTCGGCCGCGGGCTCCGCGTCACGCGCCGCCGTCCGCGGGCTCCAGGCCGCCGTCCGGCGTCCCCGCATCCGCTCCCGCATCCTCTCCTGCGTCGACGACGCCGGCGTCGACGGGCGGGGCCTCGCCGCAGACGCCGCCGCTGCAGCTGGCGCCCTCCGGGCAGGCTGCGTCGCAGGCGCCGCAGTGGGCGGGGTCGGAGCGGAGGTCGACGCAGTCGTCGTCACCGCAGGTGGCGCCGAGGTCGGTGCAGCGGCAGGAGCCGAAGCGGCATTCTTCCACGGCGCTGCAGGTGCGGCCGCAGCGGCCGCAGTGGTTCGGATCTTCGCCGAGGTCGACGCAGGAGTCGTCGCAGGCCTCCTCGCCGTCGGGGCAGTCGAGCACACAGCCACCGCGCGAGCAGAGGTAGCCGACCTCGCAGGTGCTGCCGCACTGCCCGCAGTTGCTGGCGTCGGTGGTGATGTTCGTGCAGGCGCCGCCACAGGTGACCTCACCGGCGCCGCATGTGCAGTCGCCGGCGAGGCAGGACAGCGCCGCCTCGCACACGTTGCCGCAGGCGCCGCAGTTCATCGGGTCGCGCACGATCTCGACGCAGCTGTCTCCGCAGAGGTCAGCGCCGGGCGGACAGCTGCAGTAGCCCTCGCGGCAGCTGAGCGGCGCGGCGCAGGCGTTGTCGCAGCTGCCGCAGTGACGGTCGTCACCGCTCAGCAGCACGCACTCGCCGTCGCACAGGACGTTGCCGACCGGGCAGCCCGCGGCTTCCGCCTCGGCGAGCTCCTCCATGGTCGGCCCGGGGGGTATCTCGGGATTGCTCATGCGTGGACCGGCACCCGGGGTCCCGGCCGGCGCGCTGCCCGAGGTGCCCGCAGACGGTCCATCGGCAGCGGCCTGGGCCGCGGTGACCTGGCCAGCTGTGATCGTGCCCTCGCAGCCCGCGAGGGCAGCAACGGCCAGACACGTGATGACTGCCCGCGCGCGCACTAGCTGAGCGGGATCGGTTGGTTGGGGATCACGTTGAGCGCGAAGCGCCCTACCGGGTCCTCGGGGGCGCCCGAGTCGCAGATGCCGATCGCCTCGCGCAGGGCGTGGTGCACGTGGCCGGGCGTGAGATAGAAGCCATCCGGGTCGTCCGCCTCGGTCACCGTCGCGCTGCCGCCGTCGACCCTGACTGGCAGCGCCTCCACGCCGTTGCCGCCGGTCGGGGTGGTCGCGCCGATCACCCGGCCGCCGCGCAGCCGCGATTCCGCGGCACCGACGCCCATGGCCATCATGCTGGTGATCGGCCAGTGATCCTTGCCGCCCTCCCCGTTGTAGCGCGTGCGCCCGAAGTCGGAGGCGACCACCACGACCACACCGCGCTCGCTCAAGGCCGCGTCTGCGGCGGCGCTATCGACGATGAAGTTCAGCGTCTCGAGCAGGTTGCTCAGCGCGCCGGGGTGGTCGTCGTCGTGGCTGTCGTGGGTGTCGAAGCCGCCGAGCGAGAGATGGGCCGCCGCCGTGGCGCCGGAGCTCATCAGGGCGAGTACGCCGGCTGCGGTCGCGGCCAACCCACGGTTGCCGGAGCTGGCGTTGTCGAGCACCTCCGCGATCTCCTCGAAGCGCTGCTCGAGCGCTCCGCTGCGCGCCTCCCGAATCGTCTCGTAGGCCCGCCTCAGGCGCGGCAGGCTGCCGCCCTCGAGCAGGCGCACGTCCCGCGCCTCGATCGCCGCCTGCAGCAAGCCGTTGACCGCCTCCGGGTGCGTGGAGTCGCGGTTGGGGTCCGCCACCGTTCGCAGCAGGTCGAGGGAGCCGCCGCGCGTCACCGGTACCAAGCCGCCGGTCGAGGCGAAGCCGCTCGAGACGAACATCGCCAGCGGCATGTCGCCCCCCTGCAGCCCCGCCGCCAGCCCGCTCAGGGTCGGCTGGCCGTCGCGGGTGGAGCCGGTGAAGGCGACGCGCGGGCCCACGTCGTGGCTCACCGTGCGGTTGTCGACACCGTTGAAGACCAGCGTGCGCGCCGCGTGCTTGGCGAAGAAGTCCTGCTGGTCGTCACCCACCAGGTAGGGCGAGACCACCCCGTCGGCATCGATGAAGGGCGCGTAGCGAAGCTCGCCGGCGCTCGCGATCTGGGCGGCGGTGAAGGGCGTGAAGTCCGCGTTGTCGGCCACGGGATCGACCAGGAAGGTCGGGTCCCAGGCGCCGCTCGCCTGCACCGTGATCACGAAGGGTAGACCGGAGGCACAGGTTTGCTCCTGGGCCCTGGACGAGAGGCCGAGCATGAGCCCGGCGGTCGCGCCGCCGGATGCGATGAGGAATCGTCTTCGGTTGAGCTCCATGTCTCGTTCTCCGGCCTCTACTGTAGGAAGAACCGCCCGTCGGACAGCAGGTAGGCGACGACGGCCATCCAGGCGCGCACGTTCGGCTCGTCGGCGTCGATCGCGTTGTGGGTGGCCGTCGGATACGGCGTCTCCTCCGGGGTGTAGCTGGCGTCCGCGTCGCAGTTGCGCGCCCAGCTGCGGTCGGACGCCACCGCATCGCGCACCTGCGTCCACAGCTGGTAGATGGCGTCGAGCTCGGGATCGTCCGCTGCCACCTCGCCCACGATCAACCGGTGCAGCCGACGGATCTGGGTGCGGATCTCCGCCTCCTGACCCGCGTCGGGCGCGTAGTCCCAGTT
>JAPPOT010000521.1:3064-6561 GCA_028817855.1 Myxococcales bacterium
GCGAAACAGGCGGCGCGCCGTCGGGTAGGCGACGGCGAAGTCCTGGGGCACCGCCAGGCACGCCATCTCGTTGCCCATGCGCGCGGCCACCCGGATCGCCATCGCGTTCGGCTCGCGGTAGCGCGCCGGAGTCGAGTCCCAGTCGGTCCCGCCGAACATCATGCGGTACTCGCGGAAGCTACGGAACATGTCGCGGCCGTCGGGCTGGAGCCTGCGGCGGTAGGTGAAGCCGGTCGTGCTCTCGAGCTTGCGGGCCAGCTGCTCGGGCGTGAGCAGCGCGCCGCGACCCACCCCGGCAATCGCGAGCGCGCTCGCGGTCTGCGCGTCGAACTCGGGGCCGCCCTCGGCGCGGTAGAAGACGCCCTGGATGACGGCCTTGACCAGCGGCTTGACGCGCAGGCCGAAGGGGCCAGCGAACTGCAGGCGGAGCCGCTCGATCTCGATCTGCTGCATGCGGTAGGCCAGGTACTGCTCGCGGTAGTCCGGCGCGGAGAAGTCGCGGGGTGGGGTCAGCACCTCGGCGCCGATCAGGTCGGCGAAGACGGGCAGCAGCACGCCGAGCGTGAAGCGCTCGTGTTGCGCTACCTGCGTGCCCAGCCACGCGGTGGGATCGCCCGGCACCTCCGGGGGCGCCGAGAGCCCCAGGAAGGACGCTTCGGGCAGGTGGTCGTCGCGGATGCGCCGGTTGGGGCGGTAGTCGCCCTGGCCGCCGAAGTCCTTGAAGTGCGCGGCGATCGGATCGATCGCGGCGTGACACACGGTGCAGGCCGGATACTCCTGGGTGGCGAGCTCCAGGTCGGCGTCGTCCGGCAGCGTCGCGGTGGAGAAGTCCGCTAGCTTCATCACCGGAATCGCCAGCATGCGCTCGAGCACGACCCGCGCGGCGCGCGTGCGCTGCTGGTTGCTGGTCGAGGAGGGGTAGCGGATCAGGGTCGACGGCATCGTCAGCACGCCCGCGTGGGGATAGCCGGGCTGCTCGCCGCTGCCGAAGCTGCTCAGGGTGGTGCGCACCATGGAGACGACCCGGAACTCGTCGGCGTCGTTCGTGGGGTCGTCGTCGAAGAGCTCCGTCTTCTGCCCCTCGGTGAGCCCGTAGATGGTGGCGGAGTACGGGTTGACGAGCCCGTAGTTGGCCGTGAGCAGCTCGGTCATCGGCAGGTCGTTGTCGACCAGGTACTCGACCAGCTTCATCGGCTCGCGTGCCACCGCGTCGATGGCGAGCGTGTTGAAGACCTCCTCGCACTGGGCCGGGTCCTGGGCGTCGGTGATGCAGCAGGCTTCTTCGGAGGGCGTGCAGCAGTTGAAGTTGCGCTCCGGGGTGCACTCGCGCAGGTAGTAGTCGCGGTTGTCGAAGGAGCGCAGCTGGTTGAGCAGCTCGTCGCCGCGCACGAGGGAGCTGTAGGCGTCGGTCTGCAGCCAGTCGGCATACATCTCCTGGACGCGCTTCAGGAAGCCGTCCGACTCGAGCAGCTCGTCCAGCTCTTGGTCGAGCATCTCTTCGGTATCGTCCAGGGCGTCCAGCTCCTCGGGCTGGGTCACCTCACCGGTCAGCGCGAAGCGAGCGCGCGCGTAGGTGACGCGCGGCGAGGCCAGCGTCAGGCTCTCGAGGGCCTCCGCGGCGACGTCCGCGCTGGGGTCGGCACAGCTCGGCGGGTCGCGCAGCTTCTCGATGTAGCTGGCGAGCAGCATCGCCTCGGGGCCGCCCGGGTCGAGCACCTGGCCGCCCACGTGGGCCACCTGGGCGGTGGGCTTGGCGAGCAGCATCGGCAGCGTGCCGGCCTCGGCGGTCTCGACGTCGGCCATGGCATAGCCGGTCAGCAGCTCGACGTTGTGCTCGACGTAGCTGGCGTCGCCCGGGAAGCGCAGACGCAGCGCGACGCCCTGCTGGCGCGCGAGCCCGAAGTCGTTGTGGCAGCCGATGCAGCGCTGGAAGACCGGGCCGTAGAGCTCCCACTCAAAGGACTGCTGGGCGTCGTAGCAGGCGTCGGTCTCGGTGATCCCGACGCCCATCGGCAGCTCGCCGCCACCATCCGTCGGGCTCGCCTGCGGCCCCGACCCCGGCTCGGTCGCCCCGTCGCGCCCGGGCTCGCCGTCGTCATCCGAGTCCGGCGACGATCCGATCATCCCGGAGTCGCTGCACCCCACGACGAGGAGCACGGCCGCAGCCCGCAGCGCGCCGCCGCCTCGCATCGTCCCAAATAGCTCACCCATGGGCGTGACCTCCGGCCGAAGGCGGACAGCCGGTCCGCCTCGGCGCCACTGCGTTCCCTGTACTCGAGTCGACCCACCAATCGACGGGCAGACCGTCGACGCACGTGGCGACGATGTCACGCGCGCGATCCCTGCGGTACCCGCAACAGTTCTGTCCGTCGCGCGAAGGCGGGCACCATCGAGCACGTGATAGATGCGGCAGGTGGGTGAGCGCACAGACCGGCCCCGCGACCCCCGAACCGTTACGGGCTCATGCGCTCGCGACCCGTCCGGGGTCATCGCGCGCCGCCCGCATCATGGAGCTGCGCGGGAGCGCGCCGCGCTCGAGGGCACGCTCGGCGATCAGACGCGCGAGCGCCATGATGGTCTGCTGCGGGTTGACGCCGAGGTTGGTGGGAATGACGGAGGCGTCGGTGACGAAGAGGGCTTCGTGATCGTGGACGCGGCCCTCGCCGTCGCAGACGGAGCTGCCCGCGTCGCGGCCCATGACGCAGCCACCGAAGAGGTGCGAGAGGATGGCGACGTAGGCGCGGGGATCGCGCGGGGCGTCGTCCAGCCTGTGCACCTCGTCAGGACCGAGCGCGTAGGGCATGCCGTGGATGCAGGGCAGCACCGCGCGCGCACCGGCCGCGAAGTGCATGTCGGCGAGCGTGCGCATGCCGGCAACCAGGCGCTCCATGTCCTGCCGGTGGAAGCTGTAGTGGATCGCGCTGCGACCGCCGAGCGCGGGGCGCACGCGGCCGACGCTCTCGGCGCGGATGCCCTGAACCCACATCGCCATGTGGCGATACTCGCGCAGGCGCTCCATGAGCTGCGCGCCGGCACCGGGCAGGCGACCGGCCAGCATGTCCAGCGGTAAGGCGAGGGTCTCGAGCTTGAAGCCGGGATTGTCGCGGAAGTGGGTGGAGGCCCAGCCCTGGGTGGCACCGCGGCCCATGTCGATCGGGTCGTCGTAGACGCCGAGCATGGGGGTGCCGGGGTGGGCGCGGAACTCGGTGCCGAGGGCGGGCAGGCGCAGGCCCGAGCGCATCAACAGCGGTGCGCTGTAGGTGACGGAGGCGGCGAGCATCACGCCCTCGCGCGCGCGGCGGCGACTTCGTCGTGCGCGCGCGTCTGCGGGTGGCGGAAGCGGCCGCGCACGCCGACGGCACGCCGCCCCTCGAGCAAGACGCGCTCGACCGGCGCGCACGAGACCACCGTGCCGCCGCGCTCCAGCACCTGAGGCACGTAGACCTCGTTGAGGCTGCGCTTGCGGCCGGCGCGGCAGCCCTGAAAGCACTGGGCGT
>JAPPOT010000859.1 GCA_028817855.1 Myxococcales bacterium
AGTAGGGGGAGCTCGAAGCGGGGGGCGGGGATGGCTTGCTCGAGGCGCTCGATGCAGGCGGCCTGGATGGTCTCGCGCTCGGCGCGCATGTGCGCGGCTTCCAGGGGCTCCGCCGCGGGGCTGTCCTGGCCCACCTCGCGCGCCGCGCGCTCGAGCAGGGCGGGCTCGTCGTCCTCGAACAGCCGCGGTAGGACCATGTTCGTCACCAGCCCGCACACCGGCAGCCCGAGCTCGCTCGTGACGGCCTGATGCAGCTCGATGGTCTCGTTCGTGGGCAGCTCCTCCGGGATCGTGACGAGCAGCACGCCGGCGCGGGTCGGGTCGCGGAAGAGCTCCCAGGCGCGCTCCGCGTCCTTGCGCAGGGGGCCAGGTGGCACGACGTCGAGGATCACCTTCGGCACGCGCAGCAGGTCGAGCCCGTGGCCGGTTGCCGGCGCGTCCACGATCACCGTGTCGTAGCGCGCGCTCCCCGAGGCGTCCTGCTCGAACGCGTGGTACTGCGCCTTGCCCAGCATGCTCCACGCTTCCAGGCCGGGCGTGCCGCGCAGGAAGGCCGCCACGAAGCGGTTCTCGAAGACCAGCTTGTAGAGCGCGCGCACCTTCAGCACCATCATGCCGTACTCCTCGAGCGCGGCTTCGGGCTCCATGTTCACCGCGTCGATGTTGGGCGCGATGCGACGGATGTCGGGGCCGATCGGATCGGTCTCGAGCAGGTAGCTCAGGCGCTCCTTCGCGTTGCACATCGCCACCAGCACCCGCCTTCCTTGGCGCGCGAGGGAGAGGGCAAGCGCCGCGCTCGCGGCCGAACGACCCACGCCACCCTTGCCGGCGACGATCACGAAGCGGAGTGCGAGGGGGCTGCTTGGCATGGGGGCTGGCGTCTTATCACATTGGTGGGGTCGCTTCGTCGTCCGGCGCAACCGTTTGCAAAACTTCAATATCGGTGTCTTGGAGGACCTCCAGCCGGGGCCCACGCGGCTGCGCGCCCTGGACGGCCACCACGCTGCCGCGCCCCAGATCCTCCACCACCCGGTTGTGGGCGCTGCGGTGGCGGTCGAGCCGGCGCAGGCTGCGCAGGGGGCCGTCGGTGCAGATCAGGAGCTCGACCTTGCCCTTGCTGCGCAGGGGTTGGCTCACGACGCGGTAGCCTGCGCGATCGGCCGCCAGCGCGGCCAGGCTGCCGGGCGCGCGCGTCAGCGTCAGGTAGCTGTAGGTCAGGTGGGCCTCGCGCAGCCCGGCCTCGCGGGCGATGGCGGCGACCGGCTCGGGCAGGGCCAGCGGCAACGACTCGTGGCACCAGTCGCGCTCGCGCTCGAGCATCGGGCATGGCCCGCGGTGGAGGCAGGGGGCGAAGACGTGGGCGGGTCCCGCGTCGGCGATCAGTCGGTCGCGCAGCCGCGACAGGCGTCGGCTGTGGGGGCGCAGGGCGGGCTCGAGCGCGATCAGGGCGCCGCCCTCCGGGAGCCGGCCGACGAGCGCCTGCAGGAGCTCGCGCTGCCGCTCGAGGGCGTCGTCCTCGGACACGCCCTCGGCCAGCTCGTTGAGCACGAAGCCGAGCAGGATCAGGTCCGGCGCTTCACCCGCGGCGCTGCTCGCGCTCAGGGCTTCGGCGCGCGTGGACCACCCGAGCGCGAGCGCCTCCCGCCTGGCGATCGCCTGTGCCAGCGTCTCGCCCAGCTCGAGGGCGCGCCGGTCCCGGTCGACCGCGGTCACCTCCACGCGCTCGGCGAGGCCGGCCCGCAGCGCGTAGCGCGCTGCGCCGAGGGCGGTCGCGCCCAGCCCCGAGCCCAGATCGAGCACGCGCAGGGTCGGCTTGGCGGTCCACGCGCCCGCGCGCGCGAGCTCTGCGAGCGGGGCCTCGATCTTCGGCAGGTCCCGCGGCAGGAAGAAGCGCAGGCGCGCGCACAGCGCGTCCTGGGAGGTGCTGCCCTCCGTCAGCTCTTCCCGGGCCCGGGTGTAGCGGGCGCTCACCTCGGCCACGGCCCGGGCAAGCTCTTCCCCGCGCAGATCTCGGCCACGCAGGCTGGCCGCGGCGTCCTCGATCGCCGCGAGCACGCCTGCCCCGACCGCGCGGGGACCTGGAGTCGGGGTCGGTGGGGTACCCTGCGGCCCCCCGGTGTCGGCGTTGCGGCGTGGCGGCATCGACGTTAGAACCTAGGCCAGCGCGGCCCCGACCCATGCGGGTTGCAGCGCGCTGCGCCCCCGATCATGGCCGAAACCCACGAAACTCGCACGCCCCTGCTGTTGACCGGGTTGCTCGTGCTCTGCGCTGTGCTCGCGCCGGTGACGATCTACCAGATCTTCTTCGTCGCGCCGGTCGAGGAGCAGATGGGCATCGTCTACAAGATCTTCTTCATCCACGTGCCCGTCGCCAACGCGATGTACGTCGGCTTCATCACCTGCGGGGTCTGTAGCGCGGTCTACCTCGCGAAGCGCGATGACCGATGGGACGCGGTGGCGGTGGCAGCGGGTGAGGTTGGCCTGCTGTTCTGCCTCGCAGTTCTAGCTAGTGGGCCCCTGTGGGGGCGCAAGGCCTGGGGCGTCTACTGGACCTGGGATCCACGGCTTACGAGCACACTCCTGGCAGGCATGGTCTTTGCGGCCTACATCATGCTGCGTTCCTTCGGAAGCATCGGTGAGGTGGAGAAGCGTTTTGGGGCCGGGCTTGCGATCTTCGGACTGCTCGACCTCTGGCTGATCAAGAAGAGCGTGGAGATGTGGCGTGGCACCCACCCTACCGTAATCAGCGGCAAGGGGGGCGGCATCCACGACGACATGAAGCCGGCCTTCGCGCTGGCGATGTTCACGTTCATTCTCTTCTCGATCGCGCTGATCTGGGTACGCGCGCGGACCGAGAGGGCACGCCAGCGCGTGCTCGCGCTGGAGCTAGAGGCCGCTGAGGCCGGCCTGTTGGAGGAAGCCTGATGCAGAGCATGGACAGCGGAAGCACGCGGCCAGCGCGGCTGGTAGGGCTGGGTGCTGCGGCCGGGGCGGCGGCGTATGCAGCGTCGGTTGCGTCGGCGAGTGCCCAGGAGGAGGACGCGGCCGCCGAGCGCTCGCAGGCCTTCCAGGCGGTGCAAGGCGCGGTGGAGGAGGATGTCCCCGGTGGGCCGCTAATGGTGGCTGCCTATGCCGTGGTGCTCACCGCGATGGTGCTCTACGTACTGCGCATTGCGCGCCTGCAGCGACGCATGGGCGCCGACCTGGCGCGCCTCGAGGGCGCGTTGAAGCAGCAGGCCCGGAGCGACGGCGGCGATGGGTGAGGGCTGGCCCAGCATCGCCCACGTGTTCTACATCCCGGGCGTGCTGTTGATCGGGTTGGCCCTGGGCTTCGTGCTCGGTGCACGCGCAGCGCGCGAGGAGATGGCGCGCGAGCAAAAGCGGCGAAAGCGCTGACACGCTGTTACCCTTGCGGCCGTGCGACGCCCCCCCGAGCCGTACGCGCCTGTGCTCGCGCTGCTGCTTACCGTGGTGCTGGGCTGCGAGGCCGGGCCGGCCGCCCGCGCGACGCCGGCTCCGGCGCCCGCGCCGCCGCCGAAGGAGCCTGCGCCGAGCGCGGCGCCGCGCCGCCCGGCGCCGCCGGAGCTGCCCGGGCCCGACCGCGCGTTCGACGTCACCCGCCTGCGCTTTGCGGGTACCGAGCGCACGCAGGACTGGTTGCTCAAGCAGCTGCAGACCGCCACGGCGGTCGGCTTCAAGCCGGTCGGCTCCACCTCGACGGTCTTTCGCACGAACCTGGTGGGTCCGATCAACGGCGCCTTCAAGGCCTCGACCCGGGAGCGCCCGCGCGGACCGGTGTCGGAGATCGCCGCCTATCGGGTCGCGCGCTGCCTGGGCATGTCGAACGTTCCGCCGGCGGTCAGCCGGCAGTTCCGCGCGAGCAAGCTGCGGGCAGCGCTGCATCCGGACGACAAGGCCAGCTGGCCCGAGATCCGCGACCGCATCGGCGTCGAGGAGGACGGCGTCGTGCGCGGCACCATGATCTACTGGATCACGGACCTGACCGAGCTCGACCTCGACGAGCCGGAGGGCATCCGGCGCTGGTCGCGCTGGCTCGCGCAGGATGGTGAGCTTCCTGCCGATCGCCGTCCCTTGGCGGCCTCGGTGAGCACGATGATCGCCTTCGACTACCTGATCGGCAACTTCGACCGCTGGAGCGGCGGCAACGCGCGCGGCAACCCCACCGCGACCCAGGTCTACGCCCGCGACAACGACATCGCCTTTCCGCCGGCGCTCAGCGAGAAGCCCCACGGCAAGCTGATCGCGCACCTGCTGCGCGTCGAACGCTTCTCGCGCAGCTTCTACGCCCGCCTGCGCGGGCTCTCGCCGGCCTGCGTGGAGCTGGAGCTCTCCCGCGACCCCGCGGGCGCGCCCGAGCGCATCCTGCGGCCCGGGCGCATGGGTGCACTCTTCGACCGCCGCGACACCCTCATCAGTCACATCGACGCCCTCGCGCGCGAACATGGCATCGATCCGGTGCTCGCTTTTCCGTGACAGACGCCCAACAGGCCAACCTGCCCCTGCTCTTGCCCCTGCCCCTGCCCGCTCCATCAAGGCCGCGGCGCCGGGCTGGGCAGGGGCAAGGGCAGGGGCACGTTCAATTGAACGTGCGCTCTCACTTGCGGCGCAGGCCCTCGAGCCGTTCGCGGATGCGGGCCTCGAAGCCGGCGTCCCCGGGCTCGTAGTAGCGGCGGCCCTCGAGCGCCTCGGGCAGGTAGGTCTCGCCCTCCGCGTAGCCGCCCTCGTCGTGGGGGTAGCGGTAGCCGTCGCCGTAGCCCCAGGCCTTCATGTGTTTGGTGGCGGCGTTGCGCAGCTTGCGCGGGACCTCCAGCGAGCCGTGCTCCTTGACGTCCGCGCGGGCGCTCTTCCAGGCCAGATACGAGGCGTTCGACTTGGGCGCGCTGGCCAGGTAGAGGCAGCACTGGGAGAGCGGGTGCAGGCCCTCGGGCATGCCGATGCGCTGGAACGCCTGGTCGGCGCTCACCGCGATCTGCAGCGCCCGGGGATCGGCGTTGCCGATGTCCTCGCTGGCGAAGATGATCATGCGGCGCGTGACGAAGAGCGGGTCCTCGCCGGCCTCGAGCATGCGCATCATCCAGTAGAGGGCGCCGTCCGGGTCGCTGCCGCGCATGGACTTGATGAAGGCGCTGACCACGTTGTAGTGGCCCTCGCCGCTCTTGTCGTGGATCAGGGTCGTGCCCGCGACCGCTTGGTCGATCGCGCCGCCGTCGATCGCGGTGCCACCGCTGCCCGAGACGAAGCGCGCGGCCGCCTCGAGCACGTCGAGCGCGCGCCGGGCGTCGCCGTCGGCGCGCTTGGCGATCTGCTCCAGCGCTCCGTCTTCGGCCGCCAGCCCGAGCTCACCAAGGCCACGTTCGCGGTCCGCCAGCGCGCGCTCGAGCAGCACGGCGATGTCGTCCTGCTCGAGGGGCTGCAGCTCGAAGACCCGCGCACGCGACAGCAGCGCGGCGTTGATCGCGAAGGAGGGGTTGTCGGTGGTCGCGCCGATCAGCGTGACGGTGCCGTTCTCCACGTGCGGCAGCAGAGCGTCCTGCTGGCTCTTGTTGAAGCGGTGGATCTCATCGACGAAGAGGATCGTGCGCTTGCCGTAGAGCTGCTTCTGCTCCTTGGCGGCGGCCACGGCCTTGCGCAGGTCGGGCACGCCCGAGAGCACGGCGCTCAGGGTCTCGAAGCGGGCCGAGGTCTCCTCCGCGATCACTCGCGCGATCGTGGTTTTGCCCGTGCCGGGCGGCCCCCAGAGCACCAGCGAGGCCACCCGGTCGGCCTCGATCGCCTCTCGTAGCAGCTTGCCCTCCCCGAGCAGGTGACGCTGCCCCACCACCTCGGCGAGGCGCCTCGGGCGGGCCCGGTCTGCCAGCGGGACGCCCTCTCCACGGGATCGGGCCGAGTGCTCGAAGAGGTCCATGTTGGCTAACCCGGCCAGATGCTTTGACAAACCCGGGGGGGTTGTCCGGCATGTGGTTTCATGGAATGCATTGTACCCTCGGGTGGGACGATGTGTTGGGGGATAGCCCGAGCCCCTGCCGCAGGAAACTGGAAGTAGATGGCAGAGAAGCTGGAGCGAATTTTCGAGTACCGCGTGCTGGTCTCCAAGGCCAGGGAGCTCCACATTCCGCTGACTGAGCAGGAGCTGGCGCGCCTCACGCGCCTGGAGCAGCAGCTCCCCCAGGGCGTGCCCTCGGTGGACGATCGGGACCCCTACACGATGCTGCAGGAGCCCCTGCGCGTGGAGTTCGTGCACGCTGGTCGCTTCGCTCCTGGCACCCTGTGCAACGCCTCTCGCGATGGCTTCGCGATCATCACGGTCGATCCCCCGCCCCTGGGCCAGCGCGTGACCGTGCACCTGACCGACCACGCCCGTGGCCTCGAGTACACCTTCCCCGGGCGCGTGATCGCCCGCGTCGTCAAGGGCGCCACCGCCATGGGTGTGGTCCTCGAGGGCCTGCCCACGGAGGCGCGCCTGGGCGGCCGCCGCAGCGGCGTCTTTCGCACCGACGACACGCCTCCGCGCGGCAAGGGCAAGACCAAGAG
>JAPPOT010000222.1 GCA_028817855.1 Myxococcales bacterium
CAATTCCCCACCGACCCCGCCTGCCGCGTCGACTGAGACACCCACCCACCCAACGTGCCTCTGGCCCTTGCTCCTGCCCTTGCCCGGCAGATGAGCCGTGGCGGGCCTGCGGGCAAGGGCAGGGGCACATGGGCAAGGGCACGTCTACAACAGGCAGTCCTCGTCGAAGCGCCCGTCGCAGTCCTCGTCCACCTCGTTGTCGCAGAGCTCGGCGAAGGCACAGCCGCAGGCCTCGTCGCGCTGCCCGTCGCAGTCGTTGTCGAGGCCGTCGCCGCATTGCTCCGGCTCCGGCGTGCAGCAGCTCTCATCGACCCGGTCGTCGCAGTCGTCGTCCGCGTCGTTGCACAGCTCGACGCTTCCACAGGCGTCACCCGAGAGCGCCCAGAAGGCGCGGTGGTTGCTGTCCTCGTCCTGCTGGAACGGCAACCAGAAGGCCGCGGAGCTCGGGTCCTCGCCCGCCACGACGTCGCTGCCGATGGCCGCCGCCCACATCTGGTCACGCTTGTCGTCGGTGCGCCGCTGCCCGTAGTCGCGCACCGACGAGAAGGCCAGCCAGTGACGGCCGTCCCCGAGTCCGGGGGCCCAGGTCGGCATGCTGTTGCCCATGTCCTTGCCCTCCTCGAGCCCCTCGCGGAAGTTGAGGCGCGCGAGCTCGATCGGCTCGCCGCTGCCGTCGGCCGCCACGATCCAGAGCTGCGACTTCTTGGCGTCCTTCGACTTGCCATCGGTGCGCGTGAAGGCGATCCACGCGCCGTCGGGCGAATGGGCGGGGAAGGAGAGGGTGTCGTCCTCGTCCTCGCTCTGCACCAGGATCTCCGGCTCGCCCAGCGTGCCATCGAGGGCCACGCTCAGCCGCGCCAGGCTCGAGCCCTCCAGCTTCTTGTCGTCGTCCCACTTGTCGGCGACTAGCGCGACCGCCACGTGGCGGCCATCGGGTGACCAGTCGGGGTGGGTGAGCCCCGGTCCGTCCTCAGCCGGACGCTCCGAGAGAGGCGCCCCGGTGTCGGCGTCGAGCACCGACAGCCCACCCTCGTGGGCCACGATCAGACGGGTCGCACCCGGATCGAAGCTGCCCCAGCCGAAGGCCTGTTGCGCCGCCGTCGACAGGGCGCTGCCGTCCGCGGTTTTCACCTGGAGTAGGCCCTCGTCGCCGGTCGCGACCGCCAACCGTCGACCGTCGCGTGAGAGCGTGTGGCAGCCGACGCACTCGGGGCCCCTCGTTCCCATGCCCGCGTCGGCACGGGCGTCGATCGATGCGGGTGCCGGGAAGAACTTGGTCGCCACCCGGGACGACAGCGTGCTGCGCATGATGCCCGCGGCGCCCGTCGACCAGAAGTAGACCGTGCCGGGCACCTCGGAGGCGGAGAGCTGGACTTCGAGCGGCCGCGAGCGCAGCACCGGGCCCTCCGAGTCCCCGTCGGAGGCCCGCAGCGACAGCTCGATGCGACTGCCGGCGTGGTCGCGCACCAGCCGCTCCCAGCGCGCGTCGCCGAAGCGGTGCGCCTCCGCGCCCGTGTAGATGCGCAGCGTCTCGTCGCCCGCGCGCACGCGCAGCTCGAAGTGATCCAGCTCCTTGTCCGCCTTCCACTGCACCTCGAGGGCCGCCAAGTTGCGCGGCAGCACGGCCTCGTGATTCGGGTACAGCAGCGAGAGGTCGCCGTCCTTGGCGTCTTCGTCGCGGGCGTCGCCCGCGAAGACCGTCTCGATCCCGTCGGGCGCGCCAGGTGCCACGACGACGTCCCCGGCCACTGGCGCGACCAGCTCGACCGTGCGCGTGCGGCAACCGATGGGGACCGGCAGGCACAGGAGCGCGAGCGAGAGCGCGAGCAGCCGCCGCCGGGTCATGCGTCTAAGGATCGCCCACGCCGGCGTTGCGGAGCAACCGCCGGGCCGCGCGCGCCTGTGGGGACTTCGGATGGGCGCGGATCAGCGCCTTCGCGGCAGCGCGCGTCGCGGCGTCCTCCCCCTTGTGCTGGACCAGCTGCACGTGGATCCAGGAGGCCTCGGCCGCGAGCACTCCGCTGGCGAAGCGCCTCCCGTGGGCATCGAGCGCCGCGCGCGCGGCGCGCTCGCGTCCCCGCTCCATCTCCATGCGCGCGAGCCGCAGCCAGGCCGCCTCGGCGGCCGGCCCGCGCTGCCCACCGGCCTTTCGGTAGAGGCGTCTCGCGTCCGCGACGCGTCCGTCGCGGCGCGCTCCGTCCGCACGGGCGAGCAGGCTCTCGGCGGGCGGCGGGGCCTGCGCGTTCGGCGCCGCCTCGGGCTGCTCCGGTGCCGCCGGCTCCTGCGGCGCGGCGACCTGCTCGGCGGACGCAGCAGGCGTGGGCGCATCCGCAGCGAGTTGCGCCAGGAGCGTGGCGCGCGCCTGCGCGGTCAGCGGCGTGCGCGTCACGGTCTGCCCGCGCGCCACCAGAGCCTCGCCCGCGGCCAGCGTCAGCGCTGCGCGCCGTGCCCGCTCGACCTGCACGGAGCCCTCGACAAGCTCGACCGCCAGCGCGTCCTCGGAAGCATTGACCGAGAAGGTGGTCCCGCGCACGACGACGTCGCCGTGCGTGGTGCGCACGCGCAGCTCGCCTCCCTTCCGGTCGCGGGCCTGCACCGCGACGCGCCCGGCCTGGAGATCGATCGCCACGGTGCAGGGCTCGACCAGCATCCGGGTCGCCGACGCGCCTGAGGTCGCCACCACCCGCAAGTGACCCGCGACCACGAGCGAACGGCCGCCGCCGCGCGAGGCCTCGAAGCGCACGCCCCGCGCCGCCTGGACCAGCGCGCACTCGTCTGCCTTCACGGTGGGCGCATGCGCCGTTGGAGTCGCGGCGTCGGGCGCGGGGGTCGCAGGCGCGAGCCAGAGCGCGACACCCGCGGCAGCGGCGATCGCGGCGCACACCCCCGCGCCGATCTTGCGCACGCGGCGCTGGCGCGTGTCGCGCCGCACGGCATCGACCACGCGCGCGCGCGCCCGCTCGGGCAGTGGATCCTGTTCGGCCGCCGCGAGCGCCTGCAGGCGCTCGCGCAGTCCCGTGTCGAGCTCCTCTTCAGCCATCGCCTGCTCCGATCAGCGCGCGCAGCTCCGGGTGGCGTGCCGCCCGGGTGCGCAGCTCCTTCTGTGCGTAGAAGATGCGCGAGCGTGTCGCGGGCACGCTCGCACCCATCAGCGTCGCGATCTCGTCGACCGCCATGCCCTCCAGTGCCCACAGCATGAAGGCCACGCGCTTGACCTCGCTCAGATCCTCGAGCAAGGCGCGCACGCGCTGCAGCAGCTCCACCGCCTCGGCCCTGCGCTCCGGCCCCGGCTCGGAAGAGAGCAGCTGCGAGGGTAGCGGCACCACCCGCGGCGCCCGGCCGCGCGCGCGCATCGCCCGCATCGCCACGCGCACCGTGATTCCGCCCACGAAGGTCGAGACCTTGCTGTCGCCGCGGAAGCGCGGCAGCGCGCGCACGGTCTCGATGAAGACGGTCTGCACCAGATCCTCCAGGTCCGCGCGCGGGCCCAGCATGCGCGCGAGCAGGCCCTCGACCCGTGGCCACTGCTCGCGGATAAGACGCTCCTGGGCCGCGGGATCCCCCGCGGCCGCCCGGGTTACCCAGTCGTCCGTCACTGCTGCCATGGCTGCGCCCGCCGGCGCCGTCCGCGCGAGCTGGTTCACGTCCCCTGTGTCGTCGGGCGGCATGCAGATGATGAAAGAAAGGCGACGGCTCAGAGCCGATTGTCCCACGCCAGCCCGAGGTTGACCGAGACCCCGAGCCGCGCGGGCGCCACCAGCTCCTCGCCCCGGGCTGCGTAGCGTGTTGCGACGGGCGTCACGATGCCCTCGACCCCGCCGCAAAAGCTCAGCGATTGCACGAGCCTGTGGCGCACCTGGAGCGCGAGCCCCAGGCGCGCGAGCAGCTCGCGGTCGCGCGCCGGCTCCGGCGCGAGCCCGGCCTCGCCCCACTGTGCGCCGATCGCGAGCGCCACCACCAACGTCGAGGCTCCGAGCTCGCTCGCGAGGCCGACGCGCAGGTCCGCGTCGTGCTGGGTCAGCTCCACCGGCTGCTCGCCCGTGCCCCCCGTCCAGTCGCCGAGCAGCGACGCGCGCAGCCCGACCAGCGGTCGCAGCCCGGTGCTCCTGCCGCCGGGCCGCCACCAGGCCTCGAACGCGGGTCGCCAGAGCACCACCCCGGACGCCGGGTAGCGCGTCCACTCGGCGGACAGACCGAGCGCAAAGCCGTCCCGCTCGCCTGCCGGCTCCGGCTCCGGTCCGAGCTCGGCCGCCCCCGCGTGCACATCCGCTGCTGAGGCCTCGCGCACCTCCACGAGTTGCTCGGAGAGCCCGAGCAACTCGGCCGCGATGAAGGCGACCGCGTAGGGCGAGCTGCGCACGGACTCATCCACCAGCAGCCGGGTGACGATCGTGCCCTCGCGCGCATCGACCACGTGCAGCATGCCCCCGGCGCGGTTGACCACCAGGACGTGCCGCCCGGGCCAGGTGCTCGCCTGCCGCAGTACGCCGGGTAGATCGTCGGCCGCGACGCCCTCGCGTGGCATCAGCGGTCGATCGATCAGGCCCGCGAGGTGCTGCAGGACTTCCGCGTCCTGCGTCGTGCCGGCCACCGTGCTCACGGCCGGCGAGTCGGCGCGCGCGTGTCCCGCGGCGAAGACGACGAGCACCAGCACCAGGTGGACACGCACATCGGGATAGAATCACTTTCTGTGTGCGACCGCACCCTCGGCGCCGGGCGCGCTCGCACTCGTAGGCCCTCTACTCCCGGGCGGGGGTGGCGCCGCGTCGCTGGCAGGCCTGGGCGCGGCCGCTATGCTTCGGTCGTGGGGGATCGACTCGGACACCACCTTTGGCTTCTGCTGGTGCTCCTGGGTCTGGTCGCTCTGTGCGGGTGTTCCAAGGATCGCTACCGCGTCGTGGAGGGCTGTTTCGAGCCGTTCGAGGTCGAGGTGGGCGACAGTCAGCACATATGGCCGCTCGGCGGCAACGCGGGCGATGACGAGCTGATCGCCCACGGCTTCGTCGGGTACCTGGCGAGCATGGGCGCGTCCCATTCCAAGGAGACGCTGCCCGGTGATACCCGGCTGCTGCTGACCGGGCGGATGGTCCAGAGCCACCCCACGGTCGCGGAGCGCCGCATCGGTGGCTCCCAGCGCCGCGTCGTGCCGGAGGCGCGCGTCGGTGGGGTGGCTTACTTGTTGATCGAGCCGCTGCCGAGCTGGGAAGAGCGCGTGGCCGCACACTGCCGCGTCGAGACCGCAGACTGAGGCAACACAATCACGTCCCGGGCGCAACGGGTCGGTCGGGTGACCACGTGTGAGAAAGGGTTCGCTCACATCGCTGGGGGTGGTTGGCTTCGGTCTGTGATCGCCGTAGGGTGTGCGTGGGACACTGGTGTGGGTAGCACCAGGTAGCTCGGTGAGGTGGTTCGATGGTGGGTAGGGTCGGGGACGCGTGCGCCCGCGGGGGCGCGGTCGTGGCGATGCTTTGGGTCGTGGCGTGCGCCGAGGGCGTGCAGGACGTGGGGGGACAGCAGCTGGATGAGCAGCCGATCGGCGCCCAGCCGCTGGACGAGGTCGACGCGGGCCCACCGCCTGCGCCGATGGACGACGTCGCGGGCGAGATGAGCGATGCACCCGCGGTGCCGGCAGGCGATCCGTGCAGCCAGGGAGCGGTCGAGCCGTGTACCTGTGACGATGGGGGGATGGGCGAGCGAGTCTGCCAGTTCGACACCAGCTCGCCGGCAGACGGCTTCTTCTCCGAGTGTCGCAGCTGTCAGCTCCCGCCCATGGAAGAGGAGCCGCAGCCAGACCCCGCCGAGCCGGAAGACCCGGGTACGGGCGCAGCGGGTGCGGCCGGCGCGGCGGGAGGCGGCGGTGCCGGAGGCATGGCGGGGTCGGCCGGGATGGGAACCGCAGGGATGGACGACGCGGGCGGCAGCGCCCCGCCGCCCGCACCCATGCCGTCTACATGTTCGCCATCCAGCTGTCCCTCGTGCCCGGTGCTGCAGGGCCCCTGCTGCACCAACGCCGGCCAGTGCGGCTGCGGCCTGCTGATACTGAACCTGATCACCTGCTGACGACGCGCGGCGGGCGGCGCGGTCTTCATTGCGCGTCCAGGGGGAGCGCCAGGGCGTCGAGCATCCAGTCGCGGGCCTCGGCCATGACCTGATCGCGGTCTAGCTCGTTGAGCATCTCGTGGCGTCCGCCCTCGAAGTAACGCGTGTCGACGCGCGAGACACCGGCGCTTGCCAGGCGCTGCTCGAGGGTGCGCAGGCCCTCCATGTCGCGGTGGATCGGGTCGCGCTCGCCCGACAGCAGCAGCACGGGCAGCCGGGAGCGCGTGCCTTCGAAGAGGTCGTCGCGCGCGAGCGTCGCGTAGTCGGGTCGAGCCGAGCGACCGCCGCCGGCCCGGCGGGCCTCGAAGCCGCACAGGGGATCGGCGATGTAGGCGTCGACCTCGGCGGGGTCGCGGCTGAGCCAGTCGGAGGGCGTGCGTGCGGGCTCGAAGGCGGCGTTGAAGCCCGGAGCGGAGCCGCGCTCGCCGCGCGGCTGCACGACGATTG